>JBOHBN010000289.1:0-8774 GCA_050698355.1 Streptosporangiales bacterium | reverse complement strand
GTGTTACATTCAATACACCAAACGACCGGTAGGTAACCTGCAAGGAGACAAGGGCTGATGGCCGCGAGTACTGCAGCCCCGGACATTCTGTCGCCGGAGTTCGCGGCGGATCCGTACTCGGCGTACCAGAAGATGCGTGAGGAGTTCCCGCTGATCTGGCACGAGCAGACTCAGAGCTACGTGATCAGTCGTTACGAGGATGTCGAGCGGGCATTCAAGGATGCGATCTTCACCAGTGAGAACTACAGCTGGCAGCTTGAGCCGGTACACGGACGCACAATCCTGCAGATGGGGGGTCGTGAGCATTCCACCCACCGGTCCCTGGTCGGGCCCGCGTTCCGTGGGCGCGACCTCGCCGAGAAGTTCGTGCCGGTCATCGAAAAGAATGCTCGTGAGCTGATCGACAGGTTCCGGTACGAAGGCCACGTAAACCTGGTCGACCAGTTCGCCACGCGCTTCCCGATCAACGTGATCGTGGATATGCTGGCGTTGCCGAAAAAGGATCATGACAGGTTCCACGGTTGGTACAGCTCGATCATGGCGTTCCTGTCGAACCTGGCTCAGGACCCTGACGTCATGGCGAGAGGTCAGCAGACCAAGGATGAGTTCGAGAACTATATGATTCCGCTGATTCAGGAGCGGCGGGAGCATCCCGGCGATGATCTGCTCAGCACGCTGTGCACTGCGGAGATCGACGGGTTGAGGATGACCGACCACGAGATCAAGGCGTTCTGCAGCCTGCTTCTCACTGCTGGTGGAGAAACGACTGACAAGGCGATGGCGAGTGTGTTCAAGAATCTCGTCGAGCACCCCGAGCAGATGGCGGCAGTTCGTGACGACCGCAGCCTGATCCCTCGGGTATTCGCCGAGACGCTGCGCTTCTCGCCGCCTGTACACATGATCATGCGGCAACCCAAGGAGGACGTGGAACTCTCCGGCGGCCTGCTCGGCGCGGGTCGCACCGTCACCTGCCTGATCTCGGCGGCGAACCGGGACCCGCGGAAATACTCCGATCCCGATACATTCAATATCTTCCGCGAGGACCTCGATCTCACCCGGGCGTTCTCCGCAGGCGCGAATCACACGGCGTTCTGCCTCGGCAGGCATTTCTGCGTCGGTTCGATGCTAGCCAAGACCGAGGTCGAGGCCGGGACCGGACAACTGCTGGACGCAATGCGGGATATTCGCTACAGCGAGGGTTTCAACCCCGTAGAAGAGGGCGTTTTCACCAGGGCGCCGACGAATTTGCTACTCGAATTCACGCCTGTGTGATTGGTGGGCGGTTGGTTGGCAGGTTCGTCGCCGGCCCAGCTCGAACGCGCCCGGTGCGACGAGCTGCATGCTCCGTACTGCTCGCATGTCGCGCGATCGATGTGCACCCGAATCTCCGACGTTGGTCTCGTTGAGGTGCTACACCGGTGAATCTACTAAACGGCTGGTAGATGTTGCGGCAGGTGGGTCTCAAGGGTCAGTGTCGGACACTTCCCCCGTCGCAACACTCGGTCTCAGGCGGTCTGCACCGCGGGCTTGAGGGTGTCCTCGCACCACTGCCGGAAGGTGGTGGGGGTGTCGATGGCGTGCTGTGGGGTCCGGGTGACGCCGGCGTACAGGCCGTTATCGGCGGCCGTCAGCATGTCCAGCATGGCCTGGGCGATGGCCTCGGACGCGCCGAGGCCGGTGAGTTGGTCTTTGAGCGCCTGCGGTGGGATCCGCTGGTACGTGACCGGGGCCGCGAGTACCTCGGAGACCACGGCGGCCATGTCGTTGTGGGACAGATCCTCCGGCCCGAGCAGCGGGACCTCATCCTGGCCGGTCCAGGTGGTGTCGAGCAGCAGGCGGGCTGCCACTGCGGCGATGTCGCGGGTGGCGACCGTCGGCAGCTTAAGGTCGGGGGAGACGGTGCCGAAGAACGTGCCCTGTTCCTTGATGACCCGGGCCTGCCGCAGCATGTTGTCGATGAATGAGGCATTCGCCAGCGCGCGGAACGCAACGCCGGTGCCGGTGATCAGGTCGTCCATGGCCAGCGACGCGGTCGCGTTTCCGGCACGGTCGGCGTACGGGGTGCCGCGGCCCAGCGTGCTGACGTCCACGACGCGCTTGACACCGCCGTCGCGTAGGGCCTCGGCGGCTGGCCGCGTGAATCCGACGTAGTTCTCCTCGACGCCGGCGGCGTGGGCGTTGCCCGGACTCAGCCAGAACAGCGCATCGGCGCCGTCGAGCGCGCGGGCGACGACCTCCGGATCGCCGTGCGAGCCCGCCACGACCTCGACCCGGTCGCGGGTGTGGGTGGGCAGCTTGGCCGGGTCGCGCACGACGACGCGCATCGGCCGATCGGCGGCGAGGACGTTGTCGAGAACCTGGTGTCCGATGTTCCCGGTGGGGGCGGTGACGACGATCACGGCATTTCTCCTGCAAACTGGGGCAACGTAACCAGCTAGATAAACTATACCGTACCGTTTACTTATTGAGGATGCAAGCCGATGAGCCGAGTACGTGAGCCGCAGCTGCGGGGCGAGCAGCTGCGCCGCCACATCCTGGTGGAGGCCAAGGAGGTGTTCCTCGAGACCGGTTACGACCGGGCGTCGATGGACGCCGTCGCGGCGCGTGCCGGGACCTCGAAGCGGTCGCTGTACGCGCACTTCGAGAGCAAGGACAAGCTGTTCCTCGCGGTGCTGGATCTCGTCCGCGAGCTGTACCTGGGCAAGTTGCGAACTCCGGAGGCGTACGCCGAGGATCCCGCGGAGGCGGTGACGCTGTTCTGCGGGCGATTCTGCCAGCTGATGGTGTGGGAACCCCAGGTGCGGACCTGCCGGCTGAGCATGGCGGAGGCCGAGTGGCTGCCGGGCAGCTCGAACGCGTACTTCGACGCCATGTTCGCCACCACCCAGCAGCGGCTTACCGCGTACCTGGTCGAGCGGTACGACCTGGCGCGCGCGGAGAGCGCGGTACTTGCGGAAGACCTACTCGGCCGCACTGTGCTGCCGCGCCTGTTCCGCACGCTGCTCGGTGTCGAGGACGTCATCAAGCTCAAGGACGCGCCCGCGGAAACAACGCTGGCCAAGGATGTCGACCTGAACGCGATCCGGTACATGGTCTCGATCGCACTGCCTGACCGATAAGCGGCGTTGCCGGGGCCGCGGTGCGCGACAACGCCCGGGCGGGCCCCGATCCCGCTGCGCGCGGCCGCGAGACGGCTCACCCGGTTCACGGCACGGCGGTGCGGCGGCGGCGCTTCGGTTCGGCCAGGACGTCCGCGCTGTATCCCGCGTCGTCGGGGTTGAGGTTGGTGCCGGGTGGCACGATGCGGTCGATGCGGTCGAGGACGGCGGGATCCAGGGTGATGTCCGCGGCGCTCAGCTGGTCGTGCAGATGCTCGGCGGTGCGCGGACCGATGATCGCCGCGGTCACCGCGGGGTGCGTCGTGACGAACGCCAGCGCCAGCTGGATCAGTGTCAGGCCCGCTTCGTCGGCGATGCCGGCGAGCTCGGTGGCGGCGTCGAGCTTGGCCCGATTACCCGGTACGGCCAAGTCGTAGTGGGAGAGCGTGGTACGGAAGGGCATCGTCTGCGTGCGGTGGCTGGACAGGTCGGCCGCGTCGCGATGCCAGCGGCCGGACAGCCAGCCCCCGGCCAGTGGGCTCCAGGCGAGTACCCCCATCCGGTATGTCTCGCAGGTGGGCAGCACGTCGGCCTCGACGCCCCGGACCAGGACGGAGTACGGCGGCTGTTCGCAGACGAAGCGCTCGCGCTGCCTCCGCTCGGCGGTCCACTGCGCCTGCACGATCGTCGAGGGGGCGAACGTCGAGGACCCCGTGTAGCGGATCTTTCCCGCGCGGACGAGGTCGGAGAGTGCGCCCAGGGTCTCGTCGAGGTCGGTCGAGGCGTCGGGCCGGTGCACCTGGTACAGGTCGATGTAGTCGGTGCCCAGGCGGCGCAGGCTCTCTTCGCAGGCCCGGACGATCCAGCGCCGCGAGGCACCGCGCTCGTTGAGGCCGGGGCCCATGGGGCTCGACACCTTGGTCGCCAGGACGACATCGTCGCGCCGTCTGGAGATCGCCTTCCCGACGATGAGCTCGGACTCGCCGCCCGAATACACGTCGGCCGTGTCGATGATGTTGACGCCCGCGTCGAGCGCGGTGCGGATGATGCCGATCGCGTCGTCATGATCGGGGTTTCCCCACTCCCCGAACATCATCGCGCCCAGGCATAGCGAGCTGACGTGGACTCCTGTACTACCCAGCGTGCGGTACTTCATGACGTGAGCGGCCCCTCTGTAATCGCGGTTCGACGGAACGGCCGGCAGCGACCTGCTACCGTCCCAACAAGCGGAGTCAGGTCCGCTTAGTCGTCACCCTAAGTGGAGCCGACTCCACATGGCAAGCCGAGAGGACACACGGCATGCGTGATCCGGCCGGCCGGCCGATCCGGGCCGACGCACGGGCCAACCAGGATAAGCTGCTCGCCGCGGCCGCCCTGGCGTTTGCCCGGGACGGTGCCGCCGCGACCCTGAAACAGATCGCGAATGACGCGGGCGTCGGGATCGCCACCCTGTACCGACGCTTCCCGACCCGCGAGCAGCTCGTCGACGCCACCTACCGATACGAGACGGCCCGGCTCTGCGCCCACACTTCGGGCCCCCTCAGCGAGCTGCCGGCCGATCGCGCACTGCGGGCGTGGATGTCCCAGGTGCTGGACTACCTCGCCGCCAAGCACGGAATGGCCGACACCCTCAAGACCCTCCTGCAGAATGACGAGCAGTTGAGCTCGCAGACGCGTGAGCAGCTGACGGGAGCGATCGAAGAGTTCCGACTCGCGGGGATCACCCAGGGGGTGATCCGCGAGGACGTGCCCTCACCCGACATCCTCATGTCGCTGGCGGGTGTCACCCTCGTGGCCGGGGCTGTCCACCAGCGCGTGCAGGCCGAGCGGCTGCTCGACCTGCTGATGGACGGCGTCACCCGCTCGGACGGATGGCGCGGGGCCACGGAACGATCCACGCCGTGATCCGGACGCGCTCGGCCGCACCGCAAAGAACTTCCTCATCCTGGGTCCGTGAGGCTGCCGTCAGGGTGACGGTCGTTGACGCCGATCATCGGACCGAGCGCCCCGTGGCGCTGCACGGCCAGCCTGTGTCAGCACCGGGCACTGGCTGCGTGTAACTCGGTGAGGGTTTGCCGTGCGACATCGCCGAACTCGTCACCGTCGGTTGTCTCGCTCCAGCGCTCGTAGGCGATCGTCATGGTGAGCGCGCCCAGCTCCGCGGCCACCCGCGAGGTCAGGTCGGCGACGCCGCGCCGCTTGAGTGCGTCGGTCATTGCCGCGGTGAGGGCGAGTCCTTTCAGCGCTTCGCGCTCTCGCAGTTCCGCGTGGGCCGCGATCACGGCCCGCCTGCGGACGGTGAATTCGTGACGTTCGGGTGTGAACGCGTCCCTCCCGACCGCGTCCAGGGCATGAGCCACCGCTTCGAGCGGAGTGGCCGCGGCCGGCGCCGTGGCGATCCCGTCGGCGAGTAGGCCGCTCATCGTGCCCCCGCCGAAGAGCACTTCGCGCTTGTCGGGAAAGTGCCGGAAGAACGTGCTCTTCGTCAGCCCGGCGCGCTCCGCGATGTCGATCACGGTGGTGTTCTCGTAGCCCCGTTCCGCGAACAGGTCGAGGGCGGCGACGACGAGTCGCTGCGATGCGTGCGGTAGCCAGCGGGCCATCGCACCAGTGTACGGCACTTGGTCCCGTCGCTGGTGTATAGTGATGGTACTAAGTCCCATCACTGGTCTGTTGGAGGCCCACTCATGAGCCGAGCCGTCATCTACGAGACGTTCGGAGGCCCCGAGGTACTGGAACTGCAGGAGGTTTCGGAGCCGCACGCCGGCCCGGGCGAGGTTCGTGTCCGGGTGCGGGCCGCCGGCCTGAATCCGATGGACTGGTTGCTGGCCTCGACGCCCGAGGCGGCGGACCAGTTCGGCATCACCGTGCCGTCCGGCTTCGGATACGACTTCGCCGGTGCCGTCGACGAGGTCGGCGACGGCACCACGGGTTTCGCCGTGGGCGACCATGTCTACGGCGGCGCGCTTGGCAGGGCCGTCGCCGACTTCGTGGTGGTCAAGGCGTCACCCGAGGCGCTCTGGCATACCCCGGAGGGCGTCAGCGACAAGGTGGCGAGCACGCTTGCGGTGGCCGGCTCGACCGCCGCCGCGGCTCTGGCGGCGGTCGATCTGCATTCCGGCGACACCGTCCTGATCGGTGGCGCCGCGGGCGGTGTCGGTGTGCTCGCCGTCCAGCTCGCGACGCTCGCGGGCGCCAGAGTGATCGGCACCGCCTCGGAGGGCACCTTCGAGTTCCTGCGGCAGTTCGACGCCGAACCCGTGTCATACGGCCCCGGACTCGCGGACCGGGTACGGACACTGGCTTCCGGCGGGGTGACCGCGGCGACGGATCTGTTCGGCACCGAGACGGCCGCGGCCGCGCTCGCGCTCGGCGTACCGCCCGAGCGGATCTCCACGATCGCCGCGGGGCCCAACCCTCCCGGCGGCGTGCGTGCCACCGGCGGCGTCGACGCAGCGCCGGATGCCTTGGAGCGGATCACCGACGCGATCCTCGCCGGCACGATCACCGTGCCGATCACCGCGACCTTCCCGATCGAGCAGATCCGCGACGCCGTCACACTGCACGCCGGACGCCACGTCCACGGCAAGATCGTGATCACGCTGTGAGCACGCATCGTGGGAATGCGCGACGCTGAGTTCCTTGCGCGCCGTCCAGCGGACGGGTAGGTGCAGACCGCCGGACGGCGCGCACGGACAGGTATTGGGTGCTCCCACTTCCCACTCGGTGTGGTATTCGCGGGGATGCCTGAGGTGACAGTGCGCCCCGACGTCATTGCCTTGGTACCGCGACCCGGCATCGCGCCGACACCGATCGGGCCGGCGTGGCTGCTCGCCAGACGCTGATCCCCAGCGGGACACGCGCGGTGTCACCCATATCCAGGACGGACTGGCGGCGGGCGCCGCCGTGCTCGACGAGGAGACGATCGCCGGTAGCTGTTCAGCTGGTTGGGGGTGTTGATCACGTGTGAGCGGTCGTCTGCGATGATCTTTGTGTGTCGGGTTCGGTCTCTCTGGAGGAGCGCGTTGAGTGGTTGCTTGCGCGTGTCGGGGAGTTGGAGTCTGCTCTGGCCCGGCGGGACCGGCGCATCGAGGAACTTGAGGCGGAAAACACCGAGCTGCGGGGCCAGCTGAGGATGGACTCCTCGAACTCCTCGCGTCCGCCTTCCTCGGATGCGCCGTGGGCGAAGACACCGGCGAGCAAGCGCTCGTCGCGTACCTCGTCGGGGCGTAAGCCGGGCAAACAGCCGGGGGCGTCCTCGACGTCGCGCAGTCTCCTCGATGACCCCGATGACAGGCTGGTCATCGCACCGGATCGCTGCCATACCTGTGATGCGTCGCTGGCTGGGGTCGAAGAACACGGCCGCCAGCGACGTCAGGTCGTCGACGTGTCTGCGCCTCCACCGCCGACGGTCACTGAGTACCAGCGGGTGACGAAGATATGCGGCTGCTGCGGCGCGATCACGACGCCGGGCTGGGACGACCCGGCGGTGGTGCCGGTCTGCCATGCCGCGGCGGTGACCGGGCCGGGGTCACCGGTGCGGATAGGGCCCGAAGCGTGTGCTCGCGCGGCGCTGCTGACATGCGCCCACTATCTGCCGGTTGGTCGGGCCCGTGACGTGCTGGAAACATTGACGGGCCTCGATGTCTCAACAGGGTTTCTGGCCGGAATCCGGGGGCGGGCGGCCCGTCAACTGGAGAAGACCTTCCTCGCCCACGTGCGCACCCTGTTGGGCACAGCCTCGCTGCTGCACGTCGACGAGACTCCCGGCCGCGCCGCTGGGTCCCTGGCCTATGTGCACGTAGCCTGCACCGAGTATCTGACGCTGATGCACGTCGGGGACCGCTCGGCTGCCACCATCGACGCCGGTGGAGTGCTTCCCGAATTCACCGGGGTGCTGGTGCGTGACGGCTACGTCGGCTACGAGCACCTACCGGCGATACACGCCTGGTGCGGCGCGCACCTGCTCCGCGACCTGCGGGCGATCTCCGACGCCGACCCCGACGGTCAGCTCTGGGCGGCCGCGATGGCCACCACCCTCGCCGAGGCCCACCACGCCGCCGTGGCCGCCCGCGAGCACGGCGCCGACCGGCTAGAAACGGCAACCCTGAAACGGATCCGCAACCACTACCTGGGCGCCCTGGCCCGCGGCGATACCGACAACCGGGGCGAACATAGCAAGCTCGCCGAAAAGGCACGCACACTCATCAGCCGGTTCCGACGCTACGAGAACATGATCCTTCGGTTCGCCGTGGACCTGTCGGTGCCGTTCACGAACAACCAAGCGGAGCGCGCGTGCAGACCCGTCAAAGTCCAGCAACGCACCTCCGGCGGCGCCTGGCGCACCCTGACCGGACTGACCGACTTCGCCATCGTGCAATCCTACCTGGACACCGCCACCAAATGGGGACGCGACAAACTCCAGGTCCTACGCGAACTATTCACCACCGGCGCCTGGCTACCACCAGCACTCACCCCAGGTGAATAGCTACCGCCCCGAATATAGTCCAAGTTCTCCGCGACCCGGTCCGGCTCCATGCCCACCCGGATGAAGGACATGCCGCGACTGGTCATGTCCGCGACCGTGCTTAACCGGGTGAACGCCGGTTGGGCGAACAGGCCCCACGACTTTTTCGTAAGCGTCTGGTTGGCGATTTCGCACCACTGGAAGTGGTC
>JBOHBN010000288.1:0-51155 GCA_050698355.1 Streptosporangiales bacterium | reverse complement strand
GTGTTGCCGATCTCGTTGAGGTACTTGGCGTTGCCCGTACGGGTGTGGACCAGGGTCGGGAGCCGGAACGTGGGGACCAGGACCATGTCCCCGGCCTCCTCGTCCAGGCGATGGTGCGACACGTGCGACTCGATGTAGCCGGGTGTGGCGTGCTCGGGCCACCCGAAGTCGGCGACCGCGTCGGAGTACAGCTCCAGCTTGCGGCTCGGGGTGAGCCAGCCGGCGACCTTCGATCCGTCGTCCAGCTGGACGCCCACTGCCCCTGCCTCGCCGACGAGCGGGGGTGTGCTCTCAGCCGTCACTGGTTGCCGCACCACACCTTCCTCGTCGACCGCCGTGCCATCGAGGTCATCGTCGGTGAGGACGCGTTCGTCCTGCCGGTAGGTATCGCGCGCGATCTCCACGACCCCGTACTTGCGCATGTACTCCAACGGGGTCAGCTGCTGCTCGGCCGCCTTGGCCGGCAGGCCGGGGACCCGGTTCTCGAAGATCCACTGGTAGTACTCCTCGACCGTGACCTTCTCCCCGGGTCGGTAGGGGGACTCGAAGAACTTGCGTATCCCCAGCGAGCCGTCCGGATCGATCCGCCACGAGAGGTCGAACCAGAACTCGTTCTCCTCCCACACCTCGCCCGGGTTGGAGTCCCGGGTGTCGTGGTACTCGCGACCGAGCTTGTCCATCGCGACCCGGCGCACCGGCTGGCGGAACCCGAGCCACTTCCCGGCGTGTGTCTCGTACGAGTGGGTGTCGTGTCGCTCGGTCGCGTGGCCCATCGGGAGTACGTAGTCCGCGAACGTCGCGGTCTCGGACCACGTCGGCGTCAGGGCGATGTGCAGTCCGAGCTTCGCCTCGTCCTTGAGCGCGTCGATCCAGCTGAACCCGTCGGGATTGGTCCACACCGGGTTGTAGACCCGGCTGAAGTAGACGTCCACCGTGCCACGACCCTCGGCGAGCAGGTGCGGCAGCAGGATCGACATCTCGTTGGTGCTCAGCGGATACTCCGGAGGCCAGATCTTCTCGTTCCACACGTCATGGCCCTCGGGCATGGTCGGGCCGTGCGGGATGAACTTGTCCCAGCCGTTCGGGCTCGTACCGCCCACCGTCCCGACGCTGCCGGTCAGCACGTTCAGGAAGAACAACGAGCGCGCCACCTGCCACCCGCCCAGGTTTCCCGCCGCCGCCGACCGCCACACATGCGCCGACAACGCCTCACCGGCCTCGGCGACGATCTCGGCAAGCTCGGCGATCTTGTGCGCCGGGACACGCGCCTCGGCCGCGGCGAACTCGAAGGTGTAGCCGGCGTAGTCCTCGGTCAGCCTGGAGATGAACACCGCGAAATCGTCGGGATCGTCCGGGTGCAGCCGGGCCATGTACGTCCGCCAGTTCGTCCATCGCTGCAGGTAGTCCCGATCGATCTTGCCCGTCTGCAGCAGGTGCGAGGCCACCGCGAGCAGGATCGCGGCCTCGCTGCCGGGCCACGGTGCGAGCCACAGGTCCGCGTGCGAGGCGGTGTTGGACATCCGCGGGTCGAGCACGACCAGCTTAGCGCCCTCGAGCTTGCCCTCCATGATGCGCTGCGCATGCGGGTTGAAGTAGTGGCCGGTCTCCAGGTGGCTGGAGAGCAGCAGGATCACCCGCGCGTTCGCGTGGTCCGGTGAGGGCCGGTCGTAGCCACCCCAGATGCCGTAGCCGAACCGCGCCCCTGCCGAGCAGATGTTGGTGTGCGTGTTGTGCCCGTCGACGCCCCACGCCTGCAGGAACCGTTCGGCGAACCCGTCCTCCCCGGGCCGGCCGACGTGGTAGACGATCTCGTCGCGCCGGTCCTCCTCGATCGCGCGCCGGATCCGCGCGGCGATGTCGTCGAGCGCGGCGTCCCACGACACCCGCTCCCACTGCCCGCTCCCCCGCTCACCGACGCGGCGCAGCGGGTAGAGAATCCGCTCCGGGTCGTTGACCTGGTTGATCGTCGCCGGGCCCTTGGCGCAGTTGCGGCCCCGCGAGCCCGGATGCGCGGGATTCCCTTCAACCTTGCGTACCGAGAGATCACCCTTGTCCACGTACGCCAGCAGCCCGCACGCCGACTCACAGTTGAAGCACGTCGTGGGGATGAGCATGAACTCGCGCGCGACCTTACGGGGGTGCGCCTTGGCGTCGTACTGGACGTGGTGGTCCCACTCCTCCGGCGGCGGGAAGTTGCGCAGGTGCTCGTGGCTACGGGCACCGGGAAGCGTGGTCATGGGATCCCCTTCGCTTCAGGAGAGCGGAACGTCCTGGCCGGCGCGCACGTACACGCTCTCGTAGGTGAGCAGCGCTGCCTGCGCGACCAGCGCGCCGACGAAGGCGGGCCACTGGCCAAACCCGGTGAGTACTGCGGCGATCACCGCCAGTCCCGCGGACGTCCAGAACGTGCGTGCGTAGCGCCCGCGCACCGCGATGCGCGCCGCAACCGCCGCGCCCCGGGTGGCGTGACGGCCGCCGAACTCGCCGGCCGTGAACAGCAGGTGCGCGCCGATCGACACGATGACGCAGGCCACCAGGTACGTACGCGTCCCGCCGCCCAGACCGACGAACGGAGCGGCCACGAGCAGCGCACCGCCGCCCACCATGCTGGCCTGCGCGAGCAGATGCCAGAGCAACAGCGGCGACTGCCACAGGTCGCGGCCCTCCGCCTGGCCGAACAGGAAAGCGGTGTAACCGGCGGTCAACCCGGCCAGCGGGATCGCCGGCCAGCGCAGCGCCGACAGCTCACCGAAGACCAACCAGATCACGGCGAGCAGCGCGTACAACGACAGCACCCCGGCGCCCAGCGTCACCCACGAGCGCAGGTTCGGCCGTAAGAACATGAGCAGGAAACGCTTGGGTTGCTTGAGGTCCCAGACCAGCAACGCGCCCGTGGCGGCCGTACCAGCGAGCGCGAGCGCGGGTGCGACCCACCTGCCGAGGGCACCGAAGTCCAGACCCAACGCCAAGCCGATCGCGACGAGCAGCAGCGCTCCGGCGCCGACGCCCTTGGTCCACAGGTACGTCGTGACCCGCCAACCCCAGGGCCGCGGGTGTGCGGTGTTCAGCGTCGTCTTCGCGCCGGTGACCTCGTCGCCGTACCCGTCGTTCTGCCTGGCAAGGCGCAACAGATCGGGCTCGGCGGCGAAGTAGCTGTCATCGACCGGCGCGGCGAGCGGGTCGAGTGTCGACTGGTCCGCGCCCAGGTAGAACACGTTCGGCTTGGTGTCCTGCTCCGGCGCCCGCACGCTCGTCTCGTGCGTGCTGACCAGTTGCGAGATGCCGCTCTGCGAGTCGTCCAGGTCACCGACCCAGATGGAGTGGGTCGGGCACACCACCACACAGGCTGGTTCGAGGCCCTGGTCGACCCGGTGCGCGCAGAAGTTGCACTTGGCCGCGGTGTGCGAGTCCTCGTCGATGTAGATGGCGTCGTACGGGCAGCCCTGCTGGCATGCCTTGCAGCCGATGCACACGTCGCTGTCGAAGTCGACGATGCCGTCGTCGCGCTTGAACAGCGACCCGGTCGGGCATATCTCCACGCATGGTGCGTCGGTGCAGTGGTTGCACCGCATGACGGCGAAGTCGCGGGTGTTCGCCGGGTACTCGCCCTTGTCGACGTACTTCACCCAGGTACGGAACTGGCCGACCGGGATCTCGTGCTCGGTCTTGCACGCGACGGTGCAGGCATGGCAGCCGATGCACGTCCGCTGGTCGATGGCGAACCCGTACCTCACGCCCGCACCATCTCAGCCGTACCAGCGGTTCCGCTAGACCGTCGATGGCCATGAGGTCATCTGCGCAGCCTATGGCTCTGGGTCTGCCGGCTGAGATGATCGAGGCGAGCGAGAGGAGAACCCATGGCCGAGAGACCGACCCCGTTGGACCCGCTGACCGAGGACTGGCAGCGGGCGCTCGCCGTGGTCGCCCATCCCGATGACCTCGAGTACGGCTCCGCCGCGGCCGTCGCGCGGTGGACGGCACAGGGCAAGCAGATCACCTATGCGCTGGTCACCAGCGGCGAGGCGGGCATCGACGGGGTGCGGCCGGACGAGTGCCGGCAGGTGCGCGAGCAGGAGCAGCGCGCGTCCGCCGCGGTGGTGGGGGTGGACAAGGTCGAGTTCCTTGGCCAGCCGGACGGAATCCTGGAGTACGGCGTCGCTCTGCGCAGGGTGATCACCCGGGCGATCCGCCGACACCAGCCGGAGATCGTCCTGACCAACAACTTGCGCGACACCTGGGACGGCGACGTGCTGCTCAACCAGGCCGATCACATCGCGACCGGCCGTGCCGTCGTCGATGCCGTGCGCGACGCGGGCAACCGCTGGGTCTTCACCGAGCTGGAGCAAGAGGGGCTCCAGCCGTGGAAGGGCGTACGCCAGGTGTGGGCGGCCAGCTCGCCGCTGTCGCGGCACGGTGTGGACGTGACGGAGCACTTCGACCGCGGTGTCGCCTCGCTGCGCGCGCACGAGGCGTACCTGCGCGGCCTCGGCGAGGGCACTACCGACCCCGAGGAGTTCCTCGAGGGCGTCTCCCGGCCGGCAGGCGCCCGGTTGGGTTGCAGGTACGGGGTCGCGTACGAGGTCTTCCATTTCGATCTCTAGCCGTCCTGGTCGGACTACAGCGCGGAGCAGAGGCGGTACGCGTCGAGGACGGCGGCGTGCACGTTCCGGCTGGCGACGGCATCGCCGATGCGGAACAGCTGGTACCGCCCGGCGGGGTTGCGTACGACCTGTTGCGGTCGCAGCGCAAGCAGCGCGTCGTGGTCGACCTCGCCCAGGTTGGACGAGTCCGATGCGAGTGAGAAGTACAGCTCGTCCTGCGGCAGCGTGCCGTGCTCGACCACGACCGCGTCGACGCGGCGCTCGCTACGGGTGCCGGCGTACTCGTTGAACAGCTGCGCCACCACGCCGTCCGCTCGTCGCTCGACCCCGGTGAGACGGGTGTTCAGCGTGACGCGGACGTCGTGCTCCGCGAACACCCGGAAGTACGCGGGGGTGTTCATGCCGCCGACGTCGGCGGCGACCGTCCGCTCGGGCGTGACGTACTCCAGCCGGGAACCTCCCATCGCCAGCATCTCCGCGGCGTCCATCGCGGGGTGCCCGCCGTTGTCGTCGTAGAGCAGCACATCACCGCGGATACGAAGCGAACCGCCGAGCACGTCCCAGCTGTCGGCCACGTGCTCGGCGCCGTGCTCGAGGAACGAGGTGTCCGGCAGACCACCCGTCGCGATCACGACCACGTCCGGGTCCTCGGCGAGCACGTCGGCGGCGTCGGCGACGGTGTTGTACGTGAGCTTCACGTCCAGGTGAGCGCACTCGCCGGTACGCCAGTCCACGATCCCGAGCAACTCACGACGCCGCGGCGAACGCGCCGCAAGCCGCAGCTGCCCGCCAGCGGCATCGTTGGCCTCGAACACCACCACGCGGTGGCCGCGCTCAGCCAGCACCCGGGCCGCCTCGAGACCCGCTGGGCCCGCCCCGACCACGACCGCCGTACGTGCCGTACCGGCCGGCTGAACGAGCTGCGGCAGCTCGGCCTCCCGCCCGGTCGACGGGTTGTGGATGCATTTGGTGTCGGCGGCCTGGTAGATCGCGTCCAGGCAGTAGCTCGCACCGACGCACGGACGGATACGGTCCTCCTGGCCGCTGCGCACCTTCGCCACCAGGTGCGGGTCGGCGATGTGCGCGCGGGTCATTCCCACCAGGTCGACCAGCTCGTCGCGTATCGCGTGCCGGGCGGTCGCGACGTCGGCGATCCGCGCCGCGTGCATGACCGGGACACCTACGGTCCTGCGGACCTCGCCGGCGAACTCGAGGTGCGGCGCGGCGGGCGTCCCCATCGAAGGGATCACCTGCGACAGGGCCAGGTCGGAGTCGATGTGCCCGCGGATGACGCTGACGAAGTCGATACCGGCGTCGACCATCCGTCGGGCGATCCGCAGACCCTCCTCGGCGCACACGCCGTCCGGCAGACCTTCGTCGACCGCCATCCGCAGGCCGACGACGTACTGCGGCCCGACGGCATCCCGCACGGCATGCAGCACTGCCAGCGGGAAACGCATCCGGCGCTCCCGGTCACCGCCCCACTCGTCGTCGCGGTGGTTGGTGGCAGGCGACCAGAACGCGTCGAGCAGGTGCCCGTACGCCTGCAGTTCGATCCCGTCGAGGCCCGCGGCCTGGCAGCGCTGCGCGCCGGCGGCGTACGCGTCGATGATGCGCTCGACGTCCCACTGCTCGGCCACCTTCGGGAACGCGCGGTGTGCCGGCTCACGCATCGACGACGGGTGTACGACGGGGAGCCAGTCACCGGCATAGTTGCTGGTCCGGCGCCCCAGGTGGGTGACCTGACACATCACCGCCGCGCCCGCCTCGTGCACGTCGTCGGCGAGCCGCGAAAGCCACGGCACGATCTCGTCCTTGTACAGTGCCAGGTTGCCGAAAGCCGGTGGGCTATCGGCCGCGACGATCGACGAACCGCCGATCATGGTGAGCCCGAGACCACCCTTCGCCTTCTCCACGTGGTACAGGCGGTACCGGTCCTTGGGCATGCCATTCTCGGAGAACGCCGGCTCGTGGGATGTGCTGACCACGCGGTTGCGCAACCGCAGGTGTCTCAGGTCTAACGGCTGCAGCAGCGGGTCCATCGACTCGACGGTCACGCGTCATCACCTCCTCGGCGCGTTCCAAGTCACAGCGCCGTGGCCACCGACCTGCCCTGTAGGTCCACCCGCGGGTCGGTACCGAAGGCGAAGTGCTTGCTCATGTCCGGTGAGTGCACGCTAGCCGCTGGACTACGCCCGACCGCCTCCGCCATCGCGCGGACGAAGTGTGGCGCGCCACCGCAGCACAGGCCGAGGTACCGCACCCCGGACGCCACGGCCTCGCGTGCGAACCGTGCGACGTCGTACCTGGTGCACAGGAACGGTTCCAGCGCTGTCGGAAACGGACGTCCGTTCGGCGCTGGTTCGCCTTCCTCGTCGGTGAGGGTGAAGAACGTCGGGTTCGTGCTGGTGGTGCGGTACGGAACCGGCAGCGCCGCGACCGGGCAGGCGACCGCCTCGCGGATCTGGTCGGCTAGCGGCAGCGTGGTTGCCGGGCCGCGGAAGCAGTTCACGCCGACGACGTCGGCACCGTCGTCGACAAGGCGCTTGGCGGCCTCGCCGGGCCGATAGCCGTCGAGCAGGGTTCCGCCGGCGGGCACCGCGAACGTGATCACGGCCGGGAGCCCCGACGCCTTGATGCTCTCCGCGGCGATCCGGGCCTCCCCGTAGGAGTAGAAGGTCTCGCCGATGACGAAGTCCACGCCCTCCTCGGTCACCCAGCCGATCTGCTCGTCGAGCATGCCGCGTACCCTCACGGCCGCTTGGCGGTCGTCTGAGCGGAAGACGTTGGTGTTGCAGACGTTGCCCGCCACGAGGGGCTGCTCGATCCCCAGCTTCGCGGCCGCGTCGGATGCGGCTCTTCGCGCGAGGCGCAACGCGGTTCTGTTCAATTCCTCGAGCGTGTCCTCCTTGCCGACGACGCGCAGCTTTTCCCGGTGCCCGTAGTACGTCAGCGCCTCGACCACGTCGGAGCCGGCACGGATGAACTCGTCGTGCAACTCGCGTACCGCCTCGGGATGGTCGAGTACGACCTCGGGCACGAATGCGCCCGCCTGCAGGTGCCCACGGCGTTCGAGCTCGAACACGTACCCCTCGGCGCAGATCACCGGGCCGTCGTCGAGGCGGGCGAGTAACCCGCGGTACCCGGACTGGTGCGCGTGCATATCGGCCATCGCGACCTCCTGGTGACAACCAACAGCGGGACCACCTCCGAGTCTCGTCGCGTCGACGACCGAAATCCAGTTCGAGATTTCGCATCGAATCGTGAAGAATGATTTCATGATCGATCTTCGCCGCCTGCAGACGCTGCGGGTGCTCGCCCAGCACCAGACCGTCACCTCGGCGGCAGCGGTGCTGCACCTCACACCGTCGGCGGTGTCGTGGCAACTGCGCCAGCTATCCGCCGAACTCGGCGTCGCGCTGGTGTCGCCGCACGGCCGGGGAGTACGCCTCACTCCGGCTGCGCACACGCTGATCGCCCGGGCCGACGAGCTGTACGCCCGCTGGGAGCAGATCGAAGCCGAGCTCGCCGCCACCAGCAAGGGAGTCAGCGGGATGCTGCGCCTGTGCGGGTTCTCGACCGCTGCGTCCGCGGTGCTGCCGCCGGTGGTCAGCCGGCTAGGCGAGTCCTGGCCGAACCTCGCGGTTCGCATTATCGAGGCGGCACCGGCGGACTGCTTCGATCTGCTGCTCGCCGACGAGGCGGACGTCGCTGTGGTGGTTGCCACACCGGGTCTTCCCCCCACGACCGACGAGAGGTTCGAACAACGCTCGCTGCTCGATGACCCGCTGGACCTCGTCGTTCCAGAAGGCCATCCGCTCGCCACCAACAAGACCGTCCGGCTCACCGATGCCGCCGATCAACCCTGGGTGGTCGCGCGGCCAGGCAGCCCGTACCACCAGCTCGTGCTGTCCGCCTGCGCGGCCGCCGGCTTCACGCCGGTCATCGCGCACGAAGCGAGCGAGTGGGACACCGGTGCCGCCCTCATCGCACGCGGCTTCGGCGTCGGGCTCATCCCCCGCCTCGCACACCTGCCCGCCGGGTACGCCACAGTCCGCGTGCCGTTGCACGGCGACCCGATACCCGTACGGCGCATCCTCACCTGTGTCCGGCGCGGCAGCGCGGAGCAGCCCGCGATCGCGGCGGCGCTGCGCACGCTCACCACTGTGGCGGACACGATCGCGAGCCAGGCCGACCAGCTGACCAACGCTTGCTGATCATGAAGGATGCTCCGTGCTGGAACACGGCAGACCCTTCATGATCATGGCTATGGCCGGAGTCCCGGAAGCCGGTAGAAGCACCGCCGTGTCAGTCGTCAGCAATCATGACGGTGGCGCCGCCGGGTTCGGTTACTCGCCACTGCCGTACGGCCGGGTGATGACCTCGAGGCTGTGCCCGTTGGGATCGGTGAAGTACACGCCGCGGCCACCGTCCTTGCGGTTGATCTGTCCCACCTCGTCGCGGTGCGGGTCGGCATAGTACGTGATGCCGCTCTCCTGGATCCGCGAGAAGATCGCGTCGAAGTCGTCCTCTGTCACCAGGAACGCGTAGTGCTGTGGACTGATGTGGTCTGCGTCGACGTCCATGTAGTCGAGCTTGACCCCGTTGCCCGTCTCGACAGGCAGGAACGGCCCGTACGGCGCGTCCACGCGCAGGCCGAGGATGTCGGCGAGAAACTCCGCGGCCACCCGCTTGTCCGGGGCCGTGACGATGGTGTGATCGAGCTGGACTGGCATCGAAGGCCTCCAAGTATATCAGCGCCTGTTGTAGACTTACCCTTATGAATATAGGTCGGCTCACCGAAAGTGGCAAGGCGCGGAGCGAGATCCGGCAACAGGAGCGCCGGCGGCGCTACGACTCCCCACGCCGCCGCGAACAAGCCGAGGCCACCCGCGCGCAGATCGCCGCAGCGGCGCGTCGGTTGTTCCTCGCCTACGGGTGGTCCGGGACCCGGATGCGTGATGTCGCCCAGGAAGCCGGGGTGGCGGAACCGACCGTCTATGCCGTCTATGGCAGCAAGGTCGGCCTGGCCCGTGCCCTCGTCGACGCGGTCGATGCCGCCGCGCACGCCGCTGGGTCCGTCGAGGACGTGCTGGCCGCAGGCGAGGATCCCATCGCCCAGCTGGCGGCGATGATCGGCACCGACCGGCGAATCTTCGAACGTGGCGGCGATGTCCTCGCGCTCCTGCACGACGCCGGGCAGTCACAGCCCGAGCTCAAGACCGCCTACGATGACGGACGCCACCGAGCCGATCAGCTCCATCACGGCGTGTTCTGTACCTGGCCCGTGCAGTGGCTCCGGGAAGGCGTGGATGCCGCCTACGCCGCTGATACCTACGCCGCCCTGTGCAACATCGACGTCTACCGCGTACTCACCGAGGAACGGGGCTGGTCACCCGACGACGTCGAACGATGGTGGGCGCGCTCTCTCGCCCGGCTCCTCCTTTCATGAGCCGGGTGCCCGAGCGTGGCTAGCTACAGCGGGGTGCGGGGTCGAGCACTCGATGCGGGACGCCATGGGCCGCAACTGCGCCAGCTCCACGTTCGGTGGTCAGCACCGTGCCGCCTGTCCCCGTAGCGGTCGTGCCGTCGTACACCACCCGGCCCGCCGCGATCGTCGTCCGCACCTGGCGTCGCTCGAGGTCGACGAGAGCCACATCGGCGTCGGCGCCGCGCGACAGGGTGCCCTTGCGCTGCAGGCCGAACATCCGCGCGGGATGCCAGGATGCCTTGCGTACGAAGTCGAGCAGGGTGAGCGCGCCCAGATGGACGAGCGTCAGCCCCTGGTCCACGATGACATTGCGCCAGGTGCCGCCGTCGGAGCAGATCGCGTCGACCACGAAGTCACCTGGTCCCTCGAACGCCAGGCCCCCGGCCGGGCCGACCCGGGCGCACGTCTGCAGGTACGCGGAAAGCCGCAGGTTCACCGGAAACGAGAGCATGCCGCCATCGGGCGAGTCGCGCCACGCGGCCAAACCCGCGGCCCCGGTCACCAGCTCAATCCCCCGCGACGTCTCGCTGTGTACGTGCGCGTATCCGTCGAGGAACGCCTTCTCCATGCCCTCCGCTACCGGCGGGTAGCCGCGCAGGGCCAGGCAGTTGCGAACGATGTGGTCGCGCGGCTCGCCGTCGACGAGACCGCCGAAGCACGCGTTCAGCGGCGCCAGATGCGCCTCCGAACGGATCTCCGGGTGCTCGCGCAGCAGCCGCAATGCGCGCAGGTTCTCCGCGAGCGGATCGTCGACCGCGCCGCGCAGGTACGCGTTGGTGTGCGCCAGGTGGAACGGCCGGCCTTCGGCGAGCGCGATGGCCTCCTCCATGCCTTGCAGGTTGCTGCCGTGCGCGGTCGTCCCGGCATGGAACGCGACGTACGCGCCCAGCTCGTCCGCCGCCGCGACCAGCTGGGCCGACGCCTCCGGGCTACACGGGTAGTGGCCGCCCAGGATCTTGATGCCGACAGCGCCCGCGTCGAGTGCGACTTCCACCTCAGCGCGTGCCCGGGCGTCCGTTATCGGTTCGACGAGGGGCGGTACGGCCTGCAACCCGAGTACGGTCAGGCCCGCGGCGGATGCGGTCCACTGCGCCAGCACCCCGCGAAAGTCGGCGAACTCCACGGCCGTGGTGACGCCGGCGCGTACGAGCATCTCGTGCGCGGTAGTGCGCTCCCGACCCGCTCGGGGAATGTGCACGTGCGGGTCGACGAGGCCGGGCAGGAGCGCGAAACCTTCAGCCTCGATGACGTCCGCGCCGGCCGGTACGCCGACGTCGGGCCCGACATCCGCGATGACGCCATCGTCTAGCACGCAGGTGCCCACCTCGTCCCGCCCGGTCGCCGCATCGACGATGCGCGCGCCCACCACGGCGAGCCGGCCCTCCTGGCTCACGGCACCTGCCGTCCCGCCGTCTCGCCGGCACGGTACGGCGGCGTGCTGGGCGCCGTACCAACGTCCTGACCCTCGAGCACCGGAAAGAAACACGAGGCGCGGTGCCCGTTGCCCCCGTTCGTGTCCTGCGACTCCAGCTCGGGTTCGTTGGCCGCACAGTACTCCTGGGCTCGCGGGCAGCGGGTGTGGAAGTTGCACCCACTCGGCGGACTCGCCGGCGAGGGCACGTCACCGCGCAGGACGATCCGCTGCTTCTCTCGCTCCCTTACCGGATCCGCCAGCGAGATCGCGGAGAGCAGGGATGCCGTGTACGGGTGCCGCGGCGAGTCGTAGAGCTCCTCCCGGCTCGCCACCTCGGCGATCTTTCCCAGGTACATGACGGCGACCGGATCGGAGATGTGCTTGACGACCGAGAGGTCGTGCGCGATGAACACGTAGGTCAGGCCGAACTCCTTCTGTAGGTCCTGCAACAGGTTCAGGATCTGCGCCTGGATCGACACGTCGAGCGCCGACACCGGCTCGTCGCAGACGATCAGCTTCGGCCGCATCGCGATCGCCCGGGCCACCCCGACGCGCTGGCGCTGCCCACCGGAGAACTCGTGCGGGAACCTGCTGTAGTGCTCGGGGTTCAGACCGACGATCTCGAGGAGTTCCTGCACCCGCCGCTTGCGGACGGCGCGGGCCTCGTTGCCGCGCATGGGTTCGGCGATGATGCTGCCGACGCGCATGCGCGGGTTCAGGCTCGCGTACGGGTCCTGGAAGACGAGCTGCATCTCCCGGCGCACCCGCGCCATCTGCCCCTGGTTGTACTTCAGGATGTTCTTGCCCTCGAACAGAACCTCTCCCTCTGTCGGCTCCACGAGCCGCAGGAGGCACCGGCCGAGGGTGCTCTTCCCGCAACCGGACTCGCCGACGAGCCCGAGCGTCTCGCCTCGCCGTACGGTGAGGTCCACCCCGTCAACGGCCCGCACGCGCCCGGTCGTGCGCTTCAGCACGCCCGTGCGGATCGGGAAGTGCATCTTCAGGTTCTTGACCTCGAGCAGCGCCTCGGTGCTCGTACCGCCGCTCATGTGCTTGCCCCGCGTTCGCTTCCTCGCTCGCCTTCGGCAGGTGCCGTCGGGTTCACCACCACAATGCCCCCGCGGGCGGCCCCTACCTCTGGCTCGCTCGTCAGCTCCTTGCTCATACGTCCACTCCAAGTTCCGCGTCCGCCCGCTGCTTGCTGGCCTCCAACTCGTCAAGCGACAGGATGCAGGCAGCCGAATGGTTGGGCCGCTTCTCCGTCAGGCCGGGATCGACCTCGTGGCACCTGTCGACCACGAACGGGCATCGCGGCGAGAAGTTGCAGCCGGAGGGCAACGCGCTGAGGTTCGGTGGCTGGCCCTTGATCGGAAGCAACCGCACCTGACCTGCGGTCTCCAGCCGAGGCAGCGACCGCAGCAGCGACCACGTGTACGGCATCAGCGGATCGTAGAAGACAGGGTCGGTCGGCCCTGTCTCCACGAGACGACCCGCGTACATCACCATGATCTCGTCCGCCAGCTTCGCCACGACCCCGAGATCGTGCGAGATCATGATCACCGCGGTCTTGTACTTCTCCTGGAGCTCGAGCACCAGCTCCAGGATCTGGGCCTGGATGGTCACGTCGAGAGCCGTCGTCGCTTCGTCGGCTATCAGGACCTTCGGGTTGCCCGACAGCGCCATGGCGATCATCACGCGTTGCCGCATGCCGCCGGAGAACTGGTGTGGGTAGTCGCGGGCACGCTGGTCTGCGCGCGGGATCCCGACGTCGCGCAACGTCTTGACCGCCCGTTCCCACGCCTCGTGCCGGCTGACGTCCTGGTGGATCCGTACCGCCTCCGCGATCTGGCCCCCCACCGTGAGCACCGGGTTGAGGCTCGTCATCGGGTCCTGGAACACCATCGCGATCTCGTTGCCCCGGATCTCCTGCATCTTGCTCTCGGGCAGCTTCAACAGGTTCTGGCCGCGGAACAGCACTTCCCCGCCCGCGTAGTACGCGGGAGGGGTGGGGTTGAGCCGCATGAGGCTCAGCGCCGTCACGCTCTTCCCGCTGCCCGATTCCCCCACGATCCCGAGGGTTTGGCCCTCGTCCAGGGTGAACGAGACACCGTCGACCGCCTTGACCACACCGCGCGGCAGGCGAAAGTATGTCTTGAGGTTCGAAACCTCGAGCATCGGCACCGTCGTCACCTCACACCGAGTGCGGATCCAGCATGTCGCGCAGCATGTCGCCGAATATGTTCAGTGCCAGGACCGTCACCACGATCGCCAGCCCCGGGAAGATCGACATCCACGGTGCGTTGGTCAAGTACACCCGGGACTCACCCAACATGTTGCCCCAGGTCGCGGTCGGCGGCGGCACCCCGAGACCGAGGAAGCTGAGCGTTGCCTCCGCGAGAATCGCCTCCGCGAATATGAAGGTCGCCTGGACGATTATCGGAGTGACGGCGTTCGGCAGGATCTGCCGGAACATGATGCCAAACCCACGCGTACCCGACGCCACCGCGGACTCGATGAACTGGAACTCTCGCAGCTGCAGCGTCGAGGACCGTACGACACGCGTCATGATCGGCCAGGAGGTGACGGCCAACGCGATGATCACGTTGGTCAGGCTGCCGCCCAACGCTGCGACAAGAGCCAGCGCCAGGATGATCGAGGGAAAGGCCATCAAGCCGTCGACGAACCGCATCAGCACATCGTCGACCCGGCGGAAGTAGCCGGTAGCAAGGCCGGCCACCGTGCCGAACGCCGTCGCCAGCACCGCCACAGCGGCACCGACGGCCAGGGAGATCCTCCCGGCGTAGACCACCCGCGTGAAGATGTCTCGCCCGAAGTTGTCCGTACCGAACCAGTGGGTGCCGGACGGAGCCAGCAGGCGGTGGGCCGGAGCACTGGCGTTCGGCGAGTACGGTGCCCACAGCGATGCCGTGGCAGCTGCCAGCGCCACAAGCAGCAACACGCAGCCCGCGGCTAGGCCGATCATCCGCTTGCGCGGGATGGCCCCGGGCGCGCGGAGCATGCGCTCCTGTGACTGGACTTCAATCGTATCGGACACGTGGATCCAACACTCCGTAGTTAACGTCCACGAGCAGGTTGACCACGACGTATATCAACGCCGTAAACAGAATCACCCCTTGAATCACCGGAAAGTCCCGACGAGCGATGGAGTCGACGAGCAGGTTACCCACGCCCGGGATAACGAAGACCTGTTCGGTGACCACCGCCCCGCCGAGCAGCTTCGCGACTCCGACCCCGATAACGGTCGTCGTAGGAATCATCGCGTTGAGAAAGGCGTGTTTGGTGAGCACGACGCGCTCGCCGAGCCCCTTCGCCCACGCCGTACGAATGTAGTCCTGGTTGATCACCTCGAGCATGCCGTCACGAAGCATTCGTGCCACAAGAGCCGACTGTTGCACGGCCAGCACGAACGCCGGCAACAGCAAGTGGATCAACCATTGCCCCACACCCTGGTCAATGGCGACGTAACCGGAGACCGGCAGGATTCGCAGCTTCACGGCCAGCAGCAGGATCAGCATCAGCGCCAGCCAGAAGTTGGGGATGGACACGCCCATGATCGAAATCGACATGAAGGTCGGGTCGAGGAAGCTGTTCCGCTTCCATACCGCGAGCAGAGCGACCGGGATGGCGATCACGATACTCATGATGAACGCCAGCACGGTCAGCGAGATGGTCGGACCGATGTGGGTGGCGATCACATGCGTGACCGGGTTACCCGAGTAGATCGACACGCCCAGGTCTCCGGTGACGGCATGACCGAACCACGTGAAGAACTGCACCATGATCGGCGTGTCCAGTCCGAGCTCGTGCCGGAGCTGGACCACCTGATCCTTGGTCGCCGACGGTCCGAGGATGACCGCGGCCGGGTCACCTGGCGTGATGTGGATCAGGAAGAAGACCACGATGCCGACGATCACCAGCACCGGGATCATCAAGATGATGCGGCGGATAATGTACGCGGTCAACGGCTCTCCCTACGCTCACACCGCTAACGCGGTGTGAAGCTCTTTCGGACTTCGTCCATCACGTCCGGTCGCGAGTAGAGCGCCACGGCGGTCATCGCGAGCATCGATGCCCCGTCGACCACGGCCTTGTCGCCCTCCGCGCTACCTGCCGCCGCGGCGGCCTCGTGGGTGTGCATGGTGAGGTCGGGCAGCAGCTGCAGGTGCGGGTGCACCGACGGTACGACGCGGCTGACATTGCCCATGTCCGTCGAGCCCATCGCCCCGTCGCCCTCGGATGCGGCCGGAACCGGGCGTCCGAGAACGTGCAGGTTGTGCTCCGCCAGCTCGCGCAGAACAGGGTTCGTCACCATGTCCTCGTATGCGGGCGCGGGTTGGTTGATCTCCACTGTTGCGCCGGTGGCGAGAGCCGCGCCGCGCATGCAGTTCTCGACCGCCGGAAGCAGACGCTCGCGCAGGTACTCTCCCTCCGAGGAGCGGACGTACATTCGAATCGACGCCCGCTCGGGGATGATGTTCGGCGCCGCGCCGCCCTCGGTGATGATCCCGTGAATGCGCGAGTCTGGACGGATCTGCTGGCGGAGCAGCCCGATCGCGACCATGCCCAGGTTCGCCGCGTCCAAGGCGTTCACGCCCGCGTACGGCTCGGCCGCGGCGTGCGCGGCTCGCCCGTGGAAGGTGATTTCGAGCGAGACGCGCGCGAGCCCCCGGCGCTCCGCCCGGTCCTCACCGCCGGGGTGAATCATCATGGCGGCGTCCACGCCGTCCAGGTAGCCGGCATCGATCAGGTAGATCTTCCCGCCGCCGCCTTCCTCACCCGGGCTTCCGAGAACGACCAGCTTGCCGGGCACCGACGGGTTGACGTCCAGCCAGCGTTGCACGCTCAGGGCCGCTCCGAGGCCTGCGGACGCGATCACGTTGTGCCCGCAACCGTGGCCGATGCCCTCCAGCGCGTCGTACTCGCAGAAGATCGCGATCGTGGGGCCGCCGTCAGGAGCGTCGGCGCGATCGGACCGGGCGACGAAGGCGGTCGGCAGGTCCGCGATTCCGCGCTCGACCGAGAAGCCGTGCGCTTCCAGCGCCTCCGCCAGACGCTGGCTCGCGAACGTCTCCTCGAACCGTATCTGCGGCTGCGCGTGGATCGCATGGCTGACGTCGATGAGCTCGGACTCGATCTCGCTCACGTACGGCCGCACGACCTCGTGCCAGGCGGTTGCTTCCTTCTCGTCCACCGTTCCGGTCGCCACGCTCTCCCCTACGCTCATCTACCGTGCCCCTCCTCGCTTGTTACGCGTACTCGCTGACCCGCAGGTGCGGCCGGAGCTTGCCGTCCATCACCTCGAACTCCGTGCCGAGGTTCTCCGACAGCCGCTTGAACCGCGACAGAATCTCCTCAGCTTCCTCGCCGGCCGCGAGAGATGGGCGGCCCCTGTGCCTCGCAGCCTGGCCGTGACCAAGCGTGACCGGCACGATTTCCATGCCCTCGACGCCACCCCCGACGAGCTCGCACATCGGCATAACCGTCTGCCAGTAGCGCTTATCGGCCGGAAAGCTCTTCTGATCGTTCTCTGTTCGCGAAAGGAATACTTCGCTGGGTGTCTTTCCAGGGTCTACGCGGAACCGATCGTAAGCATCCATAGGGAGCTTGTACACCAGCTCGTTCTGGGCGACGAAGTTACCCAGGCTGTAAAATATCGGTCGTCCTTTGTAAATCTCCATGCCGCGCAGCAGATGCGGCCCGTGACCGACGACCACGTCAGCCCCTTGGTCGATCACCTCGTGCGCGAACTCGCGCATGAAGTCGGCCGGTTCTTCCTTGGCCGCCCCCTGCTCGTGCGCGTGCAGGCTGACGATGACGGTGTCGGCGCGCAACCTGGCGTCGCGTACCCACCGGGTGATCGCATCGACGTCTCGCTGCTTCGGGCTCGTCTTGACGGCTGCCTTGCTGGCGATCCTGAACTTCGCGTCCAACAGGCTTCCGGCGCCCAGGTTCGGCTCGAGCAGGTGGAACAGATCGGGGTCATCCGGCGGGAACGCGAACCCCATCTCTATCCGGCCGAGCCGCTGCTCCTCCAGGCCCAGGTCCGTTGCGATGTTTCGCAGCGCGTCCAGCTGCTCACGTTCGACCTCGTAGACCGTGTCGAACCGCAGCGGGCTGAGCCCCGGCCGCCCCTGCATGTCAGCGCCCTGCTCACCTGCCTCCTGGCCCTTGGCGAACGTCGACGCGCAGGAGATCACCGCCACGCTGGTATCACCACAGTCGACGTAGGCCGGCATCCGGGCCGCGCTGAGGGTGCGGCCGATCCCGGCGAACGGCACGCCGCGCACCTCTAGGGCCTCGATCGAAGCGAGCAGACCCTCGATGCTGTAGTCGAGGGCATGGTTGTTGGCGCACGCGAACACGTCGAACCCGAGGGCCTGGAGCTCGTCGACGACCCAACCGTGTGCAGCCAGGTGTGTTCCGCCGCTCTCCACTGCCGGGTAGCCGCGGAAGTCGTTGGGCAGAACCTCGAGGTTTGTGAACGCGACGGTCGCCGCGGAAATGTACTTGCCGAGCTCCGTGGTGGACTCGTCCTGGCGGCCGGACAGGCGACGGGTGATGATGCTGTCGCCGGTCAGTACCAGGCGTTGCGACTGCCCGTTGTTCATTGAGCGACTCCCGGATGATCAGGTGTTGGTCGAGGAGAAGCCCGTGTTCCACAGCCGCATGTCGATCCAGGAGCTGTAATCCAGCAGTTTCGAGCTCCGTCCCTGCAACCCGATGCTGTTCACGACCTTGACAACCGGTATCTCCTCATACACCAGACGGTTGATCTCACCGAGCAGGGCCATCTTCTTATCGTCCGCCGTCGTCGTCACCCACTTCGCCAGGAGGGCCTGCATCTTCTTGCTGCGGTACCATCCGGCGTACGAGGGGCTCAGCCAGATCACCACCGTCGGGTCGAACGACGGGGAGAAGGAGGTGATGTACATCTCGTACTCATCCTCGTTCTCGCGCCGGCTGAGCAGCGTGGGCCAGTCCATGACCACAAGATCTATGTTGAAGCCGACCTTCTTGAGCTGCTCAGCCATGATCTGGCCGCCGTTGTAGTGATCCGGGTACAGGTTCGTCACGAGGATACGGATCTTCTCCCCGTTGTAGCCGGCCTCCTTCATCAGACGCTTGGCCTTGCCGACGTCGTAGTCGAGGTAGTGATCTGTGCCGTCGGTGGTGTAAAGCGTCTTCTGCTCCGGGAAAAAGATCGAACCGTCCAGCTCCCAGAACTTCTTGTCGCCGTACGCGGCCAGCGCGATCTTCTTCTTCTGCAGGGCCGCGTTGACGGCCTGGCGCAACCGGATGTCGGTAAACGGTCCCTTGGCCTTGTTCGGGATGAGGCTGAGCCAGGCCTCCGGTTTGATGAGAACAGGCTTGACTGTGCCCATCGACTTGATCTGCTGGTACGAGTCGGATGAAAGCTGCTGCGCGTAGTCGGTCTGCCCGGTTTGCAACCCGCTGAGGCGGACCTGCGTGTCCTTGACGATGTTCGCGGTGATGCTGTCGAGGTACGCGGTCTTCTTGCCCGCCACGCCGCCCTTCTCCTCGCTCAGGGCTGCGTAGTCGTCGAACTTGTCCAGCTTGATGGACCGGCCACGCTTCCAGCTCACGAACTTGTACGGCCCGGTGCCTACCAGCTGCTCGTCCTTCAGCGGCTCCTTGCCCGCTGCCTCCGCAATCTTCGCCGGAAGGATGGTGAGTGCCTGCTTGATGTCAGCCAGGTTGCTGATGAACGGGCTGAACACGCTCTTCAGCTGCACCTTCACGGTCGAGTCGCCGGCCGGGCGGATGTCCTTGATGTATTGGACGGTTTCCTGTCCACCTCCGGAGATCTGCCCCCAGCGCTTGATGGAGGCGACCACGTCATCCGCGGTCATGGTGGAGCCGTCGTGGAACTTCACGTTCTTGCGCAGCTTGATCGTGTAGGTCAGCTTGTCCGAACTCACCTCGTAGCCGGCGGCAAGCATCGGCTGGACGGTGAAGTTCCCGTCGTAGGCGAACAGTTGCTCGAACATGTGCCAGGCGATCGCGCGGGTTATGGTCGCCGTCGTGCTCGTCCAGTCCAGCGTGGGTGCGTCGGTGTTGATCGCGGCCGTCGCAGTGCCGCCGGGCTTAGGGGAGCCGGCCGCGCCGCCTGCATTGCTCGGTTGGCTGCCGCTACACCCCGCCAACGCCTGGCCGCCGACCGCGAACAGCATTGTGCCGCCAGCTCCCTTGAGGAACGCGGCTCGACTGATCCGCCGCTCAGCGGCGGGAAGGTAGCGTGCCTCGCTTCCGCGCATGTCGGTCATCACTCAACTCCTCATCGTGCCGCCGACCGCCAACCGTCGACAGATTACGGTAACAAGCAGCCATTCGGAAACTGATGCACGTTTAACGATTCTATTACCGCACCAGACCGAACCCGGATCCTCCAGGATCTAGGTACTGGTCGATGCGAACCCTGTGTTCCACAACCGCATATCGACCCAGTGCCGGTAACCCAGCAGCTTGGCACTACGGCCGTACAACTCCACACTGTTAGCGATCTTGATCACCGGTATCTCCTCGTACACGACCCGGTTGATCTCTGCCAGCAGCTTCATCCGTTTGGCCTGGTCGGTCGTCTTCACCCAGTCGTCCAACAGCGACTGCATCTTCTTGCTGCGATAGAAACCGGGATAGGACGGGTTGAAGAAGATGACGGAAGTAGGATCGAAGTTTCCGCCACCGCCAAAGACTGTGATGTATGCCTCATAGGCATCTTCTTGCTCACGCCGACTGACCAGGGTGGGCCAGTCCATTACTTCCAGCTCTATGTTGAAGCCGACTTTCTTCAACTGTTCGGCCATGATCTGGCCGCCGTTGTAGTGGTCTGGGTACAGGTTCGTGACGAGTATCCGGATAGGTTCGTTGCTGTACCCCGCCTCCTTCATGAGGCGCTTCGCCTTGCCGACGTCGTAGTCGAGGTAGTGCTCCGTACCCTTCGTGGTGTACAAACCCTCCTGCTGCGGGAAGAAGATCGACCCGTCCAGCTCCCAGAAATCCTTGTCGCCGTACGCCGCCTGCGCGATCTTCTTCTTCTGCAGCGCGGCGTTGGCAGCCTGCCGCAATCGGACATCGGCAAATGGGCCCTTGGCCTTGTTCGGAATGAGACTCAACCAGCCACCGAGCTTGCCGAGGATCGGCTTCACGGTCTCCATCGACTTCATCTGGTCGTACGAGTCGGGCGACAGCTCGATCGCGTAGTCGCTCTGGCCGGTCTGCAGGCCGCTGAGCCGCACCTGCGTGTCCTTGACCACGTTCGCTTTGATGGTGTCCAGGTACGCGGTCTTCTTGCCGGCAAGCCCGCCGCGTTCCTTGCCCAAGGCGGAATAGTCGTCGAACCGGGTCAGCTCGATGGACCGGCCGCGCTTCCAGCTGGCGAACTTGTACGGCCCGGTGCCTATCAGCTGCTCGTCTGTCAGCGGCTCCTTGCCCGCCGCCTCGGCAATCGGCGCCGGGATGATCGCGAGAGCCTGTACCGGGTCGCCCAGGTGGCCGATGAACGGAGTGAACACACCGTTCAGCTGCACACGTACGGTCGACTTGCCGACAGGGCGGATGGACTTGATGTGCTTTGCCGTCTCCTGCCCACCCGCGGACAGCTCTCCCCAACGCTTCATGGAGGCGACGACGTCGTCGGCCGTCATGGTCGAGCCGTCGTGGAACTTCACGTTCTTGCGCAACTCGATGGTGTAGGTCAGGTTGTCGGAGCTCGCCTCGTACCCCTCGGCGAGCACCGGCTGCAGGGCGAAGTCGTCATCGTACGCGAACAGCAGCTCGAACATGTGCCAGCTGATCGCGCGGGTGATGTCCGCCGTCGTGCTCATCCAGTCCAGCGTGGGCGGGTCGGAGTTGATCGCCGCGGTCGCCGAGCCCCCTGGTTTGGGCGAGCCGGCGGCGCCGCCGGCGTTGCTCGGCTGGCCGCCGCACCCTGCGAGCACTCCCCCGCCGACGGTGAACAACAGGGTCCCGCCAGCCCCCTTGAGGAATGCGGCGCGACTGAGCTTCCGTTCCGCGGCCGGAGGCTGCTCCATCCCGGCACCTTCTCAACCCGGAGGGCCTGTTCGCTAGACTGTATACAGTAATGACGTCATAGGTTCGGCCGATGATTCCGAGATGCGGGCGGTGATGCGCCCCGGCCGATAGCCTCGCTGGCATGCGAGCGAGGACTGCAGGCATCGCGCTCGCGCTCCTGGCCGTGACGTCGAGCTGCTCCCCCGTAGGCTCCGAAGCAGGCAGCGGGACCTCGACGCCCGCCCGTACGGGCGGCAGCCCGTCGAGCCCGACGGCGTCGCGCGCGCCACGGACCCCGAGCGGCCGGGCGAGCTCGTCGACGCGCGCGGCACCGCTCGCGGGCGTTCTCATCGTGATCGACCCCGGGCACAACGGCGGCAACAGTAGTCACCTGAGCCGTATCCAGCGACAGGTGAACGCCGGCGGCTTCCGCAAGCCGTGCAACACGACGGGCACGGCGACCAACGCCGGATATCCGGAGCACGCGTTCGCGTTCAACGTTGCAAAGAAGCTCCGCAAGCGGCTGCGGCGACGTGGCGCATCAGTCGTGCTGACGCGCCGCAGCGACCATGGCGTCGGCCCTTGCGTCAACAAGCGGGGACAGGTCGCCGCCAACCACGAGGCGGACCTGCTGCTCTCCATCCACGGCGACGGCGCTGCGCCGAGCGCGCACGGCTTCACCGTGCTGCGGCCGGCCCGGGTACGCGGCTACACGGTGCACACGTTCAAGAGGTCCGGGCGGCTCGCGCATGCCGTCGCGCATGCGATGGCCCGGCACGGGTTCGACCGCGCCACCTACCTGGGTCGCGCCGGCATCGACGAGCGGGGCGATCTCGGAACGCTCAACCGTGCCGAGACGCCCGCGGTCATGGTGGAGGTCGGGAACATGCGCAACCCGGCGGACGCGCGGCTGATGTCCCGGACAAGGGGCCGCACCCGCATCGCCCGCGCGCTCGCCGCCGGGATCGTCCGCTACGTCCACCAGGACTGAGCGCAGCGGCGAGCACCGGTGCCGTCGCAGTTCGCGGCCGGCTCGTGGGCTGGTCTCCGCCGCCCCCTGCTGGTGAAAACCGGCCCGGTCGGACTGAACCCTGGTCGGTTACCGCGCGGTAGCTGACCGGGCTCACGGGAAGGCGCGCGCAAACCCACCGGAGTACGGCTACGGCACCACGAGCGGAGCCCGACCGCACCGCTGTTTTTCGGATGAACGTGATCAACCGGGACGCGGTGACCGTCGAAAGGGCCGACCTGGAACCGTAACTTTCGAAGGAACTTCGATCAACCGGAAGAGGCCCCGGCCATCTGGCCGGGGCCTGTCGATCACTGATCAGTGCTGTCAGCTCTCATCGAGTCGGGCCGTCACGTGCGACGGTGGCTGGTCCGAAGCGCTCGAAGAGCCTGCGGCGCGCGGGCTCAGCGGCTGAGCTCGGCTCCCGGCTGGCTCTTGCGACCGAAACGCATCGACACGAACCACGCCGCCGTTCCGGCAACCCCGAACGCGGCAACAGCCTCGATGAGAAGTGCCGCCCACACCATCGTCATGACTATCTCCTCCTCGTAAGGAACGTCTGTTTGGTAGCTACTCGGTGGCGTGAAGACCATCGGATCGACGGTCGTTCATCCACACACCCATTGAAACGCAAAGAGGGCCGTCTGTCTTCCTGCGAAGCGACAACGTCAGGGTGATTTGGGCCACCCTGTATGGAGGCGGCTCAGCCCCCGGGTCGCCTCAGTCGCCGGCGAGTACCGCGGCGACCTGGTCGACCGCCCAGTCCAGGTCCCTCTCGCTGACCACGAGCGGTGGGGAGAGCCGTACGGTCGCGCCGTGCGTGTCCTTGGCGAGCACGCCCCGCTCCGCCAGGCGCTGGCACACCCGTGCGCCGCTGCCGAGAGCCGGATCGACGTCGATGCCGGCCCACAACCCGATTCCCCGGACAGCGGTGGCGCCGTGCCCCACCAGTTCCCCCAGCCGCTGGTGCAGTTGCGCGCCCACCTTCGCCGCGCGCTCCTGGTATTCGCCGGTCGCCAGCAGGCCGACGACGGTATGCCCCACCGCGCAGGCAAGCGGGTTGCCGCCGAACGTGCTGCCGTGCTCGCCGGGGTGAAGGACGCCGAGCACCTCGTCGTCGGCGACGACGGCCGAGACGGGCAGGATGCCGCCGCCGAGCGCTTTGCCGAGCAGGTACACATCAGGGCGTACGCCGCTGTGCTCGCAGGCGAACGTCCGACCGGTGCGGCCGAGGCCGGACTGGATCTCGTCCGCGACGAGCAGCACGTTCCGCTCCGTGCACGTGCGGCGCACCGCCGGCAGGTAGTCCACAGGAGGGACGATCACGCCCGCCTCTCCCTGCACCGGCTCGATCAGCACGGCCACCGTCGTGTCGTCGATCGCCGCGGCCAGCGCGTCGGCGTCGCCGTACGGCACCTGCCTGAAGCCAGGAGTGAACGGGCCGAAGCCGGTACGCGCCGTCTGGTCGCTCGAGAAGCTCACGACGCTGATGGTGCGGCCATGGAAGTTGCCGCGCGCCACCACGATCGTCGCCTCGTCCGCCGGCACGCGCTTGCGCTCGTACCCCCACTTGCGCGCGACCTTCAGGCCCGATTCGACGGCCTCCGCGCCGGTGTTCATCAAGAGCACGCGGGACATGCCCGCGAGCCGCGCCAGCGAGGCGCAGAACGGCCCGAACCTATCGTTGTGGAACGCCCTGCTCGTCAGAGTCAGCCGGCTGAGCTGCTCGGTCGCGGCAGCCAGGATCTCCGGATGCCGGTGGCCGAAGTTCAGCGCCGAGTACCCGGCGAGGCAGTCCAGGTAGCGCTTGCCGTCGGTGTCGGTCACCCACGCGCCCGAACCCTCGGCGAGCACCACGGGCAGCGGGCTGTAGTTGTGGGCACTGTAGGTCTCGGCCAGCTCGATCAGCCGGACACTGCTCGGTGCGGTCACGGCGTCCCCCTACAAGCGCATCGCGTCCGGGAAGAGGAAGAAGTACAGGCAGCCGATACCGATCAGGTAGACGAGCACGATGATGGTCCACGGCATGTTGTACCGGATCACCTCGCCCTCGTTGCGCACGAACTTGGTCGTGGCCACACCGACGCTGGCCGTCTGCGGGGCGATGGGCTTGCCGACCTCCGCGCCGACGGAGTTCAGCGCGGGGAACAGCAGGACGGGGGCACCGAGCAGCTTGGCCACCGAGTACTGGAACTGGCCGAACACCGCGTTCGACGAGGTGTTGCTGCCGGAGAGCGCCACCGCGATCCACCCGAGGATCGCCGCAAGCACCACGTACACCGTGCCGACCTTGGAGAAACCGTTCGCCATCGAGTTCGCCATGCCGCTGAAGTTGAACACGTACGCGAGGCCGAAGATGAACGGACCGACGAGCAGCGCGCCCCACATCTGCTGGAACGTGTCGCGGAACACCGGACCGAGCTGCCGCAGGCCCGGGCGCAGGAACGCCAGGATGAGCAGCCACGAGGCGAGGATCGCCGTGCCCGCAATGAACGGCGCGAAGCTCCAGCTGGACGTGCCCTGGTCGCCGGTGAGCGAGCTGATGAACGGCACCGACGGCGCGAACGGCACGTACTTCGGCAGCGGCGACCACGGCCCGGTCCACAAGATCACGACCACGACGAGGATCCCGAACGGGATCAGCGCCCGGCTGACACGACGGCCCGTGGGGCGGCGCTCTTCGGACCCGGCAGCGCCGCCACGCGCTTCGTCGTCGGAGAGCTCGCGACCGCCGAACCCGAGCATGCGGCGCGGCTTCCAGATCCGCAGCATCAACAGAATCGCAGCGAACGACGTGAGCGCGCCGACGATGTCGGGCAGGTAGGGGCCGACGAACTCCGCGATCGGGAACTGCCCGACGATGTAGCCGAATGCCGCGACGATTGCCAGCGGCCAGCCGTCGCGGAGCCCGCGCTTACCGCTGACCAGATAGATGAGGATGAACGGCGGCGCGATCGCCAGGATCGCCACGATCCGGCCGATCGCCCCCGAAAGCTCCATCAACGGTAGGCCGGTGACCGCGGCCAGCCCGATGATCGGCGCGCCGAGAGCGCCGAAGGAGACCGGGGCGTTGTTCGCAATGGCCGCGACCCGGATCGCCGCGAGGTCGAACACACCGAGGCCGATGAGGATCGGCGCGACCACCGCCCAGGGGTAGCCGAAGCCGACCAGACCTTCCATAAGTGCGCCGAACGACCACGCCATCAGCAGTGCCTGCACCCGGATGTCGGCCGTCGCCTGGTGGATCAGCCATGACTTGAAGTCGTCGAACGCCCCGGTACGTACCAGCGTGTTGTAGATGATCACGCCCCAGAACACGATCCAGTCGACCGACCAGACACCGGTCGCGGCACCGAGGCCGTACGCGGAGAGCGCCTGACCGATCGGGGCTTGCCACACCAGGACGCCGAGCAGGACGGTGACCGCCGAGCCGATGATGACCGCCTGCCACGCCGACAGCCGCACGGCGGCGAGCAGGAAGAGCAGAACGGCCACCGGCACCAGGGCGAGCAGCGTGCTGCCCGGAACCGTACCGAACGGTTCGAGCACCTGCTGGAACATGGCGCTCTCCTACCCGCGTGATCGTCCGAGCAAAACTAGGGTGCGGGCGGCGTGAACGAGACCGGCGCATCGAAGGCCGCCTTGCGCGCGGCCCTGCGCAGGGTGGCGAGGACGGCCCGGCCGGTGAGCAGGATCAGCACGACGTTGGTGAGGCAACGGCCGACGTCCCAGCCGAGAGAGGTGGCCAGGTCGAACAGCAGGTACGTGTGCAAGTTCGCGAGAGCCGACGCGGCCGGGTCGAACGACAGTGCGGTGCCCTGCCCGAGCGTGAACGGCCAGAAGGACAGGTTGAGCAGCAGGCCGTAGACGAACGCCGAGGCCCCGCCGTACGCGGCGAGCATCAGCACCTCGAGCCGCCCGCCCAACCTCGGCAGCAGTCCGGCGCCCAGGCCGGCCCACGCGCAGCCGAACATCTGGAACGGCATCCACGGGCCGACGCCGCCGGTGAGCAACGCGGAGGTGAACAGGGTCGTGCAGCCGAGCACGAAGCCGAAACCGGGACCGAGCGCGCGGCCGGCGAGCACGAGCAGGAAGAAAACCAGCTCGACACCGCCGATGCCGGTGCCGAGCGGGCGCAGTGCTGCCCCCACGGCGGAGAGCACGCCGAGCATGGCGAGCGCCTTCGCATCGATCCCGCCCTCGGCGACCTGCGCGAGCACGACCGCGAGCGCGAGCAGCAGGAGCACCGCCAGCAGCAGCGGTGCCTCGGCGTCGGATGAACCGCCGTCCGGCGCGACAAAGAACGGCCAGCAGAACGCCACGAGCCCGATCGCGGACGAGATCGCGAGCGCGGCCAGCGACCACGGCCCGACCCGTACGACCTGCACCGCCGTGCTCATGACTTGTCAGTGCCTGATCGACCTATAGCTCCATCAGGCACTGACAACGTGTGTACGACGTCGTCGACCGTGAGCCACGGGCCGGAGCCGAGGACCTTCGGGACCTGCGGGGCGAACACCGGGGAGCTGACCACCACCTCGGCGGTCGGGCCGTCCGCGACGACCTCCCCGCCCGCGAGCACCGCCACCCGGTGCGCCGTACGCGCGACGAACTCCACGTCGTGGGTCGCCACGACCACCGCCGCGCCGTCGCGGGCGAGGTCGGCCAGGATGCCGGCCAGGTGCCGCTTGCCGGGGTAGTCGAGCCCGCGGGTGGGCTCGTCGAGCAGCAGCACCGCCGGCGCGGCGACGAGCTGGATGGCGAGCACGAGGCTCAGCCGCCCGCCCTCCGACAGGTCTCGCGGGTGCGCGTCACGGTCGATGCCCGGTGCGAGCCGGTCGAGCAGCGCGGACGTCGCGCCCGGGGTCGCCGCGGACTCGCGGTCGGCCTGCGCACACTCCCCCGCGACCGTCTCCAGGTACAGCAGGTCGGACGGCGCCTGCGGTACGAGTCCGACCAGCGCGCGGGCGCGCGCCGCGGAGAGCCGGGCGGGGTCGGCGCCGCCGACGTCGACCCGGCCGCCGTGCCGCGGCCCGCTGCCCTGCAACGCCCACAGCAGCGACGATTTGCCCGAGCCGTTGCGGCCCATCAACGCGACGACCTCGCCCGCTCGTAGCTCCACGTCGACGTCCTGCACGGCCGTGACCGCGCCGTACCGCACGCGCACGGCACGGGCCGCGAGCGCGACCTCCCGCGGCGCGCACCCACGGTCGGGCGCCGGCGCGGCGGCGAGCGCGGTACGCAGGGGCGCGACATGCCTGCGCGCGTCGCGTACGGAGAGCGGCAGCGGTTGCCATCCCGCCCAGCGGCCGAGCTCGACGACCGGTGGCGCCACCTCGCTCTCCTCGAGCATGGTGGCCGGGTCACCGGCGACGACCGAGCCGTCGCGGCTGACGTGCACCAGCCGGTCGGCGTACTGCACGACGCGTTCCAGCCGGTGCTCGGCAGCGAGCACGGTGACGCCGAGGTCGTGCACGAGCCGGGTCACCGCGGCCAGCACCTCCTCGGCGGCGCCGGGGTCGAGCGCGGAGGTCGGCTCGTCGAGGACGAGGACGCGCGGGTGCGCGGCGAGCACCGAGCCGATGGCGACGCGCTGCTGCTCCCCGCCGGACAGCGTGCGCAGCGGTCGGTCGCGCAGTCCGGCGAGCCCGAGCAGGTCCAGCGTCTCCTCGACGCGCTTGCGCATCACGGCGGGCGGGACGGCGAGCTGCTCCATGCCGTACGCCAGCTCCTCCTCGACCGTGTCAGTGACGAAGCCGGCGAGCGGGTCCTGCCCGACCGTGCCGACCACGTCGGCCAGCTCCCGCGGCGGGTGAGTGCGGGTATCGCGCCCGGCGACCCGTACGCGTCCGCTCAGCACGCCGCCGGTGAAGTGCGGGACGAGCCCGCTCACCGCACCGAGCAGCGTGGACTTGCCCGCACCGGTGCGGCCGACGACGAGGCACAGCTCGCCCTCCTCCACGGTGAGGTCGACACTGCGGAGGGCGGGCCCGGCGCTGCCGTGGTAGGTGACGGTGACCTGCTCGAACTCGATCACGTCGCCTCCGGTAGCCGATCGCGGGTGGGTGGCGGCGTACGCACGCTCACGCGAGGCGTCGGCGGCGCGGCGACCGCCGGCAGCGCCGCCACCGCGAGGCCGGCCAGCGGTAGCAGCGACACGGTCGGCCAACCCAGCGGGTACAGCGACGGGGTGAGAGCGCCCGGCGCGTACCCCGCCGCGACGACCATGACGCAGGCCGCAGCCACACCGGAACCGGCGACGAGCGACTCCGGCAGGCCCCACGGGTCGGGCCGGTACCGGCTGTGCCGCACCCGCCGCCCACCGGTGAGCAGGCCGGCACAGCAACACGCCGCGCCCGCCAGCAGCACCGGCAGGCCGAGCCCGTACGACGCATCGCCCGCGAGCACTCCGTACGCGCCGACCGCGAGTCCCAGCAGGCCGGCGAGCAGCAGTGCCGCGCTCGCGCGCCGCGACCGCGCGGAGACGCCCGCGGTGCGGCCGTACCCCCGCGAGTCCATCGCCGCCGCGAGCGAGAGCGAGCGGGCGAGCGCGTCCTGCAACACGGGCACGGCGATGCCGCGCACGGCCGACAACCACCGGCGCGTGTCACCGCGCAGGCGTCGTGCCCGCAGGACACGCTGGCCGCTCTCCACGATCTGCGGCGCCACGGTCAGCGCGACCACGACCGACACTCCGATCTCGTACAGCGCCCCGGGTAGCACGCGCAGCGCACGCTTGGGGTTGGCCAGGACGTTCGCCGCGCCGATGCAGGCGAGCAGCACCGCGAGGCGGAGCCCCGCGTAGCACGCACCGAGCACGCCCTCGAGCACGACAGGGCCGCCGATCTCGATGCCGGCCGCCCACGCCGGCAGCGGCAGCTCGGGAAGCCGTACGAGGACGTGCGCGTGCTGGCCCGAGGACGTACCGAGCAGGGCGTGGAACACCACCCGGATCGCGATCACGATCAGCCCGAGTAGCAGGTAGCTGCGGAACCCGCGAGCCCAGGGGGCATCACCGCGGCGAGTGGTCACGACCAGCGCCGCGACCACGAGGACGAGCGCGAGCAACACGGGGTTGGTGGTACGGCTGGCCGCGACCGCGAGCCCGAGCGCCCACAACCACCAGGCGACCGGGTGCAGCCCACGCGCCAGGCGCGCCCTAGGGCGCACGGCGCCGCCTCCACGCGACCAGACCTGCGGCGAGGCCGCCGCAGACCACCACGACGAGCGCGATGATCGTCGACACCGGGGGGCCTCCACCGGAATCGGCGGGTTCGGCGTTCCTGGTCGCGCCCGCACCTGCCGTATGGCTCGGCTCGCTGCGGGACGCGGACGGCGACGCCGCGGCGCTGCTCGACGGTGCCGACCGCGCGGCGCCAGCCGGTACCCGCGGTCGCTCGCCGGCGCCGAACGACCAGCCCTCGATGGCGCCGGGCTCGGGCTCGTAGCCGGTGACCGCCGTCTGGCTCTGCTCCCACCCGGACTTTGCGACGTGCCAGTACGCCCAGTACGCATCGCCGGGCGGGGTGTCGATGCACTTCTCCCTGGCCTTGCCCGGCTCGCCGTCGATCCGGCACATGAAGCTCGATCCGTACCGTTGGGTTCCCTGGGTGCTGAACCCGGCTGCATGCAAGGCCTTCAGCCCGGTCTTCGGGTCGCCGGGCGCGCACCCGCGCTGTACGCCGCCGCCGAGCTCGCCGAAGTCCACGATGACGAGCACGCCGCTGCTCGGCGTGCACTTGGCGTCCGCGAGGGCAGGAGTCGGAGCGATCAACACAGCGCTGCACCCGCCGAGCAGAGCGACAAGCGCGCCCAACGCACGCAGCCGGCGGAACAGGCGAGCCATCTTCCAGTCCACGTCCTTACGGTGTCGTCGAGGGCTCCGACACGCGACATCCCCGTCGCGATGCCGCGTACGGGGACGTGAACCGGTGTGACCCGGCCCCGTCCGTAGACCTCGACGGTGTGAGGAGCCGCTAGTGACCGCCAGGTGCTCCGGCTCACCCCATCTGGTGGGGCCTACGGTTGCGGGTCAGCGCCGGACTTCGACCGGCTTCCCCTGGTGGCCACGCGATGCAGTTATGCAACGAACATAACACGCAGCCGTCCAGTGACCTCCTAGCGGGAGAGGTACTGCAGTCCGTATTCGTCGCAGACCTTGTCGAACCAGGTGATCACTTCACGGTGCACTGGGATACCGGATCTCCGCCGCTCGCACATCGTGGTCCACTCCAGGTCGTTGGGGACCAGTACGGCAACGTCGCGATCGGCACGCGGAGTGGTCCGCAGGTATCTCGCGAACTCACTCACCTGGCTCTTGAACTCCTCCAGCGGGCCGAAACCAGCCGGATCGATAGCCGTCAGGAAATGGCCGTTGTACCCGTGGCCCAGGTTGCCGATGAACGTCCCGTTCGGCAGGATGCTCGCGAGTACGTCCACAACAGCGCTGAGCGCGTACCCCTTGTGCGACCCGAGCTCGGGCGACGAACCAAGCGGGAGCATCCGTTCGTCCACGTCCAGATCGGACGGGCGCTGGTCCATCATCGGCGTACCGCTCTCGTCCGCACACCACCCGCCGCCAAGCAGATCACCGTCCCGACGAGCGTTCGCGATCTTGTTGTACGCGACCACGGAGGTGGCGGCGTCGAACACGAACGGGTGGTCATCGTTGCTCGGGAGCGCGACCGACAGTGGATTGGTGCCCAGTCGCGGCTCCCGGCCGAAGGTCGGTATCACGCGTGGACCGCCCGACGTCGCGCAAACACCTACCATGTCCTGCTCGCTGGCAAGCATCGTATGGAACGCGAGCATGCCCGAATGCCTCGCGTTACGCACGCCGACCATCGCGATGCCGTACTGCCTGGCCCGTTCGACGGCCTCCTGCATCAGGACCGGCAGCACCGCCAACCCGAGCCCACCATCCGCGTCATAACTGGCCACACACGCTTTCTGGTGGATCACGCTCACTTGCGGCGTCGGGTTCAGGTGGCCCGAGTCGATCCATGCGAGATAACGGCGAAGCATGTTCGAAACGCCGTGCGACTCGACCCCACGCAGGTCGGCGCTCACCAGCACTCGCGCGCTCCTCGCGGCGTCCTGCTCGCCAAAGCCGCGTACGTGCAGGATCGCGGCAACCGCCCGCTCCAAGGCGCTCGCGTCGACCAGCACCCGATCCGTCGCCACCTGAGTACCTCCCACTAGCGCCGCGGGCGGGCGCGAACATCAGACAGGATCGCGTGCACCTCGTCCTCGCGCAACGCGCGTTCCAGGAACAGCGAGCGTTCCTTGATCGTGGACAGCACCTCCTGGACGGTGTCCTTGTGCCCATCCACGCCCATCTCGTCGAGCAGCGCGCCCACCGCCCTTGACCCGGACTTCTTGCCGTACACAAGACGGCGCTGCTGGCCGACCAACTCCGGGGCGTACGACTCCGCCGTGAACGGCTCCACCAGCACGCCAGCGGTGACGATGCCGGACTCGTGCGTGAACGAGTTGCTTCCGACCACGGGCGTGTTCGGTCGCAACGCCACACCCGAGAACTGCGCCACCAGGTCAGAAAGCGCACACAACCGGTCCAGCACGATGCCAGTACGGATGCCGTACATGACCTCAAGGGCAGCCACCACCTGTTCGGTGGCCGCGTTACCCGACCGCTCCCCCAGCCCGTTCATGCTCGTCGATACGTACTCCGCGCCGGCCAGTACCCCGGCTACGGTGTTCGCCGTCGCCAGGCCGAAGTCGTCGTGTACGTGTACCTCGACCGGCGTGCCCTCGCTCTCCGCACGCAACACAGCGACCAGGTACTCCAACGACGTCTGATCCGCGGCGCCGGCGGTATCGACGAGACGAAGCCGGTCGACCGCGCCGGCTCGCGTGATCGCCCGAACGGCCCGGCGCAGGAAGCCCTCCTCCGCCCGGGTCGTGTCATACGGGCTGAACGTGACGTACAAGCCCTTCGACTTGGCGTAACTCGTGATCTCGACCGCGCGGCGCACGTACTCCTCGGGTGACAGCCGCATCTTGTGCTTGAGCTGCAGCTCACCCGCAGGCAGCGAGATGCGCACGCCCCATGCCCCGGTATCCGCCACGACATCGATCTCGTGCTCGCGCGCGACACTCAGCGCGCTCACCCGCGTCCCGCCCAGGGCAGCGATCTCCTCCACCGCCTCACGGTCCTCGACGCTGACGGCCGGGCTGCCCGCCTCGATCTCGTAGACGCCGGCGGCGATCAGCTCCTTGGCGATCTTGACCTTGCGTTCGCGCGAGAACACGAGCCCAGCCTGCTGCTCACCGTCGCGCAACGTGCAGTCGGCTACCCTGACGCGATCGGGTACTGTGTCCGGCTTCGTCCTGTTGTACGCGGAAAGAGCTGTCTTCGCTGCCATGATCGTTCCTCTCCTTGGCAGGGCCCGATTCAGCTCCAGGCTGCTCAGCTGCACGAGCCAGAGCACTCGGCGCTCACTCTACAGTTTGTGAACTAGCCAGTTCATACCACGAAACGATGGCCCTCAAAGGACAGACAGCCGTGCTGGACCCGTTGGCTCCGCGGGTATTGCTTCCGAAACAGCTGTCTCGTACACTGACACGGCACAGACGTACGAGGTATCCCCTGTGACTCGCGCCGAGTGTGGGAGTGGCGATGAGAGCAACCAGACGGGTTCGGACCGGCCTGATGATCGCGGCCATGCTGGTGGCCGCCACCGCCTGCGGCGCCGGCGGGAGCAGTGCCAACGGCGGCGAGACCGTCACGCTTCGTGTCGCGGACATCTACTCCAAGCAACACGAGCTCTACAAGAACGGCATCAAGCCGTACATGGACAAGGTGGAGAAGAAGTCGCACGGGCGGATCAAGTTCAAGTTCTACCCCTCAGAACAGCTCGCCAAGGGCAGCGACATCCCCCAGGCGGTTCAGTCCGGCACTGCCGACATCGGCAACGTGTTGTACCTCGGCAACCGTGCACCGCTGATGTACGTGGTCCAGCTCCCAGGCATGTTCTCCGACGACGAGGTCGTGCCGGCTTCGCAAGCATTCTGGCAGTTCGCCCAGAAGAACAAGACGATGCAGCAGAATTTCAAGAAACTGAACATGCGGCCGCTGTGGTGCTACACCACGACGAACTACCAGATGGCGTTCACGGAACATAACGTATCCACGCTTGCCGACGTCCAAGGCAAACAAATACGGGCTTCCGGAGCCGTTCTGCCCTACTCTGTGGAAGCGGTCGGCGCGTCGTCGGTCGACATGGATATCGGCGAAGCCACCGGAGCCTTCAACCGCGGCGTCATAGACGGCATAGCCCTTTCGGTACCAAGCGTGAGCGCATACGGTTTCTACGACCTCATCAAGTCTGCGATCGTCAATCTCAACATGGGCGGCTTTCCCGTTTGCTACACGATCAACAACTCGACCTGGGAGTCGCTCTCCGCCAGGGACCAGAAGATCCTTACCTCAGTGGGCAACGAGTCGGTCACCCACGTATCCAAGGCGCTCAAAGCGCAGGTGAAGGAGGATCTCGCTTCGTGGCGGAAGCACGGCATCACCACCAACACCATCGATGAGGCGACGGCCAAGAAGAAGTTCACCGGTGTGGAGAAGAAGTGGGAGAAGAAGACGATCTCCAGCGGCGCCGACGCCCAAGCGATTCGGGACGGCGTGGACATGTGGACACGTCTGCTGAAGAAGAAGCTGGGCTCGTAGCCGGGCCTTCCGGCCACAAGCCGGCGACCGACGAAGCCGGCGAGCCCGGCGAGCCCGAACGGGATACCCGGTCGAGACGACGGCACGTCGCGGAGGTCCTCAGGACAGGTACGGCCGTGACAGCCGGATTGATCCTGATCGTGATGGCGGCGCTCATGATCATCGGTGTTTTCGCCCGTTACGTGCTCCACGAGCCGCTGCCCGGGATCACCGACATCGTCGGCGACATGATGATGGTGGCAGTCGTCTACCTGGCTGTCTCGTCAGCACGCCACATCCGAGTGAGCGTCGTCGTCAGCCGACTGCACGGAAGAGCTCGCACCGTGGTGGACACGATCAGTCTGCTGATCGTCATGGCCGTTCTAGCAATCGGAATCTATGCCGCCTACATCCAAGCGATGGCCTCGTACGCATCCGGCGAGTCCACCACCGGGGTGATCACCATCCACTTGTATCCCTTCCGGTTCCTCGTTCTCCTCGGTTTGGTGCTGACTCTGGTCCGCGTCCTGGCCGTCCGATCGAAGTGGCTGGCCTTCGAGGAAGAGACCACCACCGCTGAAACGCCCCCCGTACCGGCTTCGAACGATCGCGCATGATCGGCCTGGGTGCATGGCTGGGCATCGCCGCCCTCGCCGTCTTCCTCGTTCTCGGAGTGCCCGTCGGTATCGCGATGCTCGCCGCCGGCTTGCTCGGGCTGTTCCTCACCTTCGGCCCGGATATCGCCGTCAACTACCTCGGGACTTCGCTGTACCGGGAGTCGGCGAGCTTCGTACTCGCGACAATCCCGCTCTTCGTCCTGATGGGAAGTCTCGGCAGTAACGGGGCCGTCTGGGAGCGTCTCTTCGAGTTCGTGTACCGGATCGTCGGACGGGTTCGCGGCGGCATTCCGATGGCGATCGTCGCAGCGGGCACGCTGTTCGGCTCGGTCTCCGGGTCCTCCTCGGCCGACGCGGCGGCGCTGTCGAAGGTCACGATCCGGGAGGCGGAGCGATACGGGTACAGGAAGGACTTCATCCTCGCCTGTATCTCCGCTGCCGCAACCGCGGCAGTGATGGTGCCACCGAGTATCACGCTGATCGTGTACGCGCTGCTGACACAGACATCGGTCGCGCGCCTCTTCGCTGCGGGCATCGTTCCCGGAGTCCTCTCTGCACTTGTGCTGATGTGCGTCATCGTCGTGAAGGCCCGGCGACACCCCGCCGACATGCCACGTGGCCCGCGGTTCCGGGTCGCCGAGCAGGCAAAGGGAGCCGCGAACGCCGCACCGATCCTCGTGGTCGTCCTGGCCGTGATCGCCGGTATCTACCTCGGGGTGTACACGCCCACCGAAGCGGCCGCAGTGGGCGTGTTCGGCATCGGCGTGATCGGCGCCATTATCGGTAGGCTCCGGACCAAACAATTGGTCTCCGCCGCCCGGGAAGCCGCGGAGACGGCGGCCATGATATTCCTCATCATCATCGGCGCGTTCGTCTTCGGGCGCTTCATGTCGATCAATCAGATCCCGCAGCAGATCGTGCAGTCGCTCAGCGACCTTCCGTTCGGCCGGTACGGGATCCTGATCGTCCTCCTGGTGGTCTACCTGATCCTGGGCACATTCATGGACCAGCTCGCGGTCCAAGTGTTGACGATACCGATCGTGTTCCCGTTGATCACCTCGCTCGACTTCAATCCGTACTGGTTCGCGATCGTCTTCGTGAAAACCGTCGAGATCGGCCTGATCACACCACCGCTCGGTCTGAACGTCTACGTTGTCAGCGCCGTGGCGAAGGTCCCGATAGAACGGGCGTTTCGGGCGATATGGCCGTTCGTACTCGCCGACGTCTGCACATTGACGCTGCTTGTCGCTTTCCCGCAGATCACCCTCTGGCTGCCTAACATACTGACCTGATTGGGGCGGAAGACCGAAGTGGATATTCCATATCTGGTACGCCGGGCCGTGTCCGAACATCGAGACCTGTCGGCGGTCTCATGCGACGGTGTGACCCGCACCTACGCTCACCTGGACCGCAATGCCCGGAGGCTCGCCAACGCGCTGACCGGGCTCGGGCTGGGTGCGGGCGATCGAGTCGCCGTGCTGCTCGAAAACCGCCTGGAATATCCCGAGATCGACGTCGCGTTAGCCTATGCAGGGCTGGTGCGCGTTGCCTTGAATATTCGGCTTGCCATCGAGGACTTTTCCTACGCCATTGGTGACTGCGGCGCCCGCGCTATCGTCAGCCAGGCGTCGTTCGACCCGATCGCAGCCGAGCTCGCCGCTCGACACGGGCTCGTTTGGGTGCGGTTGGACGACGAGGACGACTGCCCGGAGGGCGCGCACCCGTATCACGCGACCCTTGAAGCGGCGCGCGAGTCGGCGCCGGCTCCCGGCACGTTGGACGGGGAGTTGGGCTGGATCTCGTACACCTCAGGGACCACCGGCCGGCCCAAGGGCGTCATGCTCACCCACAGCAACCTGGTCCAAGTGGCAATGAACATCATGACCGAGCTCGGCGCACCCACCACGGCGGACTCCCTGCTGCTACTCCAACCGTTGTCACACGGCGCCGGCTACTTCCTGCTTCCGTACCTGTTCTCCGGCGGGCACGTGCACATCATGCGTCGCTTCGACGCGGATCGCGTTGTCGAGTTGGGAATCCGCGAACGTATCAGCACGCTGAAGCTGGTTCCCACCATGCTCCGGGACCTGGTCGAGGCCAGTAGGGTCGCGCCCTTCTCCACCATCATCTACGGCGCGGCGCCCATCGACAGGCCGACGCTGGAGCGGGCGATGGACAGGTACGGTCCTGTGTTCGGCCAGCTGTACGGCCAGTCCGAGGCGCCGATGACGATCACGTACCTCGCCAAGAAGGACCACCAGCTGGACAAGCCCTGGCTGGAGTCCGCGGGACGACCGTGGCGAACGGTGCCGGTCGAGGTGGCCGCATCCGACGGCAGCCTGGTCGAGCCCGGCGAACCCGGCGAGGTGGTCGTGGGGGGCCCGCACGTGATGCGTGGCTACTACGGGATGCCCGATCGTACCGCTGAGGTGCTCCGGGACGGACGGCTGTGGACGGGGGACATGGCGGTCCGAGACGAGCACGGATTCATCTACCTGCGCGGCCGGCGCGACCAGATGATCAACTCCGGTGGCTTCAACATCGCGCCGAAGGAGGTCGAAGACGTCGTCGCGCAATACGCGGGGGTCCGCGAGGTGGTCGCGGTGGGCGTACCGCACGAGCGCTGGGGACAGGCGGTGCGCGTGTACGTCACGCCGCAGGACGGCGCGCATCTCACCGAGCAAGCACTCGTCGAACATTGCGCGCCCAGGCTTGGCTTTCGGCAGCCACGGTCGGTCGTCGTGCTCGATGAGCTGCCTCGCACCGCATACGGGAAGGTGGACAGGAACGGACTCGAGGACGCACGCAAGAGGGCCGACAGGTGAAGTTCGGTCTGCTACTCGCCGCGCCGAACCAGGCTGCAGGCACCGACCTCGCGGACGCGGCGGTGCGGAACGCCCGCAGAGCGCGCGAGCTCGGGTTCGACATCATCGTCGCCGGGCAGCACATCCTGACCGGGCCGGAGCCGTACCTGCAGCCCCTACCGCTGCTGTCTCGCCTCGTCCCTGAGACCGGGTCGATGCGACTCGCCACCGGTGTGCTCCTTCTCCCGCTGCACGAGCCCGTGCACATCGCCGAGCAGACGGCATCCCTGGACGTGCTCTCCGGCGGCCGGCTCATCCTGGGTGTCGGACAGGGATACCGGCCGGTCGAGTTCGAGTCACTCGGGGTCCCTCGGCAGGAGCGGGGGGCCCGGCACCGGGAAGCACTAGAGGTCATCGAACGGCTGTGGTCCGGCGAACCCGTGACGTACAACGGCCGGCACTTCGCTCTCGACGGGGTACGGGCGAGCATCACGCCGGTGCAGCGTCCACGGCCCCCGATCTGGTGCGCGGCCACCACACGAGCCCGCTTCGACAAGGTATTGCAGGCTGGGTACATGCCGTACACCGGACCGACGACGCCCGCATCAGCGGCGCTGTCGTGGGCATCCGCATCCAGTCAGGGCATCGTGCTGCGCCGGGACATCTTCGTTACCAAGAAGGAGCCGCGAACCACGGCGTACGAGCACGCGACACAGCGGCTGCGTCGCTACGCTCGCTGGGGCTACGGTGACGACGCCGCGCCCGATCCGGATGTGTTGACCGACCGCTACCTGCTCGGCTCGGTCTCAGACTGCGTCGAGCAGCTCTCGACCTACGCGCGGGGCGGCGTCGACACCGTCGTGCTCCGCTGCCAGTGGCCGGCCTTGCCGACGGCCGAGTCCGAGGACATGCTCGAACGTGTAGGCGAGGTTCTGAACGACTTTCGCGGAAAGACGGTGAGCTCTCGTGACGGCTGATCCCAGCGTCGAACAGCAGAAGAACGAGACCGCGGGCAGCACCGAGGACGCGTCCCGCGCGAACGACGCGGAGCTTCCGATCCGCAAGCACTACGGGCCGCTACCGGGGGACCCGGACCTGGACGCGTGGATCGCAAGCCGGTCGGCGGCCCCGGCGCCGTACCGGCCGCGTGCGATGGTCTACGTCGGTCACCAGAGCCCGCAGGTGACCGGGGAACGGGTGCGCATACTCACCGAGCTGGGGGCCGAATCGATCCTGCTCGCATGCGACCTGCCCTCCCAGCTTGGTTTCGATCCCGATCACAGGCTGTCGCGCGCGCAGGTCGGGCGTGCGGGTGTCTCGTGCGCGACGCTCGATGATGCGCGCGCCATTTTCGCGGCGACCGACGTGGCCGCGCTGGACAGCGTCGGGATGCTCGCGAACTCGGTCGGCCACGTGGGACTCGCGATGGTGTCGGAGGTGCTGCGCGAGCGCCGGGCGGGACACGTCGGACTTGTCATGCAGAACGACCCGCTCAAGGAGTTCACCGCCCGGGGCACCGAGATCTTCACCCCTGAGCAGGCGCGCCGCCTCGCCTGCGACGCCGTCGCGTACGCCATCGAGGAGAACCTGCCCGGATACGCGATGACGGTGTGCTCGAACCACTACGATGTCGCCGGCGCCGGCCCGGTCGTCGCTGTCGCGTTCGCACTTTCCAACGCGATCAGCTACCTCGACGAGCTTGTCATTCGCGGCTACGATCCCGCAGCCGCGGCACGCCGGATCATGCTCTTCCTGAACGAACGAAGCGACCTGTTCCTCGGCGCTGTCGTGTTCAGGTACACCCGGTCATTGTGGGGAAACATCCTGCGCGACCGCTACGGCGTCGATCCTGAGCCGGTCGCATTGATGGGGTACTCACACGGCCTGGAGACCAACGCCGAACCCCTCGTCAACGTGCCGCGCTGCGCGGTGAGCGTGACCGCGGCCGTGCTGGGAGGCGCCGACTACCTGTGCGCCGCAGCGTACGACGAGGCGCTGCGGGTACCCTCTCTGGACGCGGCCGCGCTGGCGTTGCGCACCCAGCAGGTCGTCGGCAACGAACACGGCGTCGCCATGTCTGTGGACCCACTCGCCGGCAGCCACAAGATGGAGGAGATCGGCGCCTGGTTCACCGACCAGGTCACCGCGGAGATGGCTCGTGTGGAGGCGAACGGTGGTGGGCTTGCCTGCATCCAGAACGGCTATATCGTCCGGCGGATCGACGAGCTCCGCAGCCGGCGTACCCGCCAGCTCGACAGCGGCGAGCGGGTGTGGATCGGTGAGAACGCCAACCGGACGCCGCAGTGGGAACAGCTGTTCCAGGGGTCGAGCGCCCCGGCGTCCGGTACCGCGGACATCGAAACCGATCTCGCCAACCGTGTCGGCGCGCACAAGCGCGAGTACGCGGGCCCACGGCTCGACGGCTGCCTCGCCGAGGTCGAACGGTGCGCGGCCGGCTCGGACAACGTGGTACCCGCCACCGTGCGAGCGTTGCACGTGGGTGCCACGATCGAGCAGCTGATGGATGCGACCAGACGCGGCCTGGAGAGTGCCGCGTGACCGGCGCCGACGACGCACGGATCCGGGTGGTGTTGGCGAAGGTGGGGCTCGACGGCCACGACGTGGGCATCCGCAACGTGGCAAAGTACCTGACCGAGGCGGGGGTTGAGGTCATCTATCTCGGCAAGCGCAACGCCCCTGAGGGGATCGCACGTACCGCTGTGGCCGAGGACGCCGACGCCATTGGGGTGAGCTGCCTCAGCGGCGGTCTCGCGGACTTCAGCGTCGAGCTTGTCGAGCTCATCGACGGCTTCGACGAGCCCATCCCGGTGGTTGCGGGCGGGATCGAGGAAGAGGACGAGGTCAACCGCATGCTCGGCCGGGGAGTGCGTAGCTACTTTGGGCCGGGCACGCCCATGGACGACATCGTCAAGGCCATCAAGGACATCGCCACGCAGCCCTGAGCGCCGGCAGTGCTACTGGCGCGGCACGAACCAGAACGGGGGGCTGGCCTCGCGATCCAGCCTGAGCACGACAGGGACCGGCACCCGCGCGGCATCGTCCAGGCCGCGGATGTGCGCAAACACCTCGGCGCCGCCAAGCCGAACAAGCCCGAGGGTGTACGGCGGCTCGATGCCCTCAACCGGCACCCATACCGTGGTGACGGTAACTAGCGTCCCCTGCGTGGGTAGGTTCGCATCCGCCACGTCGCCGGACACGCACCTGGGACACGCAGCTCGCCGCGGCCAGGTTACGGTGCCGCACGCCGCGCACCGGCCGCCGACAAGCCGCCCGGCAACGTCGTCGACGCGCTGCCTGTCGCCGGTATTGGGCGCGGCGAGTAGCGGTGCAAGTTCGCTCATCAGAGTCTTTCCAGCACGTGCATGACCGACACCGCCGACTCACCGTCCATCCAACCGCCGCTGTTTTGCGCGAGCGCCAGGCGCGCACCGGGAACCTGCCGCTCACCGGCCTCACCACGCAGCTGCCAGGTCAGCTCGGCGATCTGCGCCAGGCCGGTTGCGCCGACTGGGTGCCCGCGGGCCGACAGCCCACCGCTCGGATTGACCACATGGCGACCGCCCGGACCGGTATCGCCGGATGCGAGCAAGGCACCGGCCTCGCCGTACTCGCAAAGGCCGAGCTGCTCGTAGTAGAGCAGTTCGCCCGGTGCCATCGCATCGTGAACCTCGAGCACGTCAAGATCCTCGGGGCCGACCTCGGCATCGGCGTAGGCTTCCCGGGCGGTAGCCGCCGCGATCTCGTCGCCTCGATCGTCGCGTACAGTTCGCGCGGTACGCATGGCGTTGGCTCGAACACCGACCCCGGGTCGGCCGTCGTCGACCGAGCACCGCCCGCGTCGGGTCACCACGGCAGCCGCCGCGCCGTCACCGATCGAGCTGCACATGAGCAAGGTGAGGGGTTCGGCGATCGGTCGGCTCGCGGTCACCTCCTCGGCAGTCACCGGCTTGCGGTGTTGCGCGTACGGGTTACGGGCGCCGCTCGCATGGGCCTTCACGGTCGCCGCGACGAGGTCGTCCAGCCGCAGGCTGCCCTCATCGAGCCGCTTGCGCAGCCGCATCGCGTAGATGCCGGTGAACTGCAACCCGAGTCCACCGACGACGTCAAGGTCCGCCGCAGAACGCAGAGCATGCAGCGCACGAGCGCGATCCGCCTGGTACATCTTCTCGAAACCGACAGCAAGCACAACGTCAGCAGCACCTGCCGACACCGCGATAGTTGCCTCACGAAGGGCGGTCGACCCGCTCGCGCAGGCATTCTCGACGTTCACTACCGGGATGCCCTCAATGCCAATGTCGCGCACAACGGTCTCACCGCGCACCTGCTCCTGACCGGTGAGTAGACCCGCGAGCGCGTTCGCGGAGTACACCGCGTCGACCTCCGCCGGCCCGAGCCCAGCGTCCTGCAAAGCGCGGACAGCAGCCACACGACCGAGGTCCTTCAGGGAGCTCGCCGGATACCGCCCAAAGGCATGCATCCCCACGCCAGCGACTTCGACGGCCTGGACTTTCACCCCTGTATCATACTACGGGTCGCCTGATTCGTTCTACGGAACGCTCTCGGCGAGCTTGCGCAGCATCCCGGTCACATCGGCCGCCGCGGCGACGACGAGGCCTCGCGCGGCCATGAAATGGCGGGAATGCAGGCGTGCCTCCGGGCCCAGGACGCTCAGCGCCGCCAGGATGCCACCCTCCGCATCGAATACCGGCGCGCTCACGGCTACGGCACCGACGATGCGCTCGCCCCGGCTCTCCGCCCAGCCGAACTCGCGGATCTGGTCGAACTCGTGGCGGAGCTGGTCGACGTCGGTCACCGTCGCCGACGTGACCGGCGTAAGCGTGACAGTGCGTAGAAGCCGCTCGCGCACCGGATTGTCCAAGTATGCGAGCAGGAGCTTGCCCGCCGAACCCACGTGCACCGGCGAAGTCGCCCCGAGCCCGGCTGTGTACCGCATGGCGTGCGTGCTGGTCAGCTCCTCGATACAGATGCGCTGGCTCGCGACCCGTACGTGCAACGTGATCGTCTCGCCGGTTTCCTCCCGCAACCGCTCGAGCACCGGCCGGGCCAGCGCGCCGAGCCCACTCATTCCGTCACTCACCGCTTCGACCAGCCGAAAGCACCCGGGGCCGAGGCTGTACTCGCCCGCACTCGGGTCCTGGATAACGATGTCCTGGTAGCGCAGGCTGGCCAGCAGCCGGTGCGCCGTCGCCTTCGACAGGCCGGCCTCCTGCGCGAGATCACCCAGACTCCGCGGGCCCTGGGTGAGCACCATCAACAGGTCAACAGCGCGCGCGACCGCGCGTACCGGAAACCGTTCCTTGGAGTCTTCGTCGTCCTGCACAGCTTCCCCATTCCGGCACAATGGCGTGGTCCATTTTGCGGAACGCCCAATCCAGTAAACGATACCGCGTACGAAGCTGCCTCGCACGCGGGAACAGCCGCGGTGCCCATTGCAGTGTCCTCGCCCGGCTGACGCCTGCACAATCATGTGGAGGAGCCTGAGTTGATCCGTGGCCCTTGTCGTGGTCATCGAGTCATTGCCGTGGTACCAGGGGACCAACGTGGTGTCAGGGAGGGCGTGACGGTGGATGGTGGCCGGCAAGCCGATACCACGACAGAAGTCGTTGACGACCTGTATCCGAGACCGCTCGTCGTGGCCGAGCGCCTCGAAGACCAGGCTGGTGCACACGTTGTCACTGGTCCGCAAATGGGTGCTGTTGCGGCCGGTGTGGCTGGTAGCGCCGATACTCGCGCCAGCAGCCCCCGCTCGGCCGAGGCCCTACCAAGATCTGTTTCTTCCGGCCGCGACGCGCAGGTTTCTGCGCGTTGCGGCCACACCGAACGGATCTTGTCCTGGCGAGCCGCCCCGGGGCTCACCAGTGAGGCGCCCCGGCTCATTTGCACGCCCAGCGGCGCCCCACCAGGCAGAAGGACTCATTACGAGCATCTGCGCGGCGGCATCGCGGAGCGGCATCGAGAAGCCCGGGCGCAAGTATCGGAACCTGCCGGACTGGACGCCCTTTGCCAACTCTGACCGATACGCCACGGGCTCGTCCAGGTCGATGTCACCCACGGTCGCATGGCCGTCAGGACGCGGGTTCCCGGGGCGAGTCGCCGTCCCAGTACGTCTCGATGACCGCAAGCGCCTTGTGCATGAGCGACCGCGCGATCGCGACGGCCAGCTCCCGGTCACGGTCGCTGTACGCCTCGCGTAGCCGGCAGTAGTCGCGGTACGAGACCTCGATCCGTCCGGGTAGCGACAACCCGTAGCGACGGAGCTGATAGATGCGAAGACCGAGAGACTCGATGATGCTGCCCACGCGCCGGTTCGGGCATATCTCCGCCTCGATGTCGCGGAACTCAACGGTCAGGTAGAAGTACCGCAATGGGTCGCCCGCGGCAACGGCGTCCCCCATCCGTGCGAGCGGACCGTCGAGGCGTTCGATGTTCGCCTCGTCCCCCTCCCCGACGATGCGCTCGCTCACGAGCGAGTAAAGGTGTGCGCGGATCTGGTAGAGGTCGCGGATCTCGTTGATCGTCAAGGTCGCGACGCGCGGGCGCTTGCGCGGCCGTACGTCGACGAGACCCTCGCGTTGCAGCACCGCGAGCGCCTCGCGTACCGGTGTGCGGCTCGTGCCGAAGCGCCTGCCCAGGTCGACCGACGTCAGCTCGTGCCCGGCCTGGAGCCTGCCCTCGATGATGTCGGTGGCCAACTCGGTAACCATGCGGCTGACCAGGTCTCCCTGCGCGTGCAGCGACATCGCCCGCGCGAGCGCGAGCTTGATGAACTCCGGGCCATCCCCCTGCGACGCGCACACGGGTGGAGCGTACCGCCCGTAAAGTGTCGCCACAACGCCTTGTGCATCGGCACAGAGCGGGCTACTGTCGGCCGGACACGCCGGTAGTGTCGACAGTTGGGGTTTAGGTTGCCGGAGCGAGCGAACTCGACCGTGCTGGAACTGCTGCCCGAGATCGAGCAGATCGAGGACGGGGCGCTACGCGGTGCGGTGACGTCCATCTGGTGTCGGGCATGGGAATCGAGCGCCTGGGACGCGCTCGCCGATGTGCCCAAGAGCCCCGAGCTGCCCGAGAAGCGCACGCTGGTCACCCACACCCGCGCGGTGACACAGATCGCCGCGCGTATCGCCGACGTCGAGCACAGTGCGCACGACATTGCGATCGATATGGATGCGGTGCTCGCCATCGCGCTGCTGCACGACGTATCGAAGGTGCACGAGTTCGAGCAGGCGGCGGATGGCGCCCGGCCATCGCGCACCGGCCGGCTGTACCAGCACGGGTTTCTGGGGGCGCACTGGATGGCCGAGGCGGGTCTTGGAGACGACCTCATCCACGGTGTCATCGCGCACACACCGTTGTCGGCCGTCGTTCCGCAGACTCAGGAGGCAGTCATCGTGCACTACGCGGACTTCGTCGACTCCGACGTCCAGCTACTCGACGCGGGCCGGACGCTGTTCTGCAAGAGGCGGGGCTGACCATGGCGGGTCAGGAAGCCAAGAGCGCCGGGCGTTTCCTCGCCTCGGGCGCAGACCTCACACGCTTCGCCGAGGACGTCTTCGTCCATGCCGGGATGCGGCAGCCCGACGCCGTGTTGACGGCACGTTCGCTGGTGGACGCCGACGCGAGCGGCATCCCTACCCACGGGGTCAACCGCCTCGCACCGTACGTCGCCCAGCTCGAGTCCGGCCAGGTCAACCCCCGCCCCGACGAGCGCGATGTCACCGAGGGACCGGCCTTCCTGCTCGTCGACGCGGACCGCGGGTTCGGTGCGCCGGTGGGCATCCGTACCGTCGACCGGATCGTGCAGAAGGCGCGTACGGCAGGCGTCGCCATCGCCGGCGTGACGTCGGTGGCACACTTCGGCGCCGCCGGTTTCTACACCAGGCATGCCGCGGATCGCGGATGCCTGGCGTTCGCGGTGAGCAGCACGTCGCCGTCGGTCGTGCCGTTCGGCGGACGCGGCCCGCGCATCGGGAACAGCCCGATATCGTTCGCCAGCCCCGGATCTGAGCATCCCGAGCTCGTGCTCGACATGGCGCAGTCGATGTCGTCTCGCGGACGCATCAGGCTCGCGCTCGACGCGGACGAGTCCATACCCGAGGACTGGGCGGTCGACGAGGACGGCCACCCGACCCGCGATCCCGCCGCCGCGCTGGCCGGAGGGGTCCTCGCCAGCGGCGGCCACAAAGGCTCGGCACTGTCGCTCATGGTGGAGATGCTGGCCTCCGGCCTCACGGGCGCCAACCTCACCAGGAACATCGCGCTCTCCGGCCTCACCGGCGCGCAGGGCAACGCGGGGAAAGCCGACCTGGACGTCACCGTAGGGAACTTCTACCTCGCCATCGATGCCGGCGTGTTCGATGACGCTCCTGAGGTCCGCCGGCGTGCGACCGCGATCGCCGACCACGTACGCGCCAGCGAACCCGCACCGGATGTCGACGGCGTCCACGCGCCGGGTGACGTCGAGGAGCAGGCGCGGGAGCGTTCGCAGAGAAGCGGGATCCCACTACGGGAAGTGGTTCTGGCCGACTTGGGCAAGCTCGCCGAACGGTTCGGCGTACCCATGCCGGCAGTGACCGAAAGCAGCGGCGAGCATGAACAATGACCGACCCATACCCCGATCGGAACGCCGCCGCACACTGGTAGCGGCGTCCGCAGGCAACTTCGTCGAGTGGTACGACTGGGGCATCTACGGCATCGTCGCCACGATAATCGCCAAGGAGTTCTTCCCTCCGGGCAGCGAGTTCGTCGGGCTGATGAGTGCGTACGCGATTTTCGCGATCTCGTACCTGACCCGCCCGATCGGCAGCGCCGTCTTCGGCCACATCGGCGACAAGTTCGGCCGCAAGCGGGCCCTGTCGATCACGATCATCGTCACCTGCGTCGGCACGGCGCTCATCGGGTGCATCCCCACGTACGGGATCATCGGCTTCGCCGCGCCGGCGCTGCTCCTTCTGATGCGTCTCGTGCAGAGCCTCGGCACTGGCGGCGAGTACTCGACCGCCATCTCGTTCGTCTACGAGCACGGCGCGCGCGGCCGGAAGGCGACCGCGGTCGGCTCGCTCATCGCGATGACGTTCACCGGTTTCCTCGTCGGCTCGCTGCTCGCCACGACGCTGTCCGCGACCCTGCCGAGCGGCGCGTACGAAACCTGGGGCTGGCGAGCACTGTTCTGGCTCGCCTTGCCGATGGGCGCGATCGGCCTGTACCTGCGCCGCAGGACCGAGGAGGGGCCGGAGTTCGTCGAGCTGCAGCGCGAACAGGAACGCAAGCGGGAGGCGCCGCGGCTGCCGCTGGTCGAGGCGTTGCGCAGCTACTGGGGCCGCATCCTCACCTTCATCGGCTTCCTCAGCACCTGGGCGATCATCTCCGCGACGCTGACGTCGTACCTGGCGACGTTCCTCAAGCACAACGATGCACTGTCGAACACGCAGGCGTACGCGGCCAACACCGTCGCCTCGGTGATGATCATCGTCTTCGTGCTGCTCTACGCCCCGATCGCAGACCGGATCGGCCTGCGTCGCGCCACCATCGTCGGGTCTCTTGTCGTCGCGATAGGCGTCGTACCGGGTTTCCTCCTCGCCGGGTCCGGCCTCGTCGGCGCGTTCGCCGGCGCCGCGCTCTTGGGACTCTGCAAGGGTGTGATGGCGGTACCGTCGCTCGTCGCGGTGAGCCAGATCTTCCCGGCGCACATCCGCGTGACGGCAGGCGGCCTGTCGTACAACCTGGCCCAGTCCATCCTCGGCGGCACGGCACCGCTCGTCGCGGTCTGGCTGAACAGCGTCTCCGGCACGTCCACCCTCTTCTCCTCGTACCTCGTCGCCGCAGCCCTGCTGACGCTCGTCATCACGCTGCTCTGCGCCCGCCGCTGGATCGCCGAAACAGCTACACACTCCGGCGACGTGCAGGAGGCCGGGGCACTGCGCCAGCCGTTGTAGTCGCTCAATGGCACTGCGAAGGGAGGGTCAGTGGGTACGTTTGCCTGCACGCAGCGCCTCGACGGCCTTCGTGACGCGCGTGGCACGGGTTTCGGCCTTCTTGGCCTCGGTGATCCACCGCACCCACTCCTTGCGGTAGGGGAACGCCAGGCCCTCGAAGAACTCCCGGGCGGCCGCATCTTGCGCGAGTGCCTCGGCCAGGTCATCGGGAACGGCGACCTCGCGCGGTGCGGTATCCAGTTCGACCGTCACGTCGACTTCGTCTCCGGCGTGGACGCCGGCGGCTGAACGGTTCTCCGCGCTGAGCGGCACCAGGAACCGGCCGCCCATCGACGCGATGGTCGTTCGGTACGTGTGTCCGCCGACCGTAATCCGTACCGCGGGCCGCTTTCCGCCCTGGAGCGCGACGACGACGTCGTCCGGCACCGGCATGCCGGTAGCGGTCTTGCCGCCCAGCTCCACCGTGGTGCGGAACCTCATCGGACTGCCCCCGTCCGCTGTCCGGTGGCAGTGAACCGGCGGGCGAACACCGCACCCGCCGCGATAAGTGCCATGAACCCGATGGCACCAACGATCAGGTGCCCCAGCCCGTGCCGACTCATCGCGGCCGCTCCCTCCGGCGTCCCGGCGACAAGGACGTACACCGGGCCGGCCAGCACTCCGTAGCCGAGCAAGCTCTTGGTGATCCGGGTCCGCCGATCGCAGACGGCTGGTGCAGTTACCCACGCCCCGGCAGCCTGCTGTTGAGTCATTTACGGTTCCCTCACGTCCCGAACGTAGTACTGAACGGTACAGTACTCGGATCGGTACTGTGCCGTCTAGTACTGTCGTGACAGGAGGTTCATCCGTGGAACAGACGTCACCACGGCTGGCGAGCCGGTCGAATCCAGCCCAGGAAGGACGCTCAGCCCGCAAGCGCCGGGCGATCATCGAGGCGGCAACCGCGCTCTTCCTGCGCAACGGCTACCAGGGCACCAGCATGGATGAGGTCGCTGCGAGAGCGGCGGTGTCCAAGCAGACGGTGTACAAGAACTTCGCCGACAAGGAGCAACTGTTCTCCGACATCGTGCTCGGCGTCGCCGACAACTCCGACCAGATCATCACCGAACTGACCGGCGTACTCGACCGCACCAACGTCGGCACCAACGACGAGCTGGAACGGTTGCTGACCGAGCTCGCGCGGCACTACCTGGACGCGGTCCTGCAACCGCACGTGCTCGCGTTGCGCAGGCTGGTCATCGCCGAAGCCGACCGCTTCCCCGCACTGGCGCGCAGTTACTACGAGCGTGCCCCCGCGCGGGGCATCGACGTGATCGCGGCAGCGCTGCGGACCCATGCCGACCGCGGCCTGCTCCAGATGGACGACCCGAAGCTCGCCGCGAGCCAGTTCGCCTACCTCGCTCTCGCCATTGCCCAGGACAGGGCCCTGTTCTGCCCGGAGGACAAACCCAGCGCGCCCGAGCGGGACCGAATCGCGCGCGCGGCTGTACACGTCTTCCTCGCCGCCTACCGCGACACCGCGGAGACCGGGCTGACCTGACCGCTACGCATGGTCACGCAGTGGAGTCGTACGCCGAAGGAACCGTAGGCGCTCCGTGGTGGTCTCTTTACAACGTTGCAAATCCCCGGGTTGGATGCTGCTGAGCGACCCTGAGAGGCAGCGATGCCGGGCAGGCAGGTACTCGTCAGATCGGTGTCCATGCTGGGCCTCGCCGTCTCCGCAACACCGGGCAGCGCAGCCGGAGCTCGGTCCGAACGCGCCACGAGCGCGTCGACGTACACCAACCCGGTGACCAAGGGGTACTCGATCGACTTCCCCGACCCGGCGATCATGCGCGGCAAGGACGGCACCTGGTACGCGTACGCGACGGGCGGCCCGTACGACGAGCAGGGCACCCGGAATGACCGGTCGAAGATCGCGGCGTCCGATGACCTGGTGCACTGGCGCAAGGTGGGCCCGTTCTTTGCGTCAGGTCACGAGCCGCCGTACGCGGCGAAGGGCACCGGTTTCTGGGCGCGTGACATCAGGTACCTGAACGGCCGGTACCTGCTCTACTTCACCGTTCAGAACACCAAGGCGAGCGAGCAGGGGTTCGACCACGTCGCGGTCGGGCACACCCGCATCGTGGAGTTCGGCAAGGAGACCGTGTTCGAGGGACGCCGGTCGTGGGGCGGTGGCCTCGTCGGTCCGCCCGGTGACACGGCCTGGCTGCGGCTGCACCACACGATCGACCCGAAAACCGGCGAGCACCGCTTCCGCGCCGGGTCGAGCACCGACGGCGAGCACTGGACATGGGGCCTGACCTGGACACTGCCCGCGGACGCGGAACCGCGTATCGGCCTGGTGTCGCAGGGCTCGCTGCCGGAGACCACGAAGGAGCACGGACCTGCTACCGCCCGGTTCGACTACCTTCGCGTGTATCGCTGACCTGAGCGGACGGAACTCGTCAGTCGAGGTCGAGGAACGCTTCCAGGCCGACGGTGAGACCGGGTGTCTCCCGCACGCGGCGCACGCCGAGCAGGACGCCGGGCATGAACGAGGCGCGGTCGAGCGAGTCGTGCCGGATGGTGAGGGTCTCGCCGTGCCCGCCGAGCAGCACCTCCTGGTGCGCGACCAGGCCGGCCATGCGTACCGAGTGGACCGGTACGCCGTCGACGGTCGCGCCACGCGCGCCGGCGAGCTGGTCGCGGGTCGCGTCCGGCGCCGGGTCGGCGCCCGCGTCGCGGCGGCGGGCGGCGACCAGCTCCGCGGTACGGCGGGCGGTGCCGCTCGGCGCGTCCGCCTTGCCCGGGTGGTGCAGCTCCACCACCTCGACCGAGTCGAACAGCGCGGCCGCCTGCGCGGCGAACCGCATCATCAGCACGGCGCCCACGCTGAAGTTCGGCGCGACGAGCACGCCAACACCCGGCGCCGATCCGAGCCACCCGCGTACGGCCGCCAGCCGGTCGTCGTCGAACCCCGACGTGCCGACCACCACGTGCATGCCGTGCTCGATGCACCAGCGAACGTTGTCAAGCACCGCATCCGGGCGGGTGAAGTCGACCGCGACATCGACGCCCGCGTCGGCCAGCGGATCGAGCGAGTCACCGCGGCCGAGCCTGGCGGCGAGTTCCAGGTCCGTACTCGCTTCGATCGCCTCGCACGTCGCGCCGCCCATCCGGCCGTACGCGCCGAGCACGCCGACCCGCGTCTCTCCAGCAGCCATCACTTGCCCTCCGTCGTGTCGTCCCCGGCGCCGAAATGATCACGTTAACGTGCTGGACCCGTCCTTCACACGTGCTGTAACCCGTGTGAAGTCATGGTTGATCACGTTAACCACTCCGGGACTCTGGCAGGGCCATCCCCCATGGGTGAAACCGGCCGGTCGCGCTGGACCCTGGCCGGTTACCGCGCGGTAGCCGACCAGGGTCGCGGGACGACGCGCGCAAACCTACCGGACTCGGCCAAACCGCAGTGATCATGAAAGATAGCCCGTGTCCTAGCACGGAGAGGTCTTCATGATCACCGTGCC
>JBOHBN010000287.1:0-1658 GCA_050698355.1 Streptosporangiales bacterium | reverse complement strand
GGGTGCGGCTCCGCGGGAGTGAGCTGACGCCGTCTTGTTTGGGTGACAGTGCCGGGTTTGCCGTGTCGGTGCGTGCGCGCGGGGCTCCTTCTCGTTACGTTCCTGGTTGTTCGACGACCGGAACGGTAAGAAGGAGCCCGGATGCCACAGTACGTGCGGGACGCCGAGGACGCATTCGCCGAGGCCAGGGAGTGCTTCGAGGAGACGCTGGCCTGGCTGGCGGGCGGAGGCGGCGGCGCTGACGCACGCGGAGGTGGCGGAGCAGGCCGGGGTGCGGGGGCGGGAGGTGCAGCGGCGCTTGTACCAGGGGCACCTGGACGTGCGGGCCGCGTGTGGGGAGCGGCGCTGCGGCGTTGTCGTGGACGGGGTGGCGCGCGCCCGCGTGGAGAACGGTCATGACCGGCCGCTGGCCACGGTGTTCGGGGAGGTGACGGTGACGCGGATGGCCTACCGGGCGCCCGGCGCGCGGAACGCGTACCCGGCGGACGCGGAGCTGAACCTGCCGGAGGAGAAGTACTCCCACGGGCTGCGCAGGCTCGCCGCCGCCGAGGCACCCCGCGGCTCGTTTGATGACGCAGCCGCGGCGATCGCCCGCACGACCGGGGTGAGGGTCGGCAAGCGGCAGGTGGAGGAGTTGGCCCGCCGCGCCGCGGCCGACGTGGACGCCTTCTACGCCGGGCGGAGGCCGGCCCCGGCGCCGGAGGACCACGCGCTGGTGCTCACCGCAGACGGGAAGGGGATCGTCATGCGGCCAGGCTCGCTGCGGCCGGCGACCGTGAAGGCAGCCGCGGCAGGGAGGAACAAGCTGGCCACGCGCCTGTCGCCAGGCGAGAAGCGCGGCCGCAAGCGGATGGCCGAGCTCGCCGGGGTCTATGACCGCAAGCCCGTCCCCCCGCACCCCGGACGACATCATCACCCCGCCCGGCAGGGACCGGCCCGCCCGCCCGGACCGTCCCGCGGCTGCGGGCAAGTGGCTGACCGCCTCGGTCACCGGCGACATTCCCGCCGTCACCGCGGACGCCTTCGGCGAGGCCAGGCGGCGTGACCCGCGGCACAAGCGGACCTGGGTCGTGCTCGTCGACGGCAACAACGACCAGATCGCCGCGATCGGCGCCGAGGCCGCCCGGCGCGGCGTCACCGTCACCATCCTCGTCGACCTCGTCCACGTACTCGAGTACCTGTGGAAGGCAGCCTGGTCGTTCTTCGAGCCGGGTGACCGGGACGCCGAGGCCTGGGTCGCCAGCCGGGCACGCAAGATCCTCCAGGGCAGGGCCGGCCAGGTCGCCGCCGGGATCCGCCGCCGCGCCACCACCTACGGCTACACCGGCGCCGAGCGCCAGGGCGCCGACACCTGCGCCGCGTACCTCACCGCCAAGGCCCCGTACCTGGGCTACGCCACCGCGCTCGCCGAAGGCTGGCCCATCGCCACCGGCGTCATCGAAGGAGCATGCCGGCACCTCGTCAAAGACCGCATGGACATCACAGGCGCCCGCTGGAGCCTGGACGGCGCCGAAGCCATCCTCAAGCTCCGCGCCCTCACAGCCAACGGCGACTTCGACGCCTACTGGGCCTACCACCTCCGCGAACAACACCGGCGCATCCACCAGGCCCGCTACGACCTCGCCGCCTGACAGCTCACTCCAGAAGAGCTACACCCA
>JBOHBN010000286.1:0-20794 GCA_050698355.1 Streptosporangiales bacterium | reverse complement strand
TTCCACGGGCGGCGCCACGGCAGCGGCGTGAGCATGGTACCGAGCCTGATCCGGCTGGTACGGACGGCGACCGCCGCCAGCAGCGCCCATGGATCGACGCCGTAGCCAGTCTCCCACACGAAGATGCCGTCCCAGCCGGCCTGCTCGGCCAGCAGCGCCTGCTCCAGCTGCTCGGTTGCCGTTCCGCCCGGCAGCACGGCGCCATAGCGCATGACACCTCCGGAAGTAACCCGTCTTCGCGCTGCGCCACCCATGTCTATCACGAGGTGCTGGCATTCAGGCCAGCCTGAAACGACTGCACGGCTACGACGACCGCGACCCCTGAGCCACCACGTCGGGCGGCGTCCCGTCGGGTGCGACGAGGTGGCAGGCGGACAGGTGCCCGTCGTCGCGGATGTCGGCCAGGGGTGGGACCTGTTCCTTGCACAGGGGAAACTCGGCGACGGGGCATCTGGTGTGGAACCGGCAGCCCGTGGGCGGGTCGATGGGGCTCGGTACGTCGCCTTCGAGCACCACTCGCGACCGGGTGCGTTGCACGGCCGGTTCGGGGAGGGGTACCGCGGAGAGGAGGGACTGGGTGTAGGGGTGGCGGGGGGAGCCGAACAGCTGTTCTCGGGTTCCCTGCTCGACGATGTGCCCGAGGTACATGACCGCGACCCTGTTGCAGAGGAACTCCACGGTGGACAGGTCATGGGCGATGAACAGGCAGGAGAAGCCCATGTCTCGCTGCAGGTCGAGCAGCAGGTTGATGATCGACGCCTGCACCGACACGTCGAGCGCGCTGACCGGCTCGTCGGCGATCAGCAGGCTCGGTTCCAGCGCGAGTGAGCGGGCGAGCCCAACCCGCTGTCGCTGGCCGCCGGAGAGCTCGTGCGCGTAGCGGTAGCGCATGGCTGCGGAGAGCCCGACCCGTTCGAGCATCTCGACGACTCGCCGGTCCGCCTCGCGGCCGCGCGCGATGCGGTGCATCCGCAGGGGCTCGGAGACGATCTGGGCGACGGTTGTGCGGGGGTCGAGCGAGGAGTACGGGTCCTGGAACACCATGTGTACCTCGCGGCGCGCGGAACGCAGCTCGCGTGGGGAGGTGTGGGTGATGTCCCGGCCGCGCAGCAGGATCGTCCCGCTGGTCGGCTCGAGCAGCCGCACGATGCAGTTGCCGACGGTCGACTTCCCGCTGCCGGACTCGCCGACGAGGCCGACGACCTCGCCCTGACCGATGGTGAGGTCGACGCCGTCGACGGCGTGCACCACGCCGCCACCGCTCGCTCGCGAGATGGTGAAATGCTTGGTCAGCTCGCGGACCTCGAGCACCGGCTGTGCTGCCTCAGCCATCGGTGACCGCCTCCCGGTCGCCGGGGTAGTAGCAGGCGGCGAGCTGGCCCGGGCGCGTGTGCTCGAGCGGCGGCATCGCCTTGCGGCAGGGCTCGTCGGCGCGCGGGCATCGTGGCTCGAAGACGCACGCGGCGGGTGGCTCGCGCAGCGTTGGCACCAGGCCGGGGATCTCCTGCAGGCGTGACGGCGCGTCGACCGCGACCAGGTCCGGACGCGGCACCGCGCCGAGCAGCCCGGTCGTGTACGGGTGCTGGGGATGCTCGAAGAGGTCGGCGACCTCCGCCGACTCGATCCGGTGGCCGGCGTACATCACCTCGACCTGGTCGGCGATGTCGGCGACCACGCCGAGGTCGTGGGTGATCAGGATGATCGACGTGCCCAGCTCCTCGCGCAGATCACGCATGATGTCCAGGATCTGTGCCTGGATGGTCACGTCGAGTGCGGTGGTGGGCTCGTCGGCGATGAGCACGCTGGGATCGCAGGCGACGGCCATCGCGATCATCACGCGCTGCCGCATGCCGCCGGACAGCTGGTGCGGGTACTCGCGCACCCGGCGTGCGGGGGCGGGCATGCGCACCAGCTCGAGCAGCTCCACCGCGCGCTCGCGCGCCGCGCGCCGGGACAGTCCCTTGTGCCGGCGGAGCACCTCGGCGATCTGGAACCCGATGGTGAAGGACGGGTTGAGCGACGTCATCGGCTCCTGGAAGATCATCGACACGTCCCGCCCGCGCACCTCGCGCATCGCCCGGGGGCTGAGCGTGGTGAGGTCCCGCCCGTCCAGGCGCACCGAGCCGGTCATCGTCGCGGCCGGCGGCAGCAGGCGCATGATCGACAGCGCGGTCATCGACTTGCCGCACCCGGACTCCCCGACGAGCGCCAGCACCTCGCTGGCGCCCAGGGTGAACGAGACATCGTGCACCGCCAGCACCTGACCCTCGTCGGTGGTGAAGGTGACGCTGAGGTCCTCGACGCTGAGGCGGGGAGTGGGGGCGTGCTTGGCCATCATGAGCGGGTCCTGGGGTCCAGGACGTCACGGAGCCCGTCGCCGAGAAGGTTGAACGACAGCGTGGTGATCGCGATGGCGGCGCCCGGCACCACCGCGAACCAGGGTGCCTGCGCGATGTAGGACTGCGCCTCGGACAGCATCGCCCCCCACGCCGGCGTCGGCGGCTGCACCCCGAGCCCGAGGAAGGACAGCACGGCCGCGCCGATGATGGCCGCAGGGATGGCGACGGTGGCCTGCACGACGAGCGGGCTGAAGGTGTGCGGCAGGATGTGGCGGAACAGGATCGTACGCGTCGGTGCGCCGTTCACGATCGCGGCCTTGACGTAGTCCTGCTCGCGCAGGCCCAACGTCTCCGCCCGCGAGATGCGCAAGAACACCGGCAGCTGCCCGACCGCGAGCGCGATGGTCGCGTTGGTCAGCGACGGCCCCAGGATGGCCGCCAGGCCGACGGCGAGGACCAGGAACGGGAACGACAGCACGACGTCGTTCACCCGCATCACGATCGGGTCGAGCCAGCCCCGGAAGTAGCCAGAGACCAGACCGATCGGCACCGCCACCACCGCGGCGAGCAACGTCGCGAGCACCCCGGCGGCCAGCGAGGCCCGCGCACCCCAGATGATCCGCGACAGCACGTCCCGGCCGAGGTCGTCGGTCCCGAGTGGGTGGCCGCCGGTGAACGGTGAGGTGAAGACCGCCGAGTACACCTGTTCCTTCGGGTCGTACGGCGCGATCCAGGGGGCGAAGATCGCGGCGAGCACGACGCACAGCACGCCGATCAGGCCGAGTACCGCCGGCGGCCGGCGCATGAACCGCCGGCGGATCCGACGCCGCTGCAGGACGCGCGGGTCGACCGGAACAGTGGTAGCGATCCTCTCGGTGGCGTCCGCCGTCATGAGGTCACCCGGACGCGGGGATTGAGCAGGGAGTAGGCCATGTCGACGAGGAAGTTCACCACGATGTAGCCGGTGGCGGCGAGCAGCACCACGCCCTCCAGCGAGGGATAGTCACGGGAGAACACCGCCTCGACGGTGAGCCGGCCCAGACCCGGGATCAAAAAGATCTGCTCGGTGATGATCGTGCCGGAGATGAGCACCCCCAGCTGGAGGCCGACGACGGTGACGACCGTGGTGAGGCTGTTTCGCAGCGCGTGGATGCCAACCACGGTGAGCTCGGTGAGCCCCTTGGCGCGGGCCGTACGTATGTAGTCGGCGCCGAGGGACTCCAGCATCGCCGACCGCATCTGCCGCATCACCACCGCGGCGAGGCCTATGCCGAGCACGAACGCCGGCATGATCATGTGCGACAGGTTCGCTATCGGATTGGTGATCGGCACGAACCCCGACGCGGGCAGGAAATCCAGGTTCACCGCGAAGGCAAGGATGAACAGGATGCCGAGCCAGAAGTGCGGGACCGACAGCCCGAGCAGCGACCCGCTCGTCGAAAAGTAGTCCAGCCACGTACCCCGTCTGAAGGCGGCCACGATACCGATCGGCAGCCCGATCACCAGCGCGATGAGCAGCGCCAGCACGGCGAGCTCGAACGTGACCGGAATCCGCTGCGCCAGCACGTCCGACACTTCCAGGCCGGTCTTCGGTGACTGGCCGAGGTCGCCCTGCAGGGCATGGCCGATCCAGGTCACGTACTGGACGGGCAAAGGCTTGTCCAGGCCGTACTCGTGCCGGATCGCCGCGATCACCTTCGGACTGGCCTGCTCCGCCGACAATGCCACCGCCGGGTCACCGGGCAACGCCCTGATCCCGACGAAAACCACGACCGACGCGAGAAACAGCGTGATCAGCGACGCGCCTGCGCGGCGCAACAGAAACCACTTCACCGGGCGCCCCTCAGCTGCCCGTGAACCCGGCTTGCTTCAGCCGGATCAGGTTGTCTGCGTAGTACTTCACGCCGCCAACATCGCCCGAGATGCCCAGCACGAATCGCGGGTGGGCGAGGTAGATCGTCGTATTGGTTTGCAGAATCCTTTGCACCAGCGCCTTGTAGACCTTCTTCCTCTCCGCTTGGGCCGTGGTGGTCCGACCCTTCGTCAGGAGCTTGTCGATGCGCGGGTCGTGCGCGCCCGAGTAGTTGGAACTACTGCTCGACAGCTGGAACTGCGCGATGTTCTGGTCAGGGTCCAGCCGACCGGACCACTTGTGCTGGAAGATCTCGAAGTCGCCGGTCTGGGCACGGTCGAGCCCGGTGGTGAACTCGACCGGCTCGATGTGCACGTCGAATCCGGCCTTCCTCGCCATGGACTGCACGACCTGGCCGAGCTTGGAGATGAGGTTGTCGCCCGAACGGATCATCAAGGTCACGTCGACCGGCTTGTCCACGCCGCTCTCCGCGACCAGCTGCTTGGCCTTGGTGAGATCCTGTTCGGGACACGGCACATCTGTGAAGAACGGGCTGGCCGGCGAGATCGGGGTACAGCCCGGCTTGTACAAGCCGTTGAAGACGACCTTGTTGATCGTCTCGCGATCCAAGGAGAGCGCGAATGCCTTGCGCAGTTTCGGATGCGCGGCAAGGGTGTTGTCCGCCGGTTTCTCACCCGGCTTTCCCGCTCCGTTCGTGTTGGACACGTTGACGGTGAGGTCCAGGTAGCCGAGCGATATCGAGGACGTGACCTTGGTGGAGTCACTGCTCTTCAGCGAAGCGACGTCCGCCGGGCCGATGCGGCCGCTGACGTTGATCTCGCCGGAACGGAGGTTGGCGGACCGTACGCTTGGTTGGGTGACGACCTTGAACGTCACGCCGTCGAGGTGGACCTTGTCCTTGTCGTAGTACTTGGTGGACTTCTTCAGCTCGATCTTGTCGCTGGAGGGCCGGGAGTCGAAGGCGAACGGGCCGACGCAGACCGGGTGCTTGGCGAAGTCGTCGCCGAGCTTCGCGAGCTGCGCGGGGGAGAGGATCATGCCGGCGCGGGCGGCGAGGATGGAGGTCAGCGGCGCGTACGGGTGCGACAACGTCAGCTTGACCGTCGCGGGGTCGACGACCGATACCTTCTGCACCGCAGCCAGCGACAGTGCCCTTTCCGACCGCTTGTTGTTCATGTTGCGATCGAGGGTGGTCTTGACCGCCTTGGCGTTGAACGCGGTTCCGTCGTTGAACTTGATGCCCTTGCGCAGCGGGATCGTGTAGCTGGTGCCGTCCTTGCTGATCTTGGGCATCCCCGCGGCGAGCTCCGGCACGATCTCGGCGTGCTCGTTGATGTCGTAGAGCTTCTCGCACATGTTGATGAACACGATCCGGCCCACGTACGTGCCGCCGAGTGTCGGATCGAGCGCGTCCGGCGCCTCGGCGAGCGCGACCGTCAGGTGGCCACCGTCCTTGACCTTGGCGTTTCCCGAGCCGCCCCCCGAACCGGTGCCCGACGTGCCGGCAGGTGTCGAGCAGGCGGCCAGCCCGAGACACGAGGCGACTAGGCCCGCGGCGGCAAGGTGCCAGCGTCGATGCATGACCGGTCCCTCCACTCAGCTGGAGGTGAACCCGGCGGTCTTCAGCCGGATAAGGTCGTCCGGGAAGTACTGCACCCCTTGCACCTTGCTGCTCACGCCGAGGATGACGCGCGGGTGGTATAGGTAGATGATGTTCAGGTGCTCGTTCATCGTCTGGACGAGCTTGCGGTAGATCTGCTTCCGCTTGGCCATGTCGGTCGTGGCCCGGGCCTGCTTCATCAACTTCGTGACGTCGTCGTAGTTGGCGCCGGTGTAGTTGAGCAGGCTGTCGGGCGCCCAGAACGGGCCGATGTTCTGGTCGGGGTCCACGCGTCCCGACCAGCCGATCTGGAACATCTGGAAGTCGCCGGCCTGCGCCTGCTTCAGAGCGGTCGTGAACTCGGTCGGCCGCACCTTCACGTCGAAGCCGGCCTTGCCCGCCATGCTCTGCACGACCTGCCCCAGCTTGGCCGCGATGTTGTCACCGGACTGGATCAGCATGGTGACGTGGATCGGGGTCTTCGCACCGCTCGACTTCACGAGCTTCTTGGCCTTGGCGAGGTCCTGCTTGGGACACGGCACGTCGGTATAGAACGGGCTGGACGGTGAGATCGGGGTGCAGCCGGGCTTGTACTGGCCGTTGTAGACGACCTTGTTGATCGCCTGCCGGTCGAGCGACAGCGCGAACGCCTTGCGCAGCTGCGGGTTCTGGGCGAGCGGGTTGTCCGCAAGCTTGTTGCTCGGCTTGCCGGCGCCGTTCGTGTTGGACACGTTGATCGAGATGCCCTGGTAGCCGAGCGAGACCGGCATCTTCAGCTGGACGCTGTCGTTGTTCTTCAGGCTGGCGACGTCGGATGTCTGGATCCGGTCGGCGATCCCGATCTCGCCGGCACGGAGGTTGGCCGACCGTACGCTTGGTTGGGTGACGACCTTGAACGTCACGCCGTCGAGGTGGACCTTGTCCTTGTCGTAGTACTTGGTGGACTTCTTCAGCTTGATCTGGTCACTGGAGGGCCGGGAGTCGAAGCTGAACGGTCCGACGCAGACCGGGTCCTTGGCGAAGTCGTCGCCCATCTTCGCGAGCTGCGCGGGGGAGAGGATCATGCCGGCGCGGGCGGCGAGGATGGAGGTCAGCGGCGCGTACGGGCGCGAGAGCGTCAGCTTCACCGTCGTCGGGTTGACCGCAGTGACCTTCTTGACCGCCTCGAGGGAGGCTGCGCGCGCCGACTTGGGGTTGTTCTTGTACCGCTCGAGGGTGGTCTTGACCGCCTTCGCGTTGAACGCGGTGCCGTCGTTGAACTTGATGCCCTTGCGCAGCGGGATCGTGTAGCTGGTGCCGTCCTTGCTGATCTTGGGCATGTCGGCGGCCAGCTGCGGCACGAGCTGGGCATCCTGGTTGATGTCGTAGAGCTTCTCGCACATGTTGATGAACACGATGCGGCCCACGTACGTCTGAGCGGTGGTCGGGTCGAGCGCGTCCGGCGCCTCGGCGAGCGCGACGGTGAGGTTGCCGCCGTCCTTGATCGATCCGCCGCCGCCCCCGCCGCCGGAGGAGCCGGATGAGGGCCCTTCCGGTGTCGAGCACGCCGTCAGAGCGACGCCGATAGCTGCACAGACCGCCAGGAGTCGATAACCCGTCCGCTTCATGGCCACCAACCGTATGCAACTTGCGTACAACCGTGCAACGGTTCGTGGCTTATTCGTTACCAAGAGGAGCGACCCGCCGCACCGGACTGCGCCTGGTGCTCGTAGCGCAGCCACAGCGCGCCCAACGGGGGGAGCGACAGCACCGCAGAGGCGGGCTGGCCGTGCCACGGGTCCGCGCTCGCCTCGACGCCGCCGTAGTTGCCGACCCCGCTGCCGCCGTACTCGTGCGCGTCGGTGTTGAGCAGCTCGCCCCACCGGCCCTCGAGGGGCAGGCCGAGCCGGTACCCGATGCGAGGTACGCCGGAGAAGTTCACGACGCAGGCCATGACGGAGCCGTCAGCGCCGTGGCGCAGGAAGGAGAACACGTTGTTGGCCGAGTCGTTCGCGTCGATCCAGCCGAAGCCGGCCGGGTCGTGGTCCTGCTGCCACAGAGCGGGGTGCCGTACGTACAGCTCGTTGAGGTTGCCGACCAGGGTGCGCAGTCCGGCGCGGTCGGGTTCGGACAGGTGCGACCAGGCGAGCCCGTCACGCTCCGACCACTCGGTGTCCTGCGCGAACTCCCCACCCATGAAGAGCAACTGCTTGCCCGGGTGCGCCCACATGTACGCGTACAGCGCGCGCAGGTTCGCAAGCTTTTGCCAGCGGTCGCCGGGCATCTTGCGGTACAGCGAGCCCTTGCCGTGCACGACCTCGTCGTGGGACAGCGGCAGGACGAAGTTCTCGCTGTAGGCATACATCATCGAGAACGTCAGCTGGTGATGGTGGTACTGCCGGTGCACCGGGTCGTTCGCCAGGTAGCCGAGCGTGTCGTGCATCCAGCCCATGTTCCACTTGAAGCCGAAGCCGAGCCCGCCGAGGTGCGTCGGCCGGGACACCCCGGGCCATGAGGTGGACTCCTCCGCGACGAGGATGGTGCCGGGATCGCGCCGGTAGGCGGTCGCGTTGGTCTCCTGCAGGAAACCGATCGCCTCCAGGTTCTCCCTGCCGCCGTACTTGTTGGGCGCCCACTCCCCGTCCCGGCGCGAGTAGTCCAGGTAGAGCATGGAGGCGACGGCGTCGACCCGCAGGCCGTCGATGTGGAACTCCTCGAGCCAGAACAGGGCGTTCGCGACGAGAAAGTTGCGCACCTCGTGCCGGCCGAAGTCGAAGACCAGCGTGCCCCAGTCCGGGTGCTCGCCGAGCCGCGGGTCCGCGTGCTCGTAGAGCGGGGCACCGTCGAACCGGGCGAGCGCCCAGGCGTCGCGCGGGAAGTGCGCGGGAACCCAGTCGATCAGCACGCCGATCCCGGCCTGGTGCAGCCGATCCACCAGGTAGCGGAACTCGTCCGGGTCACCGAACCGCGCGGTAGGTGCGTAGTACGAGGTGACCTGGTAGCCCCACGACCCGCCGAAGGGATGCTCGGCGACCGGCAGGAACTCCACGTGGGTGAAACCCAGCTCCGTGACGTACGCGGTGAGCTCGTCGGCGAGCTCCCGGTACCCCAGGCCGCGGCGCCACGAGCCGAGGTGCACCTCGTAGATCGACATGGGGCTCTGGAGCACGTCGGTGCGGGCGCGCGCGTCGCCCCACTCGTGGTCACCCCACTCGTACGTGGAGGCGAACACGACCGACGCGGTGGCCGGGGGGCTCTCCGTGGCGAACGCCATCGGGTCCGCCTTGTGCCGCCAGACCCAGTCCGAGCCGAGCACGGCGAACTTGTAGGTCGTCCCGGGGCCGATACCGGGGACGAAGAGTTCCCACACGCCGCTGCTGCCGATCATGCGCATCGGGTAGGCGACGCCGTCCCAGCCGTTGAAGTCGCCGACGACCCGGACGCCGTGGGCGTCCGGCGCCCACACCGCGAACGACGTGCCGTGCACGGCCCCGATCGGTGTGTCGTACGAGCGGACGTGCGCCCCGAGCACCTGCCACAGCCGCTCGTGCCTGCCCTCGCCGAAAAGGTGCAGGTCGACCTCACCGAGGGTGGGCAGGAACCGGTAGGGGTCGTCGACGACCCGAGTCTCGTCCGCGTACGTCACCCGGAGCCGGTAGTCGGTCACCGATGTCATCGGCAGCACGCCTGTGAACAGGCCGTCGTGGTCGTGCTGGAGGGGCACGGCCTCCGTACCCTCGGGGAGGACGGCGACCGCGTCGGCGCCCGGGAGGAGCACCCGTACGGACACGCCGTCTGCTCCGGTGTGCGGACCGAGCACGGCGTGCGGGTCATGGTGGGTGCCGTCCAGCACCCGCTGCAGGTCGTCGGTCATGTCAACGCCCCCAGGATGCGCTCCATGGCGCCGAACGGGATCGAGACCCACCCCGGCCGGTGCCGGGACTCGTACATGGCCTCGTAGACGGCCTTGTCCAGCTCGAACGCTCGCAGCAACTCGCCCTGCTCGCGCGGATCGACGCCCATCTCCGCGGCATAGCCGTCGCAGAACGCGTTCTGGTTGCGGTCGCTCCACTCCAGCGCCCGGATGTCGTGTTGCTTGTCGCCGTACTGTTCGATCAGCAGGTGCTGGGCGGCGTAGTCGAACGAGCGCAGCATGCCGGCGATGTCCTTCAGCGGGGACGTCATCGTCCTGCGCTCGGCGAGCGGGCGGGCCGGCTCACCCTCGAAGTCGAGCAGCACCCAGCCCTCGGCGGTACGCATCACCTGGCCGAGGTGATAGTCGCCGTGCACCCGCTGGGTGTCGAACGCCTGGGTACGGGTCTCCATCGCGTCGTAGACCTCCCGGATGGCGTCGGCGTGTGTGGCGAGCGACGGCACCTCGTTGCAGGCGTCGTCCAGCCGGCGCCGCATCGCGGCCGCAGCGGCCGTGACGTCTCGCTCGGTGCCCTTCTTCGTGCCCAGGCTGCGCGCCAGGTCGCGGTGTACCGACGCCGTCGCCGCGCCCAGCCGCTCGGACTCCGCGGCGAAGTCGCCGCCGACCTCGTCGGCGTGCAGGTCGCCCTCGGCGTAGAGGTCGCGGACGCTCGCCGCGGCGAGCAGCCAGCCGTCGGTGCCGGTACGAAGGAAGCGTTGCAGCAGCGCGAGCGTCGTGGGCTGCCCGTCGAGGTCGGTCTCGATCCAGCCGAGCGGTTCGGCGATGTGCTCGGAGCCGACCTGGGCGAGCGCGAGTGTTACCTCCAGGTCGGGGTTCGCGCCCGCGCCGAGGCGGCGGAACATCTTGAGTATGTACTCGTCACCGTAGACGAGGGAGGTATTGGTCTGCTCCTGCGGGATCGCCAGGCTCGGTTGCTCGGTGTCGAGCTGGGCGCTCGGTACGGACCGGAACCGCAGCGGCCCGCTGTCGAGGTCGCCGGCGATCGCTACGAGCAGTCGCTCCGTGAGCTCGGCGTCGTGTGCGGCGTCGTACCAGACGGCGTCGTCGTCCGTGCCGATACGGACGTGCTCGAGCCGTTCGGGCAGCTCGGCGCGCACACCGAGGAGCAGCTGGTAGCGCTCGACCCCGTCACCGTGATCGACGGCGAGGATGAGCAGGCTGAGCCCGGCCGTCTCGGGCGCGTCGAGGTCGGTGCTCGACTCGACCCGCACGGCGTGGATCTGCCGCGCGCCTCCGGCATACCAGCGTTGGTTCGGCAACCAGTCCCGCAGCCGCTCCTCGAGAACGCTACTCATATACACATGCGCCCGCTCGTACCCCCGCTACGTTTGTCATCCGTACATCCTCGCGTATTCGGCGTCGTCTCGCGGTGACGGCAACTCGAACCAGTAGAACCCGTGGCCTGGCAGCGTGAGCAGGTACGGCAGCTCGCCGACCGAGGGGAACGGGACGTTGCCCGTGCATTCGATCGGCACCGTGTCCTGGTACCGCCGCAGGTCGAGCTCGACCGGCTGCGGGAACCGTGACAGGTTGTTCACGCACAGCACGCGGTCGTCGCCGATCTCCCGGATGAAGGCGAAGACGCTGGGGTTGCTGCCGCCGAGGTCCTCGAACTCGCCGAGCCCGAACGCCGGGTGCCGCTTGCGGATCTCGATCATCCGGCGGGTCCAGTGCAGCAGGGAGCCGGTGTTGCGGGTGTGGGACTCCACGTTCAGTGACTGGTAGCCGTAGACGGGATCCATGATGACCGGCAGGTAGAGCTGCTGGGGGTCGGCGCGGGAGAAGCCGGCGTTGCGGTCGGGTGTCCACTGCATCGGGGTGCGGACGGCGTCGCGGTCACCGAGCCAGATGTTGTCGCCCATACCGATCTCGTCGCCGTAGTACAGCACCGGGGAGCCGGGAAGGGAGAGCAGCAGCGCGGTGAACAGCTCCTGCTGGTTGGTGTCGTTGTCGAGCAGGGGAGCGAGCCTGCGCCGGATGCCGATGTTGGCCCGCATGCGAGGGTCCGCGGCGTACTCCGCGTACATGTAGTCGCGTTCCTCGTTGCTCACCATCTCGAGCGTGAGCTCGTCGTGGTTGCGCAGGAAGATGCCCCACTGGCAGTTCTCGGGGATCTTCGGCGTGCTCGCGAACACCTCCGACAGCGGGTAGCGCTGCTCCCTGCGTACGGCCATGAAGATGCGCGGCATGACCGGGAAATGGAACGCCATGTGGCACTCGTCGCCGCCGGCGACCGGGTCGCCGAAGTACTCCACGACGTCCTCCGGCCACTGGTTCGCCTCGGCGAGCAGCACCCGGTCGGGGTAGATCCGGTCGACCTCCGTCCTGATCCGCTTCAGGAAGGCGTGGGTGGCCGGGAGGTTCTCGCAGTTGGTGCCCTCCTGCTCGAACAGGTACGGCACCGCGTCGAGGCGGAAGCCGTCGATACCCAGGTCGAGCCAGAACCGCAGCACCTCCACCATGGCTTCCTGGACGGCGGGGTTCTCGTAGTTGAGGTCCGGCTGATGACTGTAGAACCGGTGCCAGAAGTACTGGCCCCGTACCGGATCGTAGGTCCAGTTCGACGTCTCGGTGTCGACGAAGATGATCCGGGCGTCGGCGTACGCCTCGTCGGTGTCCGCCCAGACGTAGTAGTCGCCGTAGGGGCCGTCGGGTTCGGACCGGGACGCCTGGAACCACGGGTGCTGGTCGCTCGTGTGGTTCATCACCAGGTCGGTGACGACGCGCATGCCCTGCCGGTGTGCCTCGTCGATCAGCTCCACGAAGTCGCCGAGCGTGCCGAACTCGGGCAGGATCTTCAGGAAGTCGCTGATGTCGTACCCGCCGTCGCGCATCGGCGACGCGTAGATCGGCAGCAGCCACAGGCAGTCGACGCCGAGCCAGGACAGGTAGTCGATGCGCGAGGTGAGTCCCTTGAGGTCACCGACGCCGTCGTCGGTGCTGTCGTGGAACCCGCGCACGAGCACCTCGTAGAACACGGCGCGCTTGTACCAGCCTGGATCACGGGCGATCTCAAGCTCCGGAGCGGTCACTTACCTACCTTCGCTAGTCGTCGATGTGCCTGCGTACGGTGAAGACATGCGCCGGCTCTGGCCAGGGCTCGAGGCGCACGTAGTTCCATTCGCCCCACACGTACTCCGCCCCGGTCATCAGGTCGTGTACGAGCACCCGATCGTCCCACCCCACGCCCAGCGCGGGCATGTCGAGTGCGACGCTCGCCTCGTGGGCGCCGTGCGGATCGAGGTTGCAGACGACGAGCACGGTGTCGCCGATGCCTCCGCCCTCGGTGCCGGGGTCGCGCTTGGAGTAGCAGATCAGGTGCGGCTCCGGCTGCTCGACGCGGTGGAAGGTCAGGTTGCGCAGGCGGTGTAGCGCGCGGTGCGCATGGCGGATCTCGTTGAGCCTGCGCAGGAACGGCGCGATCGAGCGGCCCTCGCGCTCGGCCGCCTCGTACTCCCGGGGCCGGTACTGGTACTTCTCCGAGTCGAGGTACTCCTCGCTGCCGGGCCGTACCGGCGTGTTCTCGCACAGCTCGTACCCGCTGTAGACCCCCCAGCTCGGCGACAGGGTCGCGGCCAGCACCGCGCGGACGAGAAAGGCGGGCGGCCCGCCGTGCTGCAGGTACTCGGTGAGGATGTCGGGGGTGTTGACGAAGAAGTTCGGTCGCAGGAATGCCGCGCTGTGCTGGGACAGCTCGCGCAGATACTCCTCGAGCTCGTCTCTGGTGTTGCGCCAGGTGAAGTACGTGTACGACTGCTGGAACCCGATCTTGCCCAGCGTGTGCATCATCGGTTCGCGGGTGAAGGCCTCCGCGAGGAAGATGACGTCCGGATCGGTGGCCTTGATCTCGCCGAGCAGGCGTTCCCAGAACCGCACGGGCTTGGTGTGCGGGTTGTCGACGCGGAAGATCCGCACGCCGTGACCCATCCAGAACCGCACGACTCGTAGCACCTCGGCGTAGATGCCCTCGTAGTCGCGGTCGAAGTCCAGCGGGTAGATGTCCTGGTACTTCTTCGGTGGGTTCTCCGCGTATGCGATCGACCCGTCCGCGCGTATGCGGAACCAGTCGGGGTGCTCGCGTACCCAGGGGTGGTCCGGCGACACCTGGAGCGCGAGGTCGAGCGCGACCTCGAGGCCGAGCGCGGACGCCCGGTCGACGAACGCGTCGAAGTCGCAGGTGGTGCCGAGGTCGGGGTCGATGGCGTCGTGCCCGCCGTCGGCCGACCCGATCGCCCACGGCACGCCGGGGGCGCCGGGACCGGCGACGAGCGCGTTGTTCTGCCCCTTCCTGTTTGTGGTGCCGACGGGGTGGATGGGCGGCAGGTAGACGACATCGAAGCCCATACCGGCGATCCGCGGGAGGTCGTCCGCGGCGGCGCGCAGCGTCCCGGAACGTGGCGGGTCGAGGGACGCGCCGGCGGAGCGGGGGAAGAACTCGTACCAGGAGCCGAAGAGCGCGCGCTCACGCTCCACCCGCACCGGGTACCGCGCGCTCGTCGTCGTGTGCTCGCGCAACGGGTAGGCGTCCAGCAGCGTCTGGACGGCGGGAGCGGAGGCGACCGCCAGCCGGTCCTCCGGCGTGCGGGTGTCGTCGCGCAGCAGCGGCACCAGGCCCTTCAGCATCTCCCGATACGGGCGGGGCACCCGGCGCGCGGCGCGTTCGAAGAGCCGTGCGCCCTCCTCCAGCATGAGATCAACGTCGATGCCGAGTGGCACCTTGATCTGCGCGTCGTGCCGCCAGCTGCCCACCGGGTCGCTCCAGGCCTCGACCTGGAACGTCCAGCGCCCCTCCTCGGTCACCGTGACGTCGCACGTCCACGTGTCGAGCCACGGCACCGCCAGTCGCATGGGCACGTACGCACGCGACCGGCCCGCGGGGTCGCGCAGCGTGACTGCGGCGGCGAGCGCGTCATGGCCCTCCCGGAACACGGTGGCCGAGCAGGAGAACCGCTCGCCCGCGACGGCCTTCGCCGGCCAGCGGCCGCCGTCGACGGCCGGTTGGACGTCGAGGATGGGGAAGCGTCCGAGCGTCATCGCGCCCGACGATATCGACCTGGTGACGCGCCACACGAACGGCTCGCCCTGCTATTAGGCTTCTCGCTCGTGAAAGCGATCCGCCGGATGAGCGTCCGTACCGCCTTGCCCGCCCGACTCGAGCCGCTCGGTGAGCTCGTTACCAACCTCCGCTGGTCTTGGCACGCCCCGGCGCGCCGGCTGTTCGCCGAGGTCGACCCCGACCTGTGGGAGCAGGTCGGTCACGACCCGGCCGCCCTGCTCGGCGAGGTGTCGGCGGAGCGCCTCGGGGCGCTTGCCGACGACGAGGGCTTCCTCGCCCGCCTCCAGGCGGCCCACGAGGACCTGCGCGAGTACCTGACCGGTGAACGCTGGTTCCAGTCGCTCAGCGACGGGCCACTGTCCGTGGCGTACTTCTCGCCGGAGTTCGGTCTGACCGAGGTGCTCCCGCAGTACTCCGGCGGCCTCGGCATCCTGGCCGGCGATCACCTGAAGGCGGCGAGCGACCTCGGCGTGCCCGTCATCGGCCTCGGCCTGCTGTACCGGCACGGCTACTTTCGGCAGTCGCTGTCGCCGGACGGCTGGCAGCAGGAGCAGTACCCGGCCATCGACCCGGACGGCTTGCTCCTGACGCTGGCCCGGGACCGCGAGGGGATCCCGCTGCGCATCGAGGTGGGCCTGCCCGGCGGCCGGCGGCTGGCCGCCCAGATCTGGCAGGCCCGCGTCGGCCGGGTGCCGCTGCTGCTGCTCGACTCCGACATCGAGGACAACGCCGCGGCCGAGCGGGAGGTGACGGACCGGCTGTACGGCGGCGGCACCGAGCACCGGCTCCAGCAGGAGATGCTCCTGGGCATCGGCGGCGTGCGCGCCATCCGTGCCTGGTGCGAGGTGGCCGGCCACGCAGCCCCCGACGTCTTCCACACCAACGAGGGTCACGCCGGGTTCCTCGGCCTCGAGCGCATCCGCGAGTTCGTCGTGGACCACGGCCTGACCTTCGACCAGGCCCAGGAGGCCGCCCGCGCCGGCACGATCTTCACCACCCACACGCCGGTGGCCGCCGGGATCGACAGGTTCCCGCGCGATCTCGTCGAGGAGCACCTGGGCGGCGAGAACGGGGCCCCCGGCCTGCCGACCGACCGGGTGCTCGCGCTCGGCTCGGAGACGTACGAGGGCGGCGACCCAGCCGTGTTCAACATGGCCGTGATGGGGCTGCGCCTGGCTCAGCGGGCCAACGGTGTCAGTCGCCTGCACGGGCGGGTCAGCCGGCAGATGTTCGGCGGGCTGTGGCCGGGCTTCGACGTCGACGAGGTGCCGATCGGATCGGTGACCAACGGTGTGCACGAGCGTACGTGGTCCGCCGAGGAGGCGCTCGCGGTCGCCGCGGACCCCGCGGGCGCCCGGGCCGAGACGCTGTGGCAGATGCGCAACGTGCTGCGCGCGAACCTCGTGCAGGAGGCACGCCGCCGGGTGCGGTCGTCGGCGAAGCAGCGCGGCGCGAGCGACGCCGAGCTCGGCTGGGTCGACGAGGTGCTCGACCCGGGCGTGCTCACGATCGGCTTCGCCCGGCGGGTGCCGTCGTACAAGCGACTGACGCTGATGCTGCGCGACCGGGACCGCCTGCGCGAGTTGCTGCTGCACCCCGAGCACCCGATCCAGATCGTCATCGCAGGCAAGGCCCACCCGGCCGACGACGGCGGCAAGCGGCTCATCCAGGAGGTCGTGCGGTTCGCCGACGACGCCGACGTACGCTACCGGGTCGTGTTCCTGCCCGACTACGACATCGGCCTTGGCCGGTTGCTGGTCACCGGCTGCGACGTGTGGCTGAACAACCCGCTGCGGCCGCTCGAGGCGTGCGGCACCTCCGGGATGAAGGCGGCGCTGAACGGCGGCCTCAACGTCTCCATCCTGGACGGCTGGTGGGACGAGTGGTTCGACGGCGAGAACGGCTGGTCGATCCCGAGCGCGGACAAGCACCCCGACCCGGACCGGCGCGACGACCTGGAGGCCGCGGCTCTGTACGAGCTGCTCGAGGAGCACGTCGCGCCGCGGTTCTACGACCGCGACGGCGCGGGCGTCCCCGGCCGCTGGATCGAGATGGTGCGGCACACCGTCGGCCACACTGCGCCCAAGGCGTCCGCCGAGCGGATGCTGGGGGAGTACGTACGCGAGCTGTACACGCCCGCCGCGCACTCCACCGCGCGGGTGACCGCCGACGGGTTCGCGGGCGCGCGGCAGCTGGCGGAGTGGAAGCTGCGCGTGGCGAAGGCGTGGCCGCGCGTACGGGTCGAGCACGTCGAGGCGGCCGGCACGTTCGACACTCCAGAGCTCGGCGGGGACATGCCGATCCGGGTCATCGTGGCCCTCGGCGACCTCGAGCCCGCCGACCTCCAGGTACAGGCGGTCTTCGGGCGGATCGACGACTCGGACACGATCGCGGAGCCCACCATCGTGTCGCTCGACCTGGCGGAGCGCTACGACGGGCAGGTGCGTTACGAGGGCCGGGTGCCGCTGGACCGTACGGGAGCGTTCGGCTACACCGTGCGCGTGCTGCCCAGGAACGAGCTGCTCGGCAACCCCGCGGAGCTCGGCCTGGTCGCCGTACCCGAGGCGCCCGCGGGCATGACCAACGGCACCCTCCGCTGACCATCGCCGCGCGTCCCTCTACCCGCCCCAACGGCCGGCGTCCCCGTCCGAAATGATCACGGTATGTAACTCGTTTCCTGCTTCTCATGACCTGCAGGTCGTGGGAGGCAGGTACTCATCGAGGTACCTGTGCTGATCGATACCAGGCCCGCCCGCTACGCGGCGGCCGCCGTGCCGAACGCCTGCCGTATCCGGTTGGCGGTGTAGCGCGGGTACTGCAGGTCTGCCCAGCTGATCCGGACGACCACGAACCCGAGTGCCCGTAGCCGGTCCTCCCGTCGCTTCTCGCGGTAAACGGTGTCGGCGGACTCGGCCGCGTCGCCCGCGTACTTCAGCCTGCCGTCGAACTCCGCGATGACGCGCTGCTTCTTGAACAGGAAGTCGACCTCGGCGACCAGTCGCCCAGTGCGGTCGTGGATCTGGGCCTGGAGTTCGGGTACGGGAAGGTCCTGGTCGTGGATGACGACCCGAGTGAGTGATTCGCCGGGAGTCTCCGCGCGGCCGTCCGCGAACGGTATGACCTTCGATGCCTTCCGGGAGCCCGGCCAGCTACGTACGAACTCCAGGCAGTCGGCCAGTTGCTCAGGTGTGGTCATGCCCTGGTGCAGTGCGCCGTCGGCGGTGACCACGCCCGACTGGAACGGAGCCGCGCAGGCGGTCTCCAGCACGGCCCGGGTCGGGTTGACGACCTGCAGGCCGTCCGCCCAGATCAGCTCGTCCCTGCTCAGGACGCCGACGTGGTGGACGACATCGCCCTCGCCGCGGCCGGCGCCCGCGTCCAGGCGGGTGATGTGGACCCTGCTCAGGTCGACGCCCCACACTGGCAGCCCGAGCGCGAGTGCGGCGGAGACATGGCTGAGCGCGACCCTGGGACCGAGCGACAGCATTACGGCACGGGCTTGAAGGACGTGCCGATCCTCCTCACGGTCCGGTAGGTCGTGGGCGGCGCAGAACGCGCCACGGCGCAGGCGGCACCATTCGCCCGTATGGGTGAGTCCGTAGATGTCCTCGTCGGAGTAGCCGCACTGGAGCGCGTGCGCACGGGTGAAGACGCCGCCGTGGTTGGCGGCCAACGTTGCGAGTGATCCGTTCATGCGCACCAGCGTGAACGTATGTCGCCGTACGCGGACCGCTCCGGAACCGATCTGTGGACAGCGGACCGTTCCGTACTTACCTCGACGACTACCCGCTTCTCATGGCCTGCAGGTCGTGGGAAGCAGGAAACCAGTTACATGCCGTGATCATTTCCAGAAGGACCATCGGGCTGTTCCTCGTCGTCGTCCGGGAGCAGGCGGGCGTGGGTGATCGGCGGTGGGAGCTTCGCGGTGGAGTGCCGTACGTTGCCGGCGAGGAGCCAGGTGATCACGAGGCCGAGCACGATGATGCCTACGAGGAACCATGGCAGCCGGTCCCCGGCGAGTAGCAGCCCCGCAGTTCCAAGCACCAGGAGTCGTTCCCTTCGGCGGAGAGGATCGCATCTCTTTCGAGTGTCTCTCCGCGCTCTCGTCCCGCCCGCCCGGGGTGGTGACTCGCCGCGGCAAGTAGGCTCGCGCCGTTGCCAGCGGGCAGGCGGGTAGGGGAGTCACGATGGAGTTCGTACGAGTCGAGGTCGGCGACGGCGTCGGCACGATCCGGCTGGATCGGCCCAAGATGAACGCGCTCAACCGGCAGCTGCAGGGCGAGATCCGCACCGCTGCCTCCGAGTGCGCCTCCCGTGCGGACGTGCATGCCGTGGTCGTCTACGGCGGCGAGAAGGTGTTCGCCGCCGGCGCGGACATCAAGGAGATGGACGCCATGTCGTACGCGGACATGGCCGAGCACTCCCGAGCGTTGCAGGAGGCGTTCACTGCGCTCGCCCGCACCCCCAAGCCGGTCATCGCCGCGATCACCGGGTACGCCCTCGGCGGTGGCTGCGAGCTGGCGCTCGCCTGCGACTTCCGGGTGGCCGCCGACGACGCGAAGCTCGGCCAGCCGGAGATCCAGCTCGGCATCATTCCCGGCGCGGGCGGCACGCAGCGGCTCGCGCGCCTCGTCGGCCCGGCGAAGGCGAAGGACCTGATCTTCAGCGGCCGGCACGCCGACGCCACCGAGGCGCTCGGCATGGGTCTCGTCGACGCGGTGGTCCCCGCGGCCGACGTGTACGAGACGGCACGCTCGTGGGCCGCGCGGTTCGCTTCCGGCCCCGGTGCCGCGCTGAGCGCGGCCAAGGACGCCATCGACCGCGGCCTCGACGTCGACCTGGGCAGCGGCCTGGAGATAGAGCGGGCGCACTTCGCGGGCCTGTTCGCGACCGAGGACAAGCGGGCCGGCTTCGCGGCGTTCCTGGGCAAGACCAAGCCGGAGTTCAAGGGACGCTGAGTGACCGATCCGAAATGGGCGAACGTCGTCTACCACGACTGGGAGTCGGTGACGTACGACGACAAGTGGTCGATCTCGTTCGACGAGCGTTGCATCGCGTACGCCAGTGACCGGTTCGCCGCCATCGCGGGACGGCACGGCTGGCCGTACGGCACGGCGCTCGAACTCGGCTGCGGCACCGGGTTCTTCCTGCTGAACCTGAAGCAGGCCGGCATCCTGGACGAGGGGCACGTCACCGACATCAGCCCGGGGATGGTCAAGGCGGCGCAGCGCAACGCCGAGCAGCTGGGCTTCACCATCGACGGGCGGGTCGCCGACGCCGAGCGGATCCCGTACGACGACGACACGTTCGACCTCGTCCTGGGTCACGCGGTGCTGCACCACCTCCCCGACGTCGAGCAGGCGATCCGCGAGGTCGTGCGTGTGCTGAAGCCCGGCGGCCGGTTCGTGTTCGCGGGCGAGCCGACGACGATCGGCGACTTCTACGCCCGGCGCCTCGGACGGTTGACGTGGCGGGCGACCACGCGGGTCACCGGGCTGCCGATGCTGCGCGACCGGTGGGCGCGGTCCCAGCAGGAGCTGGCCGACCAGTCCGAGGCCGCCGCGCTGGAGTGGGTCGTCGACCTGCACACCTTCGATCCCGGTGAGCTCGCCCGCACCTGCCTGCGCGCGGGAGCTGTGGAGGTGGGCACGTCGACCGAGGAGCTTGTCGCGGCACTGTTCGGGTGGCCGGTACGCACCTTCGAGGCGGCGGTCAATCCCGACCGGCTCGGCCTCGGTTGGGCGACGTTCGCCTACCGCGCTTGGCAGGCGCTGTCCGCGGTGGACAGCAAGGTGCTCGCGAGGGTGTTGCCGCGGGAGCTGTTCTACAACGTGCTGGTCACCGGCCTGGCTCCCTAAACTCGCGGCCGCCGCTGGCCACAAGCACGGAGATTGCCTATACTTATGGCTATGAGCGAGTTGCCGCTGGCTGATGTCCGTAACCGGCTGTCCGAGCTGGTCGCGGATGTCGAGAGTACGCATGCGCGGGTAACCGTCACTAAGCACGGTCACCC
>JBOHBN010000285.1:0-15740 GCA_050698355.1 Streptosporangiales bacterium | reverse complement strand
GCGACCGTGTCGATGTTCTCCTCGACAGCGGCATCATGCACGGCGCGGACGTGGTCGCCGGCCTCGCACTCGGTGCCCGCGGCTGCCTGGTCGGGCGGGCGTACCTGTACGGGCTCATGGCCGGCGGCGAGCGCGGAGTCGAGCGTGCCATCGCGATACTCGCCGAGGAGTTGGGCCGCACGATGCAGCTGCTCGGCGTCCGCAGCGTCGAGGAGCTCGATCGGTCGTACGTATCCTTGCGCGACTGAGCTCTTGAAGGAGGCACCGCATGGAGGTCATCCCGTTCACCCCCACGCCGGACCAGTACGCGTGGACCTTCGGCGGGTACGCGCCGGTGCGCAGGCTGAGGCCGGGAACAGCACTGCGACTGTGGACGGAGGACGCGTTCGGCGGCAAGCTCACGAGAACCACAGACAAGCCCAGCGAAGCTCTGACCATGCCCTTCGTGAACCCGCAGACCGGGCCCTTCTACGTCGAGGGGGCGGAGGTGGGGGACACGCTCGCGCTCCATTTCGTGGACCTCACGCCCGCGCGCGACTGGGCCGCCTCGTCGACCATCCCGTTCTTCGGTGGCCTGACGAGCACCGACCGTACGGTGACGCTGCAGCACCCGCTGCAGGAAAGGACCTGGATCTACCAGCTGGATCGCGCGCGCGGCACCGTGGCCTTCGCCGCCCAGGGCAGCGAGCACGTGCTCGACCTGCCGATCGCGCCGATGCTGGGGACGGTGGGCGTCGCACCCACCGGGCTCGAAGCGCGGTCATCGCTGGTGCCGGACAGGTTCGGCGGCCACATGGACACGCCGCTGATGCGCGCCGGGTCGACCTGCTATCTCGGGGTGAACGTGGAGGGCGCGCTGTTCTCCGTCGGCGACGGGCACTACCGACAGGGCGAGGGCGAGGCCTGCGGCACGGCCGTCGAAGGCGCGATGGACGTGACGCTCATCGTCGAGCTGGTCAAGGGACAGGCACCGGCGTGGCCGCGGATCGAGGACGACGAGCAGATCGCCGTTGTCGGATCCAGCCGCCCGTTGGAGGACGCATGGCGGATCGCCCAGGCCGAGCTCGGAGGGTGGCTGGGTGAGCTGCACGGGTTGGACGAGCTGGACGCGTACCAGCTGCTAACCCAGATTGCCGAGGCACCGCTCGCGAATGTCTGCGACGCGAACTACAGCTCCGTGGTCAAGGTGGCCAAGGCGCTGCTGCCAGAGGTCGCCGCGTACGACGGGATGCACGCGCACCTGCGTGACCTGGCCGGGACTATCTGATCGGTTTGAGGTTGGTGAGAGATGGATCTCCAGCTTGACGGCCTGCGCGCCGTCGTTACCGGCGGGACCAAGGGCATCGGACGGGCGATCGTCGAGGCGTTCGCCGACGAGGGCGCATCAGTCGGGTTCTGCGCCCGCACTGAGGCCGACGTGACCGGGCTGGTCAAGGAGCTACGCGGGCGAGGTGTCACCGCGACGGGCGCACCGCTCGACGTCGCCGACGGCGCCGCGCTGAAGCGATGGGTCGACGACAGCGCGAGCGACCTCGGCGGCCTGGACATCGTGGTCGCGAACGTGAGCGCACTCGCGATACCCGACGAGGAGGCGAACTGGCAGCGCAGCTTCGAGGTCGACATGATGGGCAGCGTCCGCCTGGTCAACGCCGCGATGCCGTACCTGGAACGTAGCGACGGGGCCTCGATCGTGACGGTGTCGAGCGTCTCGGCCAGGGAGATCGACTTCGCGGCGGGCCCGTACGGGACGTTCAAGGCAGCTGTCGCGCACTACACCCAGGGGCTCGCGTACCAGCTGGCCGGCAAGGGCATCCGGGCGAACAGCATCTCGCCCGGCAACACGTACTTCACGGGCGGTATCTGGGCGAACGTCGAGCAGGGCGACCCGGAACTGTTCAAGTATGCGATGGGCCTGAACCCGACCGGCCGAATGGGGAAGCCGGACGAGATCGCCCGGGCAGCGGTGTTCCTCGCCAGCCCGGCGGCGAGCCGCATGACCGGCGCGAACATGCTCGTCGACGGCGCGCTGACCCGCGGCGTGCAGTTGTAGGGGCGGCTGTCGATTTCGTCCCCGGACGGCCGTCATTGTTGTGACAGCCCGGCGGCAACAGTCGCCACGATCGCCCGAGGAGAAAGATGACTACGAGCCAACTGCCCGAGCACGTCGACGTTCAGTTCACCGACCCGCAGGTGATCCTGTTCGTCGCCGATTGCGAGCGTGCCGCCGCGTTCTACGGGCGGTTCGGCTTCCGGGAGACCTTCCGTACGAGCGCGGACTCGCCTGTGAAGGTGGAGATGGCACTCGGCGGTTTCACTCTCGGTTTGGCGCTTCCTGGGCCCGCAGCGGAGAGTCACGGCATCAACCGGTTTCCAGTGGTCACCGCGCCTGCATCACCTTGTGGACCGACGACGTGGACAGTGCCTACGCGATGGCACGTCGCGCGGGTGCCACCGATCATGCGGCACCGCATCCGTTCCTGGAGGGGCGGCTCCGCGTCGCCTTCGTCGAGGACCCGGACGGGCATCCCGTGCAACTGGTGCAGCGCGTCGGATAGGTAGCGGCAGCTACAGCCAGTCGACGTCCGGGGCCGGGACGCCGCCGGAGAGGCGGGCGTAGCCGGGACCGCGGTCGAATAACGGCCGGCCATCGGCGCGCTGCGCTCGCAGCCGGGCGCGGAGGGTGTCGGACGCCCGCTCGTAGAGGCGAGGGTTGTCCTGTGCACCGGTCAGGACGATGCCGTAGTCGTCGCGGGCGGCGGCGATCGACACCTTGCCCCAGCGCACGTCACGCAGGACGGTCTCGTACGGGCGGTCGAGCGGGTCACCCCAGCCGCCACCGCCGGTGGTGCGGATGCGGATCACCTCACCGGCGCGTACGGGCTCGGCGTCGGCGAGCGCACCGACCTCGCGCTCGTTGCGCCCGCCGGGGTGGATCGTGACCGCGAACGGCCTGCCCGCCCGGCCGCCCTGCACGCCCCAGCAGGCGAGGATCGAACGGTCCGCGATCGACATGAAGTGGGCGTCGCGGAGCATCCGGATGTGCTTGTCGTAGCCGAGGCCGCCGCGGTGCAGGCCGGGACCGCCGGAGTCGACGGCGAGCGCCAGCGACTCGACGACGTACGGGAACCGGCCCTCGGCGAACTCGGTGGGCAGGTTGCGCGAGTCGGGCACGACGTGGATGGTGTCCTCGCCGTCGGCGTACGGGCGACCGCCCGAGCCACCGCCGAGCACCTCGCGCATCAGGTACGGCCTGCCGTCGGCATCGGCGCCGTACACGCCCGTGTAGCGGATCGTCTCCTGGTCGGCCGGCATCGCGCCGCCGACCGCCTTGGCGAGCGCGCCGGCGAGAACGCCCAGCAGGCGCAGGATGACGAACGTGCGCGCGTTGGTCGGTGCCGGATGGACGGGTGTGAGCAGCGTGCCCTTGTCCGGGAACCGCATCTCGATGAGCGGCACGACGCCCTCGTTGACGTCGAGCTCGGCCATCCGATCGGGCGTCTCCGCCAGGTTGCGCAGGATCGGCGCCAGCCACTTCTTCAGGAAGGCACCGTCGGCGTAGTCGCCGGCGTGGTTGATCGGGCCGCGCGCCTGCCGTCCCGTACCGGTGAAGTCGATGACGAGCGGGGCGCCCTCCGCGTCGTCGGGCGGGCGCCGGGTGAGCGTGATGCGTTGGGCATGCAGCCGTGGCTCGTCGACACCGTCGTGCTCGGCGTAGTCCTCCCAGGTGTACGTGCCCGGCGGGATGCGCGCGAGCACCTCGCGGCGGAACGTCTCGGTCGTGTTGTCGAGAACCGCGTCGAAGCACGCCTCGACGGTCGCGGCGCCGTACCGTTCGAACAGCTCGGCCAGCCGGCGTGCGCCCATCAGGCACGCCGAGCACTCCGCGTCCAGGTCGGCGGCGAGGCTGTCGGGCGTGCGCGAGTTGCGCACCATGATGGTGAGCGCGGCCTCGTTGCGTACGCCCGCGTCGTACAGCTTGATCGGCGGCACCATCAGGCCCTCCTCGAACACGCTGCGCGCGGTCGACGGCATCGAGCCGGGCACGCCGCCGCCGATGTCGTCGTGGTGACCGAACGCCTGCACGTACGCGACCACGCCGCTGGCGTGGAAGACCGGCACCGTGACGCACAGGTCGGGCAGGTGGCCGATGCCGCCCTCGGACGTGTACACGTCGTTGTGGAAGTACACGTCGCCCGGGCGCATGGTGTCGGGCGGGAAGTCGCGGGCGACCGGGTGGACCAGCGCGGAGTACGACCTGCCGGTGAGCTTGCGCAGGTGCCGGTCGTGGATGCCCGCGCGGAAGTCGTGCGCGTCGCGGATCATCGGTGACCGCGAGGTGCGGGCGATCGCGGTTTCGACCTCGGCTTCCACGCTGGCGAGGTAGCCGGAGACGATCTCGACGAGCACCGGATCCGGCGCCGTCACGTTCGTCAGTCGGTAGCCGTAGGGATGCTGCCTCACCCGGCCGCCCTCCGGGTGATGTGCAGGTTGCCCGAACGGTCGAGGGCTGCCTGGAACCCGGGATGGACCGGGACGGTGGAGCCGAACTCCTCGACCACGGCGGGGCCGGCCACCACGTCAGCGGCGCCGAGCCGCGCCCGGTCGTACGTGGGGGTCTCGGTCCAGCCATCGAAGTACACCTGCCTGCTGCCCGCCCGCGCGGCCTCCGCGCCGACGCCGCACGCGACCTCCGGCAGCCCGGGCTTGCGGATGGGGCCGATGCCGGTGACCCGCAGGTTGACCCACTCCACCTGCTGCCGCGCGTCCGCCGCGAAGTCGTAGCCGTACAACCGGCGGTGTTCAGCGTGGAAGGCCTCCGCCGCCCGCGCCACGAGCGTGCTGTCGACTGGGCCGTCAAGGACGTCGACACGCACCTCGAACGCCTGCCCCGCGTACCGCAGGTCGGCAGTGCGCAGGAACGCCCGCTCGGCGGGCGCGAACCCCTCCCGGGCAAGCGCCGCGTCGGCAGTCGCCTGCAGGTCGTCGTACACCGCCTGCACGGTCGCGCGGTCCAGCTCATCCTGCCGGGACACCTGCGTCCGTACGTAATCCAGGCGTACGTCGACGGTCAGCAGCCCGTACGCGGACACGTTCCCGGGATCCGGCGGTACGAGCACACCGCGCAGCCCGAGCACGTCGACGAGCTGGCAGGCGAACAGCGGTCCCGACCCGCCGAACGCGACCAGGCGGAAGTCGCGGACGTCGTGCCCGCGACTGACGGTGATCCGGCGTAACGCGTTGCCCTGGTTCCACGCGGACACCTCGATGATGCCGGTGGCCAGTCGCGCCAGGCCGAGCCCGAGGCGGCCGGCGAGCGCCCGTAGCTCCTTGGCAGCCGCGTCGATGTCCAGCTCGATCTCGCCGCCGAGCAGCCGCGGCGGGAGCCGGCCGAGCACCGCGTACGCGTCGGTGATCGTCGGCTCGCTGCCGCCCTGCCCGTAACACAGCGGTCCCGGGTGCGCGCCGGCCGAGCGCGGTCCGACCTTCAGGGTGCCCTCGGGGCTCACCCAGGCAACCGACCCGCCACCCGCGCCGACGGTCACGAGGTCGATCATCGGGATCTTCGTGGGGTATGCGCCGATCCCGCCCTCGGTCGTCAACGCGGGGTGCCCGTCCTCGATGACCGCCACGTCGGTCGACGTCCCGCCGCCGTCGAGCGTGAGCACCGAGTCGAGCCCGGCGTGCTGGGCGACGAGCGCGGCGCCCAGAGCACCCGCGGCCGGGCCGGACAGCACTGTGCTGATCGGGTGGTGCACGACCTCGCTCGCGGAGAGGACGCCGCCGTTGGACTTCATCACGTAGAAGGGCGGCTCCCCGTTCCCGTATCCGGAGAGCCGGCGCACCACGTTCGCCAGGTACGCGCCGATGCCCGGCTTCACCGCGGCGTCGACGAGAGTGGTGACGCTGCGTTCGTACTCGCGGTACTCGCGCAGCACGTCGCTGGAGAGGCTCACCACGGCATCCGGGTGCTCGCGTGCCAGCGCCTCGCGCATGCGGCGCTCGTGCGCGGGATCGGCGTACGAGTGCAGGAAGCACACGCCGATCGCCGTGACGCCGTGGTCGCGGAACCACCGCGCGGCCGCAGCGGCCTGCTGCTCATCGAACGGGCGGATCTCGGTGCCATCCGCGGCGAGCCGGCCGCCGACCGTGCGGACCCGGTCGACCGGCACGATCCGCGGCGGCTTCACCCAGAAGTACGAGTTGCCGTACCCATCCGGCACCGCCTGGCGGCCGATCTCGAGCACGTGCCGGTAGCCCTCGGTGGTGACGAAGCCGAGGTTGCCCGTGGCGCCCTCGAGCAGCTGGTTGGTCGCGACGGTGGTGCCGTGGCTGACGGCGGACACCGCTCCGGCGTCGGACTCCAGACGGCGCAGCACCTTGTCCATGCCGGCGATGAAGCCGTCGGCCGGGTCGGCGGGCGTGGACGGTGTCTTGGTGCTGACGACCGTGCCGGTCTCCTCGTCGACGGCGACGACGTCGGTGAACGTTCCGCCGGTGTCTATCCCGATACGTACCTGCACCGAGCCCACCAGCCCACTACGAAGCCCACCGCGGCCGCGGCACCAACCGTCACCGCCTCACGAATCACCGTCTTGTCAGTGCGTCGTGGAGCTATAGCTCGACGAGGCACTGACAATGCGGGGAGGTGTGAGGCGGTGAGCTGGCGGTCGACGGCAACGAGGAAGCCGGTGAGGAGCTGTTGCGCCGCGCTCTCCAGCAGCCGCCGACCAACGCCGCCGAGTTTGCCGCCGACGGTCGCGTCGACCTCGTACGCGACCAGCGTCCCGCCATCTGCTGCAGAGAGGCGCACGCGTACGGACGCGTCCACGCTGCCGGGGGCGCCGCTGGCATCCACGTGTACCCCGAACCCGTCGGGCTCGCGTTCGGTGACGACAACCTCGCCGTCGTACGTGCCCTCGACCGACGCCACCGCGGCCGTCACCGCCAGCGCGTACCGGCCGTCACCCGCCACCCGCACCGACTGGCAGCCGGGGATCGCCCGCACGAGCACGGCGGGGTCGGCCAGCGCTGCGTGCACGCGCGCGGAGTCCGCGTGCACAAGCCCATCGCCTATCACCCTCATGCGTGCCGCTTGCGCAGGCCGAACAGCTCGCTCGGGCTGACAGGCATCCGCGTGATGGGGAAGCCCTCGGCGTCCTCGATGGCCGAGGCGAACACCGCGGCGGACGGGATCACACCGGCCTCACCGGCGCCCTTGACCCCCAGCGGGTTGAGCGGGGACGGCGTCTCCAGGTGATCGATCTCGATCGTCTCGGGCACCTCGGACGCGTACGGCATCAGGAAGTCCATGAACGAGGCGTTGACCAGCTGGCCACCCTCGTCGTACTCCATCCGCTCGTACAGCGCGCCGCCCACACCCTGCGCGACACCGCCGCTGATCTGGCCCTCGACGATGCGCGGGTTGATCAGCCGGCCGCAGTCGTGCACGACGCAGTACCGCAGGATGCGCACCTCCGCGGTGTCCGGGTCGGTCTCGACCACGACCGCGTGCATGCCCGCGGCGAACGTCGACCGCTCGGGTGAGTAGAAGTCCGTCCCCTCGAGTCCCGGCGCGTCACCGGGCGCGACCGGCGGGCCGCCGTGGTTGGTCGAGGCGAACTGCGTCGCGGCCGCAGTGTTCTCGTCGAAGGAGTACCGCAGCGGGTTGGACAGCACCGCGACCGTGCCCAGCGGCACCGCCGAGCCCGGCGCGCCGCGTACGCGCACCGTGCCGTCGACGATCTCCAGGTCGCGCGGGTCGGCCTCCAGCGCCTCGCCCGCAACGCGCAGCGCCTTCTCCCGCACCTTGCGCGCGGCCAGCGCCACCGCAGAACCGCTGGTGACCGCGGTACGCGAGGCGAATGTGCCGACCGCGTACCCGAACCTGCGGGTATCCCCCGTGACCACCTCGACGTCCGCGAGCGGTACGCCGAGCTCGTCCGCGGCGATCTGCGCAAGCGAGGTGAAGTGGCCCTGTCCCTGGGTGGTAAGGCCGGTCGCCACGCGCACCTTGCCCGCCGTGTCGACCTGGACGTGCGAGCCCTCGTACGGCCCTACACCTGTGCCCTCGACGTAGCAGCCGATGCCGATGCCGACCCGGCGCCCCTCGGCAAGCGCACGCTCGCGATACGCCTCGAAATCGTCCCAGTCGACCAGCTGCTTCAGCTTCGCCAGGACCGCGGGGTAGTCGCCGGAGTCGTAAACCAGCGGACGGCCGTCCTGGAACGTCAGATGATGGTCGTAGGGCATCTCGTCCGGCTGGATGAGGTTGCGGGCGCGCACCTGCGTGCGGTCGAGGCCGAGCTCGCGGGCGATCGCGTCCATCGTCCGCTCCATCGCGTACACGCCCTGCGGCCTGCCCGCGCCGCGGTACGGCGTGACCAGCACCGTGTTGGTGTACATCGACCGGAACTCGCAGCGGTAGGCGCCCGGCTTGTACGGGCCGAGCAGCTGTGTGGACGTGACGATCGGGATGATGATGCCGTACGGGGTGTAGGCGCCGTTGTCGTGCCAGAACGTGACGTCGAGTGCACGCAGCCGCCCGTCGTCGTCGAACCCGACCCGCACGTGCTGGTCCTGACCGCGCTCGTGCGCGCTGGACACGAAGTGCTCGCGGCGGTCCTCGGCCCACTTGACCGCGGGCGGGTAGCCGAGCGCGCCGAGCTTGCGCGCGGCCCACGGCACGAGCACCTCCTCCGGCCACGGGTGGACGATCTTCACGCCGAACCCGCCGCCGATGTCGGGCGCGACGCAATCCACCTTGGTCTGCGGCAGGCCGAGCCGCGCGGCGACCGCGGCGCGTACCGATGTCGACGCCTGGGTGGACGAGTAGACGCGCAAGGACCCGTCGGCGTCCTCCCACCGCGCGTAGACGCCCTTGCCCTCCAGCGGCGTGGACGCACTGCGCTCCACGTGCAGGTCGAGGTCGAGCACGTGCGGGGAGGCGGCGAGGGCGGCCTCGACGTCGCCGACCTCCTGTACGAGGTGCGCGGCGACGTTGTCGGGTACGCCGTCGTGCACGGTGTGCTCGGCATGCCTGGAGGCCTCGATGCCCACGACCACGGGCAGCTCGTCGTAGCTCACGTCGATCCGGTCGCAGGCGTCCTCGGCCACGTACCGGTCGGTCGCGACGACCATCGCGACCGCCTCGCCGACGTGGTTGACCTCGTCCCTGGCCAGGGCGTACGGGGTGCGCGGCGCGTGCAGCGCGGGATGGGGGATGAGGACCGGAAGCGGCTCCGCGACCGCACAGGACGTGTCGTCGGCGAGGTCGTCGTAGGTGTAGACGGCGACCACGCCTTCCACGCCGAGCGCGCCGGTGACGTCGATGTCGGTGATGCGCGCGTGCGCGTGCGGGCTGCGTACGAACGCCGCGGCGAGCGCGTCGTGCCCGAGGTCGTCCAGGAAGCGGCCGCGGCCGGTGAGCAGGCGCGGGTCCTCGACCCGCGCGACCGGCTCCCCGAACAGCTTCGTTCCCGTGATCATGAAACATCCTCGTAGCTCTGGCTACGTCGAACTTTCATGATCACGAGGTGGTTGTGCGTTGCAGCTCGGCGGCGCGGAGCACCGACGCGACGATGCCCTGGTACCCGGTGCACCGGCACAGGTTGCCGCTGATCGCCTCCCGCGCCTCCTCACGCGTCGGGTCAGGGTGGTCACGCAGGTACGCCGTGATCGTGGTGAGGAAGCCGGGCGTGCAGAAGCCGCACTGCAGCCCATGACAGTCCTGGAATGCCTGCTGCACCGGGTGCATGGCGCCGTCGGGCGGGGCCAACCCCTCGACCGTCGCCACGTCGTGACCGTCCACGACCGGCGCGAGCAGCAGGCAGGAACGCACCGGGTCGCCGTCGAGCAGCACCGTGCACGCACCGCACACCCCGTGCTCGCACCCGACGTGCGTTCCGGTAAGCCCCAGCTCGTGCCGCAGCAGGTCGGACAGCAGCGTACGTACTGGAACCTCGACGTCGTGTCGTACACCGTTTACCCGTAGCGTCACGGGCATTCGTTGCTCACTCATGTACTCGCTCCCTCGCTGGACGAGAGCCGAGCACCTGCCCGCTCGCCCTGTCAAGTGGCGCTACGTTCTCCGCCCACTATCCGTCAGAATCGGGGCATGCGGTCATGGCAGGTACGACGGGTGGCGAACTGGCTGAACCTGTCCACGCCGTTCGGTCTGCTGGTCGCCGCGGTAGGCCGAGCTGAGGTCGTACCCGGACCGCGCGGCCTGCTGCTCGCCGGCGGGTACCGGCCGAGCTTCCCCATTGCCCGCGCCTTCACGGTGGGATCGGTCGTGGTCACCGGCCGCCCGGCATCGTGGCTTACGAGACGGCCGCTCCTCCTGCGGCACGAGGAGCGGCACGCCAACCAGTGGGCAGCGTGCGGCGGCCTGCCGTTCCTGCCGCTGTACGCTGCGGCGATGGCAGTGTCGGTGTGGCGCCGCGGCGACCGGGCGAGCGGCAACGTCTTCGAACGGCTGGCGGGCCTCGCCGACGGTGGCTACCAAGGAGACCATTACTCGTTTCGGTGACGTTCGGCGTATGCGCGGACCTTGGCGCGGTTGCCGCACGCGCTCATGCTGCACCAGCGCCGCCGGCCGCTACGGTCGATGAACAGCCATCCGCAGCCGTGACCGGGACACGTGCGTACGACCGGAAGGACCGGCGAGGTGAGCAGGTCCCGGGCCGCGAGCGCCGTCGCGTGCACCGGGCGCTCGAGGTCGGTCGAATCCGACACCTGCCAGGCCGGCACCGGCCCCGGCTGCAGCGCGGCCACCGCCGACGCCCGGCGCACGAAGCCCGTCACGGCACCGAGCGCGCTCTCGTCCGTCGGGTCGAGGACCGCGCTATGCAGGACCGTACGCAGGCGGCGGGCGCCGGCTAGCACCTGCGCTGCTCCATCCCGGTTTCGGCGGGCACGTGCCCGTAGCCGTTGCGAGCCGGCCGCCGTCAGCAGCCCGGCGTGCTGGGCCCACACCGTGAACGTGGCGTAGTCCTTCAGCCACTCGTTCCCAGGCTCCGGCAGCTCCTTCCAACCCGCCCAGGTGTTGCAGAAGTCCAGCGCCGGGTGCCCGCCAAGGCATACCGGCACCTGGAAGCCCTCGACCTCGACCCAGTGCACCCTTCAATTGTGCCTTGAACCGTGACCCCTCCGCGTGATCTCCTCCTAACTGGAAAATGATCGATAACCGGTTAGGAGACCTCATGGTCAAGCGAATGGCCTGCGCGCTCGCAGCAGCGGCGCTCATCGTCGGGGTCAGCGGCGGCACCGCGTCCGCCGAGGAGCAGTCCCCCTGGACCCCGTACGAGCAGCCGGACGTCACCGCACCCGCGGGCACGGCGTGCGACTTCGAGGTGTTCAGCCACGCCGTACGCGACCACGAGCGCTACCGCGTCACGGAGACCTACCCGGACGGGTCGCACAAGCGCGAGGAGTGGACCGGACTGCTCGTCGTGAAGTTCACCAACACCGAGACGGGCAAGTCGGTCGTGCGCAACCTCACCGGACGCGGCGACTTCGTCTACGGGCAGGACGGCAGCTGGTCACTGCGGCTCATCGGCGGGCACTTCGCCGCGTACCTGCATCCGGGCGACGACCCCGACCCCGGCATCTACGTCGTGACCGGACACGGCTACGTCGTCTCGGCCGACGCGAGCGGTCACCGCGTCCTGACCGAGGGCAACGGACGGATGGAGAACCTCTGCGAGACGCTCGCTAGCTAGCTAGCGGCGTTCGCCGCCGCGGCGGCCAGCGTCCGCTTGGTGAGCACCCCTACGAGGTGCCGGCGGTAGTCCGCGCTCGCGTGGATGTCGCCGGTACACGGGAACCGTTCACGGGCGCGCGCCGCGGCGGCTTGCCAGTCACCGCCCACGCTCGCGAAATCCAGGACGACAGGGCGGTCGGCGACGGAAATGTACGCCGCACGCGCATCCGCGACGTCACCGCCTCCGGTCAGCTCGACCAGGGCAGCAACACCGCACACCGCGTAGTCGCCGTGCCTCCTGGCGACCTCGACCACGGCCGTGCCGACGCGGCCGCGCGGCACGGGGAACACCGCAGCCGTGGCCAGCTCGTCCGCGCGCAGCGAGGTCTCCAGCGGCCCGGTGAACAGCTCGCTCGCCGGCACCTCACGCTCGCCGGCGGCCGACGCGGCCACCAGCCTGCCGTCCAGCAACGCGAGGACGGCGGGCATCTCGGCGGCGGGGTCGGCGTGGCAGATGCTTCCGACCACCGTGCCGCGGTTGCGGATGGTCGGATGGCCGACGTACGCCAGGCCCTGCCGCAGCAGCGGAAGCACCGTGCAGGCCTCGTCGTCCTTCTCCACCGCCGTGTCGCGGACGAGCGCACCGATGCTTACCCCGTCGGCGGTGACCTCGATGCGGTCCAGGCCGGGGACGGTGTTGATGTCGACGAGGTGCTCGGGCGCGGCCAGCCGCATCGACAGCAGCGGCACCAGGCTCTGCCCACCGGCGAGCACCTTGCCCTCGCCGCCCACCTCGGCGAGCGTGGCGACCGCGTCTGCGACGCTGGTCGGCCGGTGGTAGGTGAAGGGCGCGGGCTTCATTCCGCGCCCGATCGTGGCCGGCCGGCGCTGCCCTCGTCGGCCGCGAGATCGGTGTCGGGCTCGTGCACCACGATCGCCGCACCCTCACCCTGGGCGGCGACCTGGGCCGGTACGGACGCCTGCCGCACCATGTCGCGCGGCGCGACCGCCCGTACGAGGTGGTAGCCGAGTACGGCGATGATGGTGCCGAGCGCGATACCGGTAAGGCTGAAGTCGTCGGTGATCTGCATCGACACGTTGCCGATCGCCGCCACGATCCCCGCCGCGAGCGGAGCCAGGTTGATCGGGTTGGCGAGGTTCACGCGGTTCTCGATCCAGATCTTCGCGCCGATGAGGCCGATCATCCCGTACAGCACGACGGTGATGCCGCCGAGCACGCCGCCGGGAGCCGCGGACACGATCGCGCCGAACTTCGGGATGAGCCCGAACGCGATCGCCACGAGCGCGGCGACGTAGTAGGCGGCTGTGGAGTACACCCGGGTCGCTGCCATGACGCCGATGTTCTCCGCGTACGTCGTCGTCGGCGACCCGCCGACGGCGCTCGCGAGCCCGGTGCTCAGGCCGTCGGCGAACAGCGCCCGCCCGAGATGCGGGTCGAGGTCGTCGCGGGTCATCTCGCTGACCGCCTTGACGTGGCCGGTGTTCTCCGCGATGAGCGCGATGACCGACGGCAGGATGAGCAGCACGGCCGAGGTCTTGAAGTCGGGGCCGTGGAAGGTCGGCAACCCCACCCACGGCGCGTCGTGCACGTTCGACCAGTCGACCCGCATGTGTGTGGTCACCTTGTCGACTGCCGCGGTGTACGAGGTGATCGGCCCGGTCGTCAGGTCGAGCACCCAGGACAGGGCGTAGCCGAAGACCAGGCCGACGAGCACGGAGAGTCGCGAGATGAAACCCTTTCCGGCGACGGAGACGAGAATGACGACAGCCATGGTGGCGAGCGCGACCCACTGGTCCTGTGGCCAGTACGTGCTGGCCACGACGGGCGCCAGGTTGAAGCCGATGAGCATGACGACCGCGCCGGTCACCGCGGGCGGCAGCACCTTCTGCACGATGCGGCCGCCCGCGAAGTGGACGAGCAGGCCGACCGCAGCGAGCACCGCGCCGGAGACGAGGATGGCGCCGGTCACGGTCGCGTCGGTGCCGCCTGCGGCGCGGATGGCGACGACGCCGCCGACGAACGACCCGCTCGTACCGAGGTAGCTCGGGATCTTGCCCTTCACGATGAGCAGGAAGAGGATCGTGGCGAAGCCGGAGCAGAAGATGGCGAGGTTGGGGTCGAGGCCCATGACGAGCGGGAACACGAACGTGGCGCCGAACATCGCCACCACGTGCTGGGCGCCGAACCCGACCGTGCGCCCCCAGGACAGCCGCTCGCCGGGGCGTACGGCCTCGCCCGGCGGTGGGGTCCTGCCGTCCCTGTACAGCTTCCATCCGAGCGCCACGTCGACTCCTTCGCGCGAGATCACAGGCAGGATTGCGCCCCGCGGCGCGTACGGCAAGAGCACGTACGTACCGATCGCGGCGAGCACCGCGCTGCGAGCACAGCTGGTGGGTCCGCCCCTGCGCGGTGAGGTCGTCGGCGCGGGGCCGTACGCGGTGTACGTGCGGCTGCCGCGGTTCCCGGGCTGGCAGGTGCCGCCGGTGCTTGGGCTCCTGCGCGGTGACGCGGCGCGGCTGCCGGTCGGCTGCGTGCTGCCCGCAGGGCAGCCCGTACCGCGGCTGTCGCCGGGGGATCCGGTCACCGTGGGTTCCGGCGTCGTGCGCTGCGGGCCGCAGGAGTGGCGGGTATCGCGCTGGTGGGATCCGGCGGAGGTCCGACGCGGGGCCGTCCGGCCGGACGCGGCGTCGATCGCCGCGCTCGCCGAGCTGCATGTCCCTGCAATCGCGGTCACCGGTGCTGGCGTCGCGTCGGTCAGCGGCATGCTCGGCTACGGACCCGGGCTGACGCCGGGCGGCGACGACGCTGTCGTCGGCCTGCTGCTCGGCATGCGGGCGGTGCTGCCGACGGAGCGGCAGGGCGAGGTGGATCGGATGGCGGCGGACCTGACTCGTGCAGCGGTGACCCGTACGACGGCGCTGTCCGCCGCGCTGCTCGACCTGGCTGGCAGGGGTATCGCCGCGCGGCCCGTGGTCGACGCGGTGCACGCGCTCGCCGCACCCCCCGGCACGGAGGTACGGGAGGCGTACGCCGCGCTGGTCGCCCTGGGCCACACCTCGGGTAGCGACCTCGCCGCCGGGCTTCTGGCGGCCGTAGGGGAGTGTCGATGAGCGAAGGAGCTGATCGCGCGATGCGGTCGCGGGGCAAGCACATCAGCGGCCCGGTGCACGTTGAGGTGCGGCGCGGGGCGTACCACGACTCGGTGACGCTGATGCGCGCGAGCCGCGACCTGACGGCGTTGCCGGAGGTAACCGATGCGCTCGTCGCGATGGGTACGCCGCTGAACGCGGACCTGCTCCGCGACCTCGACCTGGCACCACCAGAAGATGCCGGGCCGGACGACCTCGTCGTCGCGATCCGCTGCGCCCACGGCGCAGCCGTGGAGACCGCGCTGGCCCGGCTCGAGGAGCTGCTCGCCGCCCGCCCGTCCGGTCCCACCGGACCCGCGGAGGCGCCCACCCGTACGGTCGGCGCCGCGCTCGCGCGCGAGCCCGCGCCGCTGGCCGTGGTGTCGGTGCCGGGCGAGTGGGCATTCGCCGAGGCGATGGATGCCGTACGCGCCGGCGCGAGCGTGCTGGTCTTCAGCGACAACGTACCGGTCGAGCAGGAGGTCGCGCTCAAGGACGAGGCCGCCCGGCGCGACGTGCTCGTGCTGGGGCCGGACTGCGGCACGGCGGTGGTCGGCGGTATCGGGCTCGGCTTCGCGAACGTCGTCGCCCCCGGCCCGGTGTCCCTGGTCGCGGCGTCGGGCACCGGCGCGCAGCACCTGATGTGCCTGCTCGACGCGGCCGGCGTGGGCGTACGGCACTGCCTCGGCGTCGGCGGTCGCTTCCTCGCGCAGCCGGTCGGCGACCTGCCCGTCCCGCCGGCGAGCGCCGCGAGCGCCTGCCGCGCCGACCTCCCGCCGACCGGCGCGCTGAGGTCGCGCCCGCCGACGCCGAGGCAGTGCCGTACGCCGACCCCCGCGGCATCGAGCAGGCAGATCAGGTGTTGTGCGCCGGTGCCCGACGCCGCGAC
>JBOHBN010000284.1:0-3262 GCA_050698355.1 Streptosporangiales bacterium | reverse complement strand
CTAGCGGTACCTTCCTGGCTAGTGTGATCTTGATTGGCGTCGGTGCAGGTCAGGGTGGGTTTCGTGGGTGGCGGGGTGTAGTACCTAACTGGTCATCGGGTGGGGGCGCGCTGGTCGAGTTCGAAGATCTGGTAGAGGCGCTGCTGGGTGGGGTTCATCTCGGTGAGGATGCGGCGGGCGCGGGGGCGCCCGCCGGTGGATGGGTAGAGCAGCACGGTTTCTTCGATGCCGGCGAGTTGGCCGAGGAGTTCGCGGACGGAGAGGTCGAGCCCGGCCTGGCGGGCCTGGCGGCGCATCAGGTGGGCGACGGCCAGCGCGGTGACGCAGTAGGAGAGGTGTACCCGGATTTTGGAGTCGGTCCAGTGCCGCATCGGGGAGAACGAGACGACGTGGGGGTCTTTGAGTTGCCGGAATCCGGCTTCGGCGTCGGATTGGGAGCGGTAGCCGGCGACGATGTCGGCGACCGGCCAGTCCTCGCGGTCGGTGACGAGCAGGCGTTTGCCGAACAGCTCGGTTTCCAGTTCTCGGCGGGCGCTGGTGTCGACCGTCCAGGTCAGCCGCAGCTCGGCGGGTTTCTCACCGGTGAGGCGCACGTCGAGCACGCGGTGAAGCCAGCGTGGGCGGGTGATCCGGTCGATGGCGGCTTGCATCCCGGCTCGGTCGCGGCGGCCTTTCCCGCGCTTCAGCACGGTGGCGAGTTCGGCCAGCGCCCGGGTGGCCTTGGCGATGGTCTGGTCGAACCCGGCGGACTGTTTGGCGTGCAGCGTCGGGGAGTGGGTGAGCACGACACGGCGGTCGGCGCCGAGCGCGTCGACGCGGGTCTGGTAGCCGGTGAGCCCGCCGTAACGGTCGGCGTCGATCACCCGGCGGGCCCGGGCCGGGATCGCCAGCAGGCCGGGGTGGTCGCTGGGGGGCAGTGAGCCGACGAAGTGCACGCCGACGTCGCCCAGGTGGGTGAAGTTCGCCGCCGAGTTCTGCCCGGCGTCGAAGACCACGGTGAGTTCCTGGTCGGCCGCGGCAATCGCCCGGTAGCGGGCGACGAGCTCGTCGACGACGGCGGGAAACACCGCGGCGTCGGGCCGGTTGCCGGGGTAGGCGTGCCCGACCAGCGGCACCCCGCCGTCGCGGGTCACGACCATGCCGAGGCCGACCAGGCGCAGGTCGGCGCGTTTCTGCTTGGCGTGCCCGCGTTGGGCGATCGGGGCGCGGTCGTTGGCGGAGTCGATGAAGGTCGCGAAGTTCGTCATGTCCAGCGCCATCGCCGAGGACCCCAGATCGAACCTGGCCGCCATCGCCACCGCGAGGCGGCGCTCGATGCCGACGAGCGCGGTCTCATCGACGGCATCCATCGCGTCCCAGAACCGGCGATGATCGGTCGCCGCGGACGGCAGCTTGACCATCCGGTCCCCGGCGGTGGTGGCCCACCAGTCGGCGAACGCCAGCTTCGAGCGCGGGGCCACCACCCGGTTCGCGCACGCCAACGCCAGGTACGTGCCAACCGACGCGGCCGCGTCCGCCCGGCGCGGGCCGACGACCTCGTCGACGATCTCGGCATAGCCCAGCCGATCCAGCACCCCCCAAACCGCGGCGAGGTCACCGAAGGCCAGGTGCCGGCTGCGCGCCGGCTCCCCCGGCCCGGACTCGCTCAACCGCGCCGCGATCTCCTCCGCCGAGCCCAGATAGCGCTGCGAGACGATGCGCGGCTTCCCGCCGACCCGCGCCGACTCGACCAGGTAGTAGTAGGTCCGCCCGCCCTGCCGCTTCCCCACCAAACTCGCCATACTTCTAGGTAATACACCATCAACGCACCGGCGCCAGTCACCGACACCCCCGTCTTCGCAGGTCACCCGGCGAAACCGGCTCCAACCCGCTCAACCCCGAGCCGCCGTGATCATGAAAGGGAGGAAGCTACCGCTAGTGCCGACGACCACTGCGGGCTGAAGGGCAGCAACTCCGCTCGGCGCTCGCTGACCTCCGGCGATATCGACATGTACTGGGAGTACACGGGCACGGCCTGGATCAACTACTTGAAGCACGACAAACCCATCCCGAACGCGAAGAAGCAGTACCAGGCGGTCGCAAAGGAGGACCTGCAGAAGAACCACATCACGTGGCTCGAGCAGTCGGAGCTCAACGACACCTACGCGATCGTTGCCGCCAAGGAGAGGGCGAGCAAGTTTGGCGTCAAGACGCTGTCCGATTACGCCAATCTGGTGCACAGCCAGCCGAGCAATGCGACGCTGTGCGTGGCGAGCGAGTTCGCGAACCGCAGTGACGGCCTGCCAGGGCTGGAGAAGGCCTACGGTTTCAAGGTCGCCAAGGGCAACCAGGCGCTGTTGCAGGAAGGCGCGATCATGAACGCCGTGGATAAGGGCAACCCGTGCAACTTCGGGGAGGCGGCGGCCAGCACCGACGGCCGAATCCCCGCGCTGGGGCTGACCGTGTTGACCGACGACGAGCACTTCTTCCCGCAGTACAATGCCGCGTTGAACGTGCGCGAGTCGGTGAACAAGAAGCACCCACAGATCGCGAAGCTGATGAACCCGATCGCGAAGGCGCTGACCAACAAGGTCTCCCAGCAGCTCAGCAAGAAGGTGGACGTCGATGGGGATGACCCCAACACGGTCGCCAAGCAGTGGCTGCAGAGCAAGGGCTACATCGGCAAGTAGGTACGCCCCATTTCGGTGATCATGAAGGCTCGGAGCGGGCCCCGAAATGATCACGTTATGTAACCCAGTACGTGCTTCCCACGGCCTGCTGGTCGTGGCAAGCACGTACCCACCGTGGGAAGTCTCGGTAGCTGGGGGCTCGGCGTGTCGGCATCGCAATCCGTCGCTGGGCCAGTCGCCCCGTGCGTTTGCCCAGATAAGTCGGCAAACGGACAGCCAACCCCGGCGTGTCGTCGCCGTTAGCCCAGAAGAGTCGGGAAACGTACGCTCCCACCGGTGCCGCGCATCTCACCCACCACGACGGTATGCGACAGCCTCGGCAGGCCGTGGCAACCAGAAACTCACCGCGGGAACCTGCCTGTGACCACTCGGCCCGGTCCGCGCACGCCGCTGATCACGCTCGGGTGACACCCCGCGCCCGTCCACCACGCACCGGCCCACCACCGTGGGACGTATACCCGCACAATGCCGCCCCTACCTCCAGCCAGCGGCGACCACGCGCAAGCCCAGGCCATCAAGCGTGCGCATGCCCCGAGAAGTCCAGTGACACAGATGCGTCATGATGCAAGTGCCGTCAGGACGCGCTCCAGACC
>JBOHBN010000283.1:0-9437 GCA_050698355.1 Streptosporangiales bacterium | reverse complement strand
AGCTCGGTGGGTTCGGTGTGCTTGACCAGGAAGCCGCTCGCGCCCACCCGCAGCGCCTCGAAGACGTACTCGTCCAGGTCGAAGGTGGTGAGGATGATCACCCGCGTCTTCGACAACCGGTCATCGGACGCGATCTGCTTGGTGGCCTCGAGGCCGTCAGTGCCCGGCATCCGGATGTCCATGAGCACGACTTCCGGGACATGCTCGCGTACGAGCCGTACCGCCTCCTCGCCGTCCGCGGCCTCCGCGACGACGCGCACGTCGGGCTGCGCGTCCAGCAACGCGCGGAAACCACCGCGGACAAGTGCCTGGTCGTCCGCAAGGACCACATCGATCATGGCTTCGCCGTCTCCCATTCCCTGCCACCCACGGGGATCCGCGCGTGTACGCGAAACCCGCGCCCATCCAGCGGTCCTGCGGACAGCGTGCCGCCGAGCGACTCGACCCGTCGCCGCATGCCGTCGATACCGCTGCCGGTGCCGGTCAGGCCGCTGGTGGCGTTGCCGCGCCCGTCGTCCTCCACGGTCACCGCGAGCATGTCGTCACCGTAGTGCACGGTGACGTTCACCGCAGTCGCGTCGGCGTGCTTCACCACGTTGGTCAGTGCCTCCTGCACCAGCCGGAACGCGGCGAGCTCCACCGGTACGGGCAGCGTCCTGCGCTCGCCATCGGCGTCGAGGTGCACCTGCAGGCCGGCCTTCGTCGTCCGGTCCGCGAGCCCCTGCAGCCCGCCGAGGCCGAGCGACGGTGTACGCGGGGCGGCCTCGCCGGCGCGGAGCACGTCGAGCACCGAACGGAGCTCGCCCAGCGTCTCGTTGCTCGCCTGCTTGATGGCGGCGAGCGCCGAGCGGGCCTGCTCGGGTTGCTCGTCCATCAGGTGCAGGCCGACACCGGCCTGCACGTTTATCAGCGAGATGTTGTGGGCGAGCACGTCGTGCAGCTCCTGGGCGATGGTCAGGCGCTCCTCGCTCGCCCGCCTGCGGCGCGCCTCCAGGCGCATCCGGCTCGCCTCGGCCCTGCGCTCCCGCCGGATACGGACGATCTCCGCGAGCCCGAGGACGATGACGACGTACGCCGCGTGACCCGCCACCGACGCGAGCGACGGGGGATGCCCCGGTTCGCGAACCAGGACGATCAGGAAGTACGCGAGCAGCCCCGCTCCGGAGGCGACCCACGCGACCACACGGTAGCCGGCGGCAACCGTGTTGATCATCGCGGCGAAGAGGCTCAGCCATGCAGGACCGAAGGAGTAGCCGAGCCCGAAATAGACGACGGTCGCGGTCAGCGTGACGCCGAGTACGGTCACCGGCAGGCGGCGGCCGGTCAGGGGCGCCGGGCCGAACGCGAACAGTGCCGCGGGACCGATCAGCAGCAGGGCAAACCCGAGCGCATCCGGCGTTCGACCGATACCGGGCGGCCCGTGGATGCTTGCCATGTAAGAGCCGAAGACCTGTGCGAAGGTCAGGGCGACGAAGATGCCCCAGAGGCGCGGCGACCCGCAGCGGCGCGGGTGCCGTCCCGTCTCTTCGTCGTACGCGTGCAGCACAACCGCACGCTACGGCCCCGGCAGCCATCCTGCCATCGGCACGGTGGAGTGACTCGCCGTACGCCCGGGGGCGTAGGCCGCGACCGTCAGCCGGTCTCCGCTTGTGCGGGCACGTCGCTCTCGTCGACGGGAGCGTCGAACGGGAGGCCGACCAGGTCCAGCACGCTCGCCGCGGGACTGCCCGCGGCCGCGAGCAGGCTCAGGGGTTGTCCGTGCGCCGCCAGCTGCTCGCGGACGTCGTGCATGGCGCGTACGCCGGCGCTGGCCAAATGGGTCACGCTGGAAAGCTCCACGGTCAGCGGCAGCACCCCGCTACGGGAGGCCGTGACCAGCTCGCGGCTGAACTCCTCCACGGTCGTGATGTCGACCGGGCCGCTCACACGGACAGCGGGGTGAGTCGCGGTGCTATCCACCTCGACCGTGAACGCCGGACGGTCGGGCTGCTGCAGTGGCCGGGCGCTGGCCTCCGACGCCAGCATCGCCGGACGGTGGAGCCGGTGTCGAAGGGTGACGGTGGTGCCCCGCGACCCGGGTGCCTCGCCTGCTTCCTGCGGCGGGTGGCTCACGCGCACCTGATCGAGCAGCTGCTCGCAGAGCAGCAGGCCGCGCCCGCGGGTGATGGTCGTGGTGTCCGGAATGCGCCACTGGCCGTCGTCGCTCACCCGGCACTCCAGCACCCCGTCCGAATGGAGCTCCGCTTCGAATCGTACGGTCCCGACCTCGCCGCCTGGGTAGGCATGCTCGATGGCGTTGCTCACCGCCTCCCCCGCGGCCAGCTCCCAGCCGAACCGATCGTCGGCGGTTGCACCGAGGTCGTCCAGCCACCCGGCGAACGCCTCGCGCACCTGCCCGAGGCTGGCGGGGTCGTTCGCCAACCGCATCATGAACGGTGCTAATGGTGTGGGCAGGCGCTGGGCCGCGATGGTGGTCACGTCGTCGGCGTAGCCGGTGCGTGTGAGCAGCTCGACCGTCAGCTGGCACACCCGCTCCGCCGGTGTCGGCGCCGCACCCGTCGGCAGCACCCGGTTGGCCGCCGCGTCCGCCGCCACCGTCGCCAGTGCCTCCCTGCCCTCCTGCAGCGTCCGGCCGGGGCACTCGATCAACCCGTCGGAGTACAGGAGCAACACCTCGCCCGGCGCCAGCGTCTCGGTGGCGGTCGACGGTGGCTGGCCGGTACCGAGCGGGCCACCGCCGGTCGCGGGTAGGAAGCGGTCGCCGCCGTCGGCGGAGACCACGAAGGGCGGCGGATGCCCGCAGAGGCTGTATAGCAAGCTGCCCGTGGCCGGGTCCAGCAGCGCGACCGCCAGCGTCGCCGCCCGCAGCGCGGAGTTCTGGGCGGCGAACCGGTCGACCCGCGCCAAGACGGTCTCGAGCTCGGGGTCGGCACCCAGCAGCTCGTTCAGTACCGCCCGCAGCTGGCCCATAGCCGCCGAGGCGACGACACCGTGGCCGACCACGTCGCCGACCGCCAACGCCACCCTGCCGTCGGGCAGGGGGATGGCGTCGAACCAGTCCCCGTCGGCGGCCTGGTCCTGCGCTGCCACCAGGTAGCGCGCCGCGACCCGGACCTGCGGCAGCACGGGCAACGCCGTGGGGAGCAGCGCCTCCTGCAGTTCGAGGATCACGTCCCGGGCCCGCTCGTAGCGGCGTTCCGCCTCGGACGTCTGCCGCTCTTCCGCATGCCGCTGCCGTACCCGCTCGGTGGCATCCGAACAGTGCAGTACCACACCGGTCGGTGTGCCACCTTCCGCGCGGCGCGCAGCCGCATGGAAGTCGAAGTAGATGTCCTCGAACACGCCACCCTGGCGTTCGACCTGAACGCGCCACTCCTGGCCCGCTTCCGGCTCTCCCGTCCCGTACACCCGATCAAGCATCTCGAAGACCTGCTGACCCACGACCTCGGGAAAGACGTCGCGGATGGGCAGGCCGACGATCTCGCTTCTGCCCACCACCGTCCGGTAGGCCGCGTTCACAGCCGTGACCCGGTGGTCGGAACCTTCCATACCGATCAGCAGGATCGGGAATGCCTCGAAGACCCCGCGTACGTCCTCGGCCACACCGACCCGGCGATCCAGTGCTTCCGTATCGCCTGTCACACAGTTCGAGTTACCCCACCCGGCCCCGAAACATACCGGTCACCGCCGGTCTCTGTGTACCGCGACCCCCGTCACCACCAGGGCGATGCCGACCACCTCGACCAGTGTCGGCAGCTGCGCGAGCACGACCACGCCGACCACGGCCGCCGTCGCGGGGAGCAACGCGAGCAGCAGCGCGAACGTCGCTCGGGACAGCCGGGCCATGGCCAGCTGGTCGCACACGTACGGGATCACCGACGAGCTCACACCGATGCCGGCACCGGCCGCGAGCAGGCCGAGATGGGTGAACGCCGGTAGCGCATGCGGCAGTCCGACCGGCGTTAGTACGACCAGTGCGACGAGCATCGCGGCCGCGAGCCGGTCGATGCCCTGGCTGCCGCCGTCGCGCGCCATCAGGTGGCCGAGCACGACGTAGATCGCGAACAGCACGCAGTTGGCGAACGCGTACGCGAAGCCCCACGGCGCCTCGACGAGGCGGACGTCGGTGAGCAGCGCGACGCCGACGAGAGTCACAAGTAATGCCACCAGGTTGCGCCGCGTACGCACGCCGACCGCGGCCAGCATGACGGGACCGAGGAACTCCAGGGCACCAACGGTGCCGAGCGGCAACCGGGCGATCGCGAGGTAGAAGCACGCGTTCATCACCGCGAACGTCGCACCGAGCGCGACGAGCAACCACCGCTGCCGGCCGGTCATGGCGACGACCGCGCGCCACGGACGGCGCCAGCAGGCGAACACCACCGCAGCGGTCGCGATGCGCAGCCACGCGACGCCCAGCTCGTCGACGCGGGCGAAGAGCAGCACCGCGAAGGAGGGGCCGAGGTAGTGGAAGACCGCGCTGGTCACGAAATAGGCATGCGGCGGAACCCGGTCCGCCACCCGCGTGGTTGTCCCCGTCCTGAGCACGTGCCCATAATTGACGGTACGAATGGAGATCAGAAGCGGTACTTGACGCCAGTGGAACCGAGATGCCGATCATCCGAACCGAACTGCGCCGCACCGACCGTGAAGTTGACGGTAGCCTCCTCGCCGACCCGGTGAACGTCCGGGTGCTGGAGGTGCTACACGCCGACCCGCGCATCTCGATGTCTGCTCTCGGGCGTGCGGTCGGCCTCTCGCCGCCCGCAGTGAGCGAGCGCGTGCAGCGGCTCCGGCGTACCGGCGTGATCACCGGGTTCCGGATGGACGTCGACGCGGGCGCGGTCGGGCTGCCGATCGCCGCGTTCGTCCGGGTGCGTCCGGGACCGGGCCAGCTCGCGAAGATCGCGCAGCTCGCGCAGGACACCGCGGAGGTCGTCGAGTGCTACCGGATCACCGGCGAGGACTGCTTCTTGCTGAAGGTCCACGTCGCGGCGGTCGACCGGCTGGAAGAGGTGCTCGACCGGTTCCTGCTGTACGGGCAGACCACCAGCTCGATTGTGCAGTCCGCACCCGTTCCGCCCCGGCCGCTGCCGCTGCCGCGCTGCGGGACGTGACCTGGGCTCTCGGCGCAGTCCAGCCGGCGACGAAGTACACTTAGGGGTCGACGTCTTGTCGTCACTTGGTGGGCGAGCCGCCCACGCGGTCGCATTCTCGTGTTTCGTTCCGGCTTCTGGGTTTCCCACCGTCGTTGTGCGTGCCATCGAGCCGACGCGGCCTCACGCACCCGATGGAGAGTCACCACATCACCAAGCCCCGAAATCCCGCGAGCAGTCGTACGTCAAGTCACAACACCAGGTCCCGACGTCATCGCTCGGCACAGGCCCCGCGAAACCTACGGTCACAGCCACCCGCGGAGCGTGGCGACGAGCTCGCCCGAGCGTTCGACGCCGCGCTCGCCTCGCCGCCCACCGACCTGCCCACCAGCTTCGCCGACAGCGGACTACCGCCGCAGCTCGTCGCCGAGCTGTCCCGGGGCGGGCTCACCACACCGTTTCCCATCCAGGCACGCACGATCCGCGACGCGCTCGCTGGCACGGACGTGCTCGGCCGTGCGCAGACCGGTTCGGGCAAGACGCTCGCGTTCGGGCTGCCGCTGCTTTCGAGATTGGCCGGCCGGGATACGCGTGCGCGCCGAGGAGCGCCGGACGCGCTCGTCCTAGTGCCGACCAGGGAGCTCGCACAGCAGGTCGCTGATGTGCTCACCCCGCTCGGCCGGGATCTCGCGATCACCGTGACCAGCGTTTACGGCGGCGCGCCCATGGGTCGCCAGATCACCGCGTTGCGGCGCGGAGCCGAGGTCGTCGTCGCCACGCCGGGCCGCCTGGTGGACCTGATCGAGCAGGGCGAGTGCCGGCTCGACCGGGTCGCGATCACGGTGCTCGACGAGGCGGACCACATGGCCGACCTCGGTTTCCTGCCGGTCGTCACCCAGCTGCTCGACAAGACGCCAGCGGACGGGCAACGCCTGATGTTCTCCGCGACCCTCGACCGCGGGGTCGGTACGCTCGTCCGGCGATTCCTCACTGACCCAGCCGTGCATGCCGTCGCGGACGCCATGGCGCCGATCGAGTCGGTGGACCACCGGGTCTTCACACTCCGGCCGGAACACAAGGTGCGGGTTGCCGCCGAGATCGCCGCTCAACCGGGACGCTCGCTGTTCTTCGTCCGGACCAAGCGTGGCGCGGATAGGTTGGCCAAGCAGCTACGCACGCTCGGTGTCGAAGCCGGCGCGATACACGGGAACCTCTCCCAGAACGCGCGGGCGCGGGGGCTCGCGAGCTTCGCCGCCGGCCGCCCGCGGGTCCTGGTCGCCACCGACGTGGCCGCACGAGGGATCCATGTCGACGACGTCGACGTTGTCGTGCACTTCGATCCGCCCGCGGACCACAAGGACTACCTGCACCGGTCCGGACGTACCGCCCGAGCGGGCGCGACCGGAACGGTGGTGTCGCTCGTCCATGCCGAGCAGACCCGCGCCCTCGCCCAGCTCCAGCGTGATGCTCGCGTGGAGGCGACCTCGGTGGCCGTACAGCCTGGACACGCCGCCATGGCCGAGATAGTGGCCTCCGGCGTTCCGATCACCGTCGGTACGGCGCCCGAACCCTCGAGCGCGCAGCAGCAGACCCGCCCGGCGCGACGCCACCGTCCCCGACGCCGCGGGAACCGCGCGCGCTGAGCACCCGCCGACTGTACGCCGGTCGAGCCGGGTCAGCTGAAACGGGACACGACCTCGTCGGCCAGCTGCTGCAGCGGTTCGTGGTCGTACGCGACGCCGGGCACGTACATGATCACGTAGTCGGCGCCCGCGTCCACGGCCCGCTCGACCCGCGCGGCGATGTCCTCGATCGTGCCCACGGCGCCGCCGCGGTCGAAGATCTCCATCGGGAGGCTTCCGCGTACGCGCGCCGTCGCCTGCTCGGGGTCCGCGCCCTTCTCGATCGGGAAGGCGTTGATCGACGTCGACTTGGTGATCTCGTCGAAGTCGCGTCCGACCGTGTCGCAGTGCCCGCGCAGCACGTCCAGCTTCTGCCGGATGGAGTCGGGGTTGCCGCCACCGACGTTGCAGGCGTCGGCGTACTTGGCGACCAGCTTCAACGTGACCCGCTCGCCGCCTCCGCCGATCCACAGCGACGGGTGCGGCCGGCGCGCGCCCTTCGGCTCGTTGATCGGCTTGTCGACCGAGTAGTACTTGCCGTCGAAGGTGACCTCGTCCTCGGTCCACATCCGGTAGATGACCTCGACGGCCTCGCGGAACGCGCCCATCCGGTCGCGCAGCTCCGGCCACTCGTACCCGTATGCCTTCCACTCGTGCTCGTACCAGCCCGCGCCGATGCCCGCGTAGAGGCGACCGTGGCTGGCGACGTCGACGGTCGACGCGATCTTCGCGTACAGGCTCGGGTTGCGGTAACCGTTGCAGCCGACCATCTGGCCGATGTTCACCCGCTGCGTGTCGCGGGCCAGCGTCGAGGTGGCCGTCCAGCACTCGAAGGTGGTCTCGTGGGTGGGCTCCGGCACGGTGTGGAAGTGGTCGAACAACCAGACCGAGTCCCACGGCCCGGCGTCGGCCGCCTTGGCCACTGCCGTCATCGCCTCGTACTGCTCGATCGGGTCGGCGATCTCGGTCAGGTCCATCCGCCAGCCCTGTGGCACGAACACGCCAAAACGTACGCTCATGTGCTTCCCCTCGCTGTCAACGGCCGCTTGACTCTAGCTCACGCGTGCGATGCTGTCCGCAGACACGGGACCGAAAGGATGACCGATGGCCGAGGACGCCGAAGCCCTGCGCGTGCAGCTCGCGGATCATTGGACCGAGCTGCAGAAGACTGCGGACGAGGGCGGGTCGGCCGACGTCGCGCAGGCGGAGGACATGCATCTCGCGCTGTTCACCGCGCTGGACCGCTGGGACGCGTTGACCGAGCAGCAACGCGCGACGCTGCGCGACACCATCGCGTACGTCGTCGACGTCGGCGATGCGGAAAGCGACGCGGCGAGCGCGCGCGGGCTCGAGGACGACCTGCACGTGGTACGGGAAGCGCTGCGCACGGTCGCGCCCGACGTCACCGTGTGAAGGTCGGCGCGGTTTCTGGGGTCGGGGCGGCGGGTAGCTACCTGGTGCGGTGGCGCCCTGGCTGACCGAGCAGCCGGCGGGCGCGTCCGCCAGTTGGCGGGAGAACCCGATGAAGGCTGTGGTGTGGCACGACCGGGGGAAGATCTCGCTCGACGACGTCGCCGACCCCGCCCTCCGCGACCCGGGCGACGCGATCGTACGGCTCACCATGAGCGCGATCTGCGGTACGGACCTGCACATGATCCGGGGGACCTTCCCGGGCATGGGCGAAGGCACGGTGCTCGGGCACGAGGGCGTCGGGATCGTCGAGGAGGCCGGGCCGCAGGTGCGCGGCTTCCGGCCCGGCGACCGCGTTGTGGTGCCCTCGACCGTCTGCTGCGGCGCCTGTGCGTACTGCCGGGCCGGCTACACGGCGCAGTGCGACCGGGCCAACCCGCACGGACCGCTCGCCGGCACCGCGATCTTCGGCGGACCAGAACCCGCGGGACCGTTCGACGGCATGCAGGCCGGTTACGTCCGGGTGCCATGGGCCAGCGCGAACCTCGTACCGATCCCCGACTCGATCATCGACGAGCAGGCGATCATCTGTTCCGACGTCTTCCCCACCGGCTGGTTCGGCGCCCGCCTCGCGGAGGTCACCCAGGGCGACACGGTGACGGTCTTCGGGTGCGGACCGGTCGGGCAGCTCGCCATCACCTCGGCGTGGAAGCTCGGCGCCGGCCGCGTGCTGGCCGTCGACCAGGTCCCCGAACGGTTGGAAATGGCACGCGGGCAGCACGCCGAGCCCGTCGACTTCTCCGCCGAGGACCCGGTCGGAGCCGTCCGGGATCTGACGGGCGGCATCGGTACGGATCGGGTGATCGACGCCGTCGGCGTCGACGCGTACCCCGGCCCGGAGTCCAAGGCCAGCGAGCAGGAACAGAGGGCGGCCGCCGGCGGCGGCGAACTCGCGTGGCACTACGGCACGCTGCCCTCCCAGGCCGCCCGCTGGGCCGTCGGCGCGGTCGCCAAGGCCGGCACCATCGGGGTGATCGGCGTCTACCCGCCAGGCTTCGACACCTGGCCGATCGGGTCGGCGATGAACCGCAACCTGACCGTCCACATGGGCAACTGCAACCACCGTGCGCTGATACCGCAGCTGCTCGACATGGTCGCCTCCGACGTCGTCGACACCTCGAACGTGGTGACGCGAGTGGAGCCGGTCGGCGATGCGATCGAGGCGTACCGGGTGTTCGACGAGCAGCGGCCCGGCTGGGTGAAGGTCGCACTGCAGGGACTCACCTGACCATGGACGCGAGACGGGGGC
>JBOHBN010000282.1:0-23272 GCA_050698355.1 Streptosporangiales bacterium | reverse complement strand
TACAAGAGGTACGCCGGATGTGGCCGGAGGTGCTGGAGGCGGTCAAGCAGCGCCGGCGGTTCGCCTGGATGACCCTCGACGGCAAGGCGCAGGTCGCGAGCGTCGAGAACGGCGTGCTCCGGCTGTCCTTCGCCAGGGAGGGCGACGCCAAGGGCTTCTCCCAGAACGGGTGCGACGCGGTGCTGCGCGAGGCACTCGCCGGGGTGCTCGGCGTCGACTGGCGGGTGGAGGCAGCGGCGGGCCAGCCACCGCCCGTCGCCGGTGCGGCACCGACGGCCGATACCCGGCCGGAGCCACCCGCCGCCGAGGCACCTCCGCCGGTCGCTGCGCCGGAACCCGAGGAGCCGGAAGAACCCGACAGCGCCGACCCGGCTGACACCCTGGCCGACGCTGGGCTCACCGGCCTGCCGCTGCTGGAACGCGAGCTCGGCGCCCAGGTCATCCAGGACGACACCAGCTCGTAGGCGTCACCCCTCCGTGCTGCTGGCCGGCGCGGGGTACCCCGTAGGCTCGACGTACAAATATCGCCGCGAACCATCCAGGAGTTTCCCGTGATGCCAGGCAACAACGACATGCAGCAGCTACTCCAGCAGGCGCAAGAGATGCAGCAGCAGCTGGTCACCGCCCAGGAGGAGCTGGCCAACACCGACGTGACCGGGTCCGCCGGCGGCGGCCTCGTGCAGGCGTCGGTTTCCGGCACCGGCGACCTGAAGTCCCTCACGGTCGACCCGAAGGCGGTCGACCCGGACGACACCGAGACGCTCGCCGACCTCGTGGTCGCGGCCGTCCGCGACGCGACGAGCAAGGCACAGGAGATGCAGACCGAGCGTCTCGGGCCGCTCGCCCAGGGCCTCGGCGGTGGCGCGGGCGCGCTCGGCCTGTAAGCCGCCATGTACGAGGGCGTGGTTCAGGACCTCATCGAGGAGTTGGGCAAGCTGCCCGGGGTCGGGCCAAAGAGCGCGCAGCGGATCGCGTTCCACATGCTGGCTACCGATCCCGCGGACGTTCGCCGGCTCGCCGAGGTGCTGACCACGTTCACCGAGCGGGTGCGGTTCTGCAAGACGTGCGGCAACGTGTCCGAGCAGGAGGAGTGCCGCATCTGCAGCGACCCACGGCGGGAGCCGTACGTGATCTGCATCGTCGAGGAACCCAAGGACGTGCTCGCCATCGAACGCACTCGCGCCTTCCGCGGCCGCTACCACGTGCTCGGCGGTGCGATCAGCCCGATCGATGGCGTCGGCCCCGACGACCTGCGGATCGCCGGGTTGCGCGCTCGCCTCGAGGACGGCACGGTTACCGAAGTGGTGTTAGCCACCGATCCGAACTGGGAAGGTGAAGCCACGGCGACGTACCTGCACCGGGAGATCCTGCACCCACTCGGCATGCGGGTGACCAGGATCGCGAGCGGTCTGCCGGTGGGGGGCGACTTGGAGTACGCGGACGAGGTGACACTCGGCCGGGCGTTCGAGGGACGGAGGCAGCTCGATGGCTCATGAAACCACCTGGCAGGGCTGGGAGAACCTCGCCGACGAGATGGCGAAGCACGTCGCGAACTACCTCGATGGGCTGCAACGGGTCGCGTCGGGCGACGGCAACCAGGGCATGGTGCCCTTCCTGCTCCTCGAGGTCTCGCAGATCTCGTTCACCGGAGCGCAGCTCGGCGCGAGCGAGGACGTCGTGCCCGTGGGCAACCTGGAGCCGCCGCACGCCCTCGAGGGCGACGTCGACGCCCTCCGGCAGGGACTCGCGCAGCGGCTCGCCGATGTGGACGACTACGCCGAGGTCTTCGACCCGTACGCGGGCAAGCCGGAGCTCGAGACCTACCGGCTCTCCGATGACCTCGCCGACATCGCGGCCGACCTGACCCACGGCCTCCGCCACTACGAGGAGGGCAACCGGGTCGAGGCGCTGTGGTGGTGGCAGTACTCGTACTTGAACCACTGGGGCAACCACGTGGGCGCCGCGCTGAGGGCGCTGCAAGCGGTCGTCGCCCATGCCAGGCTCGACGTGGCGAGCGAGGTCGTCTCCGGCTAGCGCCAGCCCGCAGGTCAGCGCCACCAGCCCCATAGACTGGGCCTTCGGTCCAGCAGAACGCGGAGGCAGGGGCAGGCATTCGGTGCTGATCGTCCAGAAGTACGGCGGCTCGTCGGTCGCCGACGCCGATGGCATCAAGCGGGTCGCGCAACGCATAGTCGCGCGCCGCAAGGCCGGCGACGAGGTCGCCGTCGTGGTGTCGGCGATGGGTGACACGACCGACGACCTGCTCGACCTCGCCCGTGACGTGTCGCCGATCCCGCCGGCCCGGGAGCTCGACATGCTGCTCACCTCCGGCGAGCGGATCTCGATGGCGCTGCTGGCAATGGCGATCGCCAACCAGGGCTACGAGGCCCGCTCGTACACCGGCAGCCAGGCCGGGGTGATCACCGACGGCAGCCACGGCAGGGCCCGCATCATCGACGTGACACCGGGACGGGTGAGCGAGGCGCTCGCGTCCGGGGCGGTGCCAATCGTCGCGGGCTTCCAGGGCGTGGCGCAGGACTCCAAGGACATCACCACGCTCGGCCGCGGCGGCTCCGACACCACGGCGGTCGCGCTGGCGGCGGGTCTCGGCGCCGAGGTGTGCGAGATCTACACCGACGTGGACGGCGTGTTCACCGCCGACCCGCGCATCGTGAAGGCGGCGCGCCGGCTGGACACCGTGACGTACGAGGAGATGCTCGAGCTCGCGGCGTGCGGCGCCAAGATCCTGCACCTGCGCTGCGTCGAGTACGCCCGCAGGTACGGCATCCCGGTACACGTACGATCGTCGTTCTCGCAAGCGTCCGGGACGTGGATCGGCGAGGCGAAGGAGCAGGCGGACATGGAGCAGGCAATCATCGCCGGCGTCGCGCACGACAGGAGCGAGGCGAAGGTCACCGTCGTCGGCGTGCCCGACAAGCCCGGCGAGGCTGCGGCGATCTTCCGCTGCGTCGCGGCCGCCGCGGTCAACATCGACATGATCGTGCAGAACGTGTCGCAGGCATCCACCGGGCGCACGGACGTGTCGTTCACACTGCCGGAGGCGGACGGCGAGACGGCGATGACCGCGCTCAGCCAGGCCCGGGGCGACATCGGCTTCGAGAGCCTGCTGTACAACGACAAGATCGGCAAGATCTCGCTCGTCGGCGCCGGTATGCGGAGCAACCCCGGAGTCTCCGCCACGTTCTTCGCCGCGCTGGCCGACGCGGGCATCAACGTCGAGATGATCACCACGTCCGAGATCCGGATCTCGGTCGTCGTCCACGACGACGACGTCAACGACGCCGTCACGGCTGTGCACGGTGCGTTCGACCTGGACGCCGACCAGGTCGAGGCAGTGGTCTACGGAGGGTCGGGCCGATGAGCCGGGGTGGCGGGCCGACGCTGGCCGTCGTGGGCGCGACCGGCGCGGTCGGCAGCGTGATGCTCGACCTGCTGTCCACGCGCGACTACCCCTGGGGTGAGATCCGGCTGATCGCCTCGCCCCGGTCGGCGGGGCGCCGGCTGACGGTGCGCGGCGAGCAGGTCGAGGTCAAGGCGCTCGAGCCGGACGTGTTCGACGGCGTGGACGTCGCCATGTTCGACGTGCCCGACGAGGTCTCCGCGACCTACGCTCCGGTCGCCGCGGCACGTGGCGCCGTCGCCGTGGACAACTCCGGGGCGTTCCGGATGGAGCCGGACGTCCCGCTCGTCGTGCCGGAGGTGAACGCCGACGCCGCGCGCACCAGGCCCCGCGGCATCATCAGCAACCCGAACTGCACGACGCTGTCGATGATCGTCGTCATCGGTGCGCTCGACCAGGCGTACCGGGTGGAGGATCTCGTCGTGGCGTCCTACCAGGCTGCGTCGGGCGCCGGGCAGTCCGGCATCGACACGCTCGCTGCCCAGATGGAGAAGGTGGCGGGCGACCGTACGCTCGGTAGCCGGCCGGGCGACGTGCGCGAGGCCACCGGTGCGGACTTCGGCCCGTTCCCCGCGCCGCTCGCCCTGAACGTCGTGCCGTGGGCCGGATCGCTCAAAGACGACGGGTGGGCGTCGGAGGAGCTTAAGGTCCGCAACGAGTCGCGCAAGATCCTCGGCCGGCCGGACCTGCGGGTCGCGGCGACATGCGTCCGCGTGCCCGTGGTGACGACCCACTCGCTCGCGATCCACGCCGCGTTCGCCCGCGAGGTCGACGTGGCCGGCGCCCGCGACGTGTTGGCGGCGGCGCCGGGCGTGCGCCTGTACGACGCACCGGAAGAGGGACGGTTCCCGACGCCGGTCGACGTCACGGGCACCGACCCGACGTGGGTGGGGCGCATTCGCCGCAGCCTGGACGACGAGCGCGCGCTGGACCTGTTCTGCTGCGGCGACAACCTGCGCAAGGGCGCCGCGCTCAACACCGCGCAGATCGCCGAGCTGGTCGCCGACGGGCTCGGCCGGTAGGCGGTCGTGGCGACGCCAGGTGGTTACTCAGCGTAGTCATTGGCGGGGAAGATCGCGAGAACGGTGACGCGGCGGGCCGAGGGACGCTAGAAATGACCACTACGGTGCCTACTATGGAGATCATTAGTTACCCGACAGCCGAGGCTGGCTGATCGGTGGCAATGGGGTCTCGACTGTCCAGCTGGTAATGATCTCCTTGGTAAGGGCGCACACAAGTACGCCCGGGCGGAGACCTCCCCCCGGATCTTCGCCCGGGCCCTCGTGACGGACATCCCCCCGTCTGTCGCGAGTCGAGGGGGCGTGCGCCGCGCGGTCACGCCCCCTCCTTACCTTCTCCTTACTTCCCGCTGACCTGCGTGTGGGCCGCGAACCGCTGACACGGCCGGCAGTTGCGCACATTGCACTGCTCCGTTGCTGTCCTTGCCCGCCCCGCGCTAGCTTCCGGGGTGTAAGAGCGGATTGCGTATTGCGAAGAAGGTTGTTTGATGCGCAACGGTTACATCGCTCGCCCCGAGGTGGTGAGCAGGTTACTCGAGTCCCCGCGTTACGAGGTCATCCCGACGTCCGGGGTGGCCGACAGGGTTCTCGAGCACTTGCCGCTGGACGTGACGGTCGCGATTACCGCATCGCCGGTGAAGGGGCTCGGGCCGACGCTCGACCTCGCCGGTCGGCTCGCGGTCGAGGGCTACCACGTCGTGCCACATGTGACGGCCCGGTTGGTGTCCGACGACGCCCACTTGAACGACATCGTCGCGCGCCTGCGGGCGGCGGGGATCGACGAGATCTTCGTACCGGCCGGGGACGCCGACCCGCCCGCCGGTCAGTTCACCGCGTCGCTCGATGTGCTGCGCAGGCTGACCGCGCTGGGTGACCCGTTCTCCCGGGTGGGCATCACCGGCTACCCCGAGACCCACCCTGCGATCGACGACGACCTGACCGTGCAGGCGATGTGGGACAAGCGCATGTATGCCAACTACGTGGTGAGCAACCTGTGCTTCGACCCCGCGGCGCTGACGAGTTGGGTCGGGCGAGTACGCCGGCGCGGTGTGGGCCTGCCGATCTACATCGGGTTGGCCGGACCGGTCGAACGGACGAAGCTCCTCTCCATTGCCAGCAAGATCGGCGTGGGCGAGTCCACCCGCTTTCTCGGCAAGCACGCATCCTGGTTCCTGCACATGGCCGGTCCCGGCGGTTACACCCCGGAGCGATTCCTGCACCGCGCCGCGCCTGCCCTGGAGAAGGCAAACTCGCCTGCCGCCGGGCTGCACATCTACACGTTCAACCAGATCGCCGAAACCGAGCGGTGGCGGCAGCGGCTGCTGGGTAGGGACGAGTCCGCCGACCGCACCCGCCGCCCGGCGCGGTTGGCGGGGTGACCGGATTGGCTCCTAGGGTGTACCCCGATGGTGGTCGCGCCGCAGCGCTAACGCTTGCGGTCAACGTCCGGCCGGTAACCGAGCTGGCGCGAGAGCCGCAGCGTCTCGGTGACGAGCATCGTGCCGACTGCGTGGGCGCGCTCGGTCAGCCGTGTCGTGGGCCCGGACACCGAGACGGCCGCGATGGTGGCACCGTCGCGGGTGCGTATCGGGGCCGCGACCGAGATCAGGCCGGCCTCGAGCTCCTCCTGCGAAACGGCGTAACCCTGCCGGCGTACGCGACGGAGTTCTCGCTGCAGCGCAGCCGGCGCCGTGATGGTCGAGGAGGTCCGCGCCTCGAGCGGTTCGGTGGGTACGGGCAGCGCGTTGTAGGCGTACAGCACCTTTCCGGGCGCCGAGCAGTGCGCCGGCACGTCCACGCCCACCCAGTTCGTGGCGCCGAGCAGGAACGCCGAGTCGATCTGCGCTACCAGGACAGCGACGCCCGCGCGGGGCACCGTGAGGTTCACCGTCTCGCCGGTCTCCTCGCCGATGTGCCGCAACGTGCGCGACGCGAGGTCGACAAGGCCGTCGGCCGGCTCGTGCCGCAGCGCGTACACCGAAAACAGCGGCCCGGGCTTGAACTCCCCGGAACTCGTCCGAAGCAACAAGCCGTGGCGTTCCAACGCCTGCAGCAATCGGGAGGCGGTCGACTTGGCGAGGTCGGTCTCGTCTGCCAGTTCGGTGAACGTGCGCGGAGTCGTCGACTCGACCACGAGTGTGAGCAGCTCAGCGGCCCTGTCGATGGCTTGCGTACCTGATGGGCGGGGAGTCAATGGGGGCGCCTCCAGAGTTCCATAACGTGGTACCACTTCCCACATGTTGAGGGTAGAGTCCGGAAATATAGGGGTCAAGCCACAGCTCAAGCCAAGGGCTACTTCTACTCTCCGGGCAAACGCTCGAAACCAGCAAACCACAGGTCAGACAAGGGAGTTTGATTTGTCATCGGTAAACCAGAGCCCAGGGATCCTTCAGTACCCACGGCTGCGTAAGTCTCCGTACTTCTACTCATCACGCCAGCACGGGGTCGCCCAGTACAGCGTTTACAACCACACGTACCACCCTCGTCATTACGGGGACCCAGTCGCCGAGTACTGGCACCTGTTGAACGGTGTGACGCTGTGGGACGTCGGCGTCGAGCGCCAGATCGAGATCAGTGGCCCGGACGCATTCGAGTTCACGAACCTCTTGATACCGCGTGACTTGAGCAAGTGCCGTGTCGAGCAGTGCAAGTACGTCTTCTTGACGCTTCCCGACGGCGGGATCCTCAATGACCCGGTGCTCCTGCGCGTCGAGGAGAACCGGTTCTGGCTCTCCCTGGCGGACAGCGATGTGGAGCTCTGGGCAAAGGGCGTCGCGTACAACTCGAATTACAACGTCCAGGTCAAGGAAATCGACGTCGCGCCGGTGCAGGTACAGGGGCCGAAATCGATCGACGTAATGATCGACCTTTTCGGTGAGAGCATCCGCGAGGTGCCGTACTACTACCTGCGGCGGTTCAAGCTCGACGGCATGGATGTGCTCGTTTCTCGCACCGGATACACGAGCGAGCTCGGTTACGAGATCTACCTCTACGATGCGAGCAAGAACGGCGACAAGCTCTGGGCAAGGGTTCTCGAGGCCGGCAGGCCACACGGACTGCAGGTCATCGGGCCGTGCCACATCCGCCGGATCGAGGGAGGCATCCTCTCGTTCGGCGCGGACATCTGGTACGACAACAACCCGTTCGAGGTCGGCATGGGTTACCACTGGATGGTCGACGTGGACCAGGATGCGGACTTCATCGGCAAGGCCGCCCTCAAGCGCATCAAGGACGAGGGCGTCACCCGCAAGATCGTCGGCCTCGAGATGGGTGGCGACCGGCTGGGTTCGTTCAACGACGGCACCATGATCGACACTTACCCCGTCCAGTGGGGTGAAGCGGAGGTCGGCAAGGTGACCTCGGCCTGCTACTCGCCGAGCCTGGAAAAGAACATCGGCTTGGCAATGGTGCAGACCGCGCTGACGGAGCTGGGCACGAACCTCGAGGTGGTGACGCCGAACGGACGCGTCCCCGCCGTCGTGGTGGAGAAGCCGTTCGTCGACGCGCAGAAGACGATCCCGAAGCAGCAGCTCGCCCTGGCGGTGTAGCTCCGGGGTTCCACCGGTTGAAGGGCACCTTGACAGCCTCATAGTCCTGTCAAGGTGCCCTTCGCATGTTCGTGGTACGCGGGTGCCGGCATCGCGGGGATCGGTTACGGTTGCGCTATGGGCAACCAACCGGCGGGAGGAACGGGCGTCCAGTCGGTCGACCGGGCGGTGACGATCCTGGAGATCCTCGCCCGGGAGGGTGACGCGGGCGTCACCGAGATCGCGAACGAGCTCGGCGTGCACAAGTCCACGGCGTTCCGGCTGGTCGCAACCCTGGACCGGCGCGGGCTCGTCGAGCAGGACAGCGACCGGGGGCGTTACCGGCTCGGCGTGGGGCTGCTTCGCCTGGCCGGGGCTACGCAGCGGCAGCTCGACCTCGTACAGGAGAGCCGGGTCGTCGCCCGCGAACTTGCCGCCGAGGTCGGCGAGACGATCAACATCACGGTCATGTCCGACGGCGCAGCCCTCTACATCGACCAGATCGCCGGGCCGTCGGCGCTGCAGATCCACAACTGGGTGGGTCAGCGGATTCCCGTGCACGCGACGTCCAACGGCAAGGCGCTGCTCGCATTCTCGGGGCAGAAGCCCGCCGACGTGCTCCATACACCGCTCGAACGGTTCACCGAGCACACCCTGACCTCCCTGCGTGCGGTGGAGGCCGACCTCGCCCGCGTCCGCGAGCGCGGGTACGCGATCGCCGTTGACGAGCTGGAGACCGGGCTCACGGCCGTTGCGGGGCCGGTGTTCGACGCGCACGGCGAGGTAACCGCGTCGGTCAGCGCGTCCGGCCCCGGGTTCCGGCTCGAGAGCCGGATCGAAGAGGTCGGCAAGGCGGTCGTGACCGCGGGCCAGGTGATATCACGGCGGCTGGGCTGGCACGGCGGGTGGAAGTAGCCGCCGGGCGTCAGCGCAGCTGGTAGACGCGGCGGGCGTTTTCCGCACCGACCAGCCTGGCGGTGCGCGCCGCGTCGTCCTCGCTCCACTCGCCGGCATCCACGAATCCGCGCAGCACCTTCGCCATGCCGCGCCGCCACAGCAGGGCGCCGAGGTAGTGCAGTTCGGCGGGGCCGTACGCGTCGGAGGAGAAGAGGAGCTTGCCGAACGGCGCCACCTCCAGTGACTCCGCGATGATTCCGGCGGCCCGGCCGCCCGCGTACGGCACGGCGAGGCCCACGTCAAGGTAGGCATGCGGGAACACGGCGGCGAGGTAGCCGGCGCCCCGGTGGAACGGGTAGTTGTGCAGCAACATGATGGGCACGCCACGGTCCGCGGTGCGGCGCAGGAAGCCGGTCAGGTGCAGCGGGTCGCAGCGGTGCAGGTCGAGGTCGGGGTCGCCGTAGCCGACGTGGAACTGCAGCGGCAGGCCGCGCTCGACCCCGGCCCAGACCAGCGCACGCAGCAGGACGGGGTCGGCCAGTCTCGGCCCCGCGCCGCGCGCGACCTGCCGTAGCCAGTGACCGGCGGCCGAGACCACCTCCATCTGGGAGGGTGGTTCGGGGTCGAAGTCGAGGCCGTACCGGTAGGCGATGATCGATTTCACGCCTGCCGCATGTGCGGTGCGCTCCGCGAGCGCTTCGCGAAAACGGTCGGCGAACTCCCCGGCGCCAACCCCCCGGGCAGCGAGGTCCTCCGCGATGACCTCCAGGCGGACGATCTCGTCGGCCGGCTGCCCGCTGGCCTCGCGCATGCCGTCGACCCCGTGGATGACGCCCTCGCCGAGGCCCGTGTCGAGCAGGAAGTGGGCGATGCCGCTTCCGGTGAGCAGCCGCCTGTTCACCTCCTCGACGCCGAGGGCCTGCCTCCGGTCCATGTACTCCTGTGGCATCGCATGCGGATCGAGGTCGAGGACGGGCGCGCACCACCGGCGGATCGCGAAGCCGAGTTGGGAGTCGAACGGGGTCACGCCCGCGGGTCCGGGGCGATCGGATTCGGTGATGAACGTCTCGAAGCCCTGGCGGCCGACGTCGCCGGTCAGCGCGCCGTGGACGTGGTGGTCGACGAGCGGAAGGCTCTCTAGCGCTTGCTCGAGAGCCTGCTCCGTACGGCTGACCGTCATGTGCGTTCCGTGACCCCGCGCGGCCGCCGGTGCGCGCCGACGGCCGGCTCGTCCTTGGGCGGGACGATCTCCGGGGTGCGCAGCACGGCCGCGGCTATGACGCGTACGAACCGCAAATCCGCGATGGCCGACACGAGCAACGCCGCGGCCAGCGCGGTGAGGTAGGCGGCCAGCACGTCGGCCGGATAGTGGTCACCGAGGTAGAGCCGGCTCACCCCCACGGCGAGGGCATACAGCACGCCCACAGCGAGCACGGGGCGTCCCGCGCGGGTGTGGCGGAACAGCACGTACGCCATCACCAGGATCACGGTGGCCGTCGTGGTGTGCCCGCTCGGCAGGCTCCCGGTGGGATCGGGGTTGATCACCCACAGGCTCTCCGGTGGGCGGGCCCGGTCCAGCAGGTGTTTGATCGCGTACGCCGCCACCCACGCGACACCTGCCATGCCAAGGAGGCGTAGCGCATCGAAGCGCCGTTGCCACATGACCAGGACGATCAGGGCGACCAGGAGGGCGGCGAGACCGACTGCTTCCTGGGCGGCGAAGGTCAACCCCTCGGCGGCTTCGGTCAACGTCGTCGTACGCAACCCCGCAAGTCCCCTGTCGGCACGCAGACCCAATCGCGTGAGGTCGGGCGTGGTGGAGAGGAACGCGATCACCGCGAGGATCAGCGCGAGGAAACCGCCGGCGCCGGCCTTCGCCGCGGGCCTTGCCTGAGGAGCGGGAGTCATGGGCAACAAGCTACCCGCCGGGCGGGTGGTCGGCATCGACAACGGGACTGATGCGCCTCATCCCGAGGTCGGACTCGAACGGTAGCCGGGGGTTCGCAGACTTGGACCTGCAAGACTGCAACCGTGGTTGACAAGGCATCTGTCGAGCTGACCCGCGCGCCGACGCTGGCGGGCGACGTTCCTTACGCCTACGCGGCGGTGGCACGGGACGCATCCCGTCTGGTCTTCACCGCTGGTGCCTGCCCCCTCGACGAGGCAGGCAACACAGTGGCGGCAGGCGATGTGCGCGGCCAGGCCGAGCAGGCCATGGCCAACCTGCGGGCTGCCTTGCAGGCGACGGGCGCCGACCTGTCAGACGTGGTGAAGACGACCGTGTACGTAGCCAGCGACTCACGAGCGGACCTGTTGGTGGCGTGGGACGTGGTCAGTCGCTGCCTCGGTCCGCACGATGCGCCGAGCACGCTGGTCGGGGTGGCCGTACTCGGCTACCCGGACCAACTCGTTGAGGTGGAGGCCGTCGCCGCGCTGCGGTGACATTGGGCGGTCCGAGGGCCGGCAGCCGGAATGGGCGTTGCGGTATCCGCGATGGGTTGCGGTCACCGCAACCCATCTCTTGACACGACCACGCCCCGCGGCGATTCTGAGGGTGTTGCGTAAAGCGCGAGCGGTTGTGTAATACGAAACATTGGAGTGCTCATGACCGCACCCAGAGTTGTGGTGATCGGAGCGGGCATCGTCGGCGCCGCCCTGGCTGACGAGCTGACGATGCGCGGCTGGACCGACGTCACCGTCGTCGACCAGGGCCCGCTGTACGCGACCGGCGGGTCGACGTCGCACGCACCAGGAAACGTGTTCCAGTGCAACGGGTCCAAGGCGATGACCGAATTCGCCCGGTACACCGTCGAGAAGGCCGCGGGCCTGGAAGTGGACGGTGAACCCTGCTACCTGCCGGTGGGCGGGCTGGAGCTCGCGACGACCGAGGAGCGGGTCGCCGAGCTGTACCGCCGGCAGGGATGGCTCGCCGCCTGGGGCATCGATGCCAGGATCGTCGACGCCCACGAGTGTGTGCGGCTGTGGCCGCTGCTCGACCCCGACGCCGTCATTGCCGGGCTGCTCAACCCGACCGACGGTGTGGTGAAGCCCGTACGCACCGTCGAGGCGCAGGCGCGTGCCGCGCAGGGGCGCGGAGCGCGGTTCCTGGAGCGGCACCAGGTGCACGACGTCCTCACCGACGGCGGCCGGGTCACCGGCGTGCGCACCGACCACGGCGACATCCCTGCCGACATCGTCGTCTGCTGTGCCGGCATCTGGGGCCCGAAGGTCGCCCGCATGGTCGGGATGACGCTGCCGCTGACGCCGCTGGAGCACCAGCACGCGCTCACCTCGCCCGTCGACGCGCTCGCCGGCCGGCAGACCGAGGTCGTACGGCCGATCCTGCGGCACCAGGACTTCGACCTCTACTACCGGGAGTTCGGCGAGCAGATCGGCATCGGCTACTACGGGCACGAGCCCCGGCCGATCACCACCGACGACATCGTGTCGTACGAGGCCGCCGAGGTGATGCCGAGCATGCGGACCTTCACGGCGGAGGAGTTCGAGCCCGCATGGAAGGAGTCGCAGCGACTGCTTCCCGCCCTCGCGGACACCAAGATCGACGAGGGGATGAACGGCCTGTTCTCGTTCACCCCGGACAACATGCCGCTGCTCGGCGAGTCCCCCGACGTGAAGGGGTTCTGGGTCGCTGAGGCGGTCTGGATCACGCACTCGGCCGGCGTCGCCCGTTCGGTCGCGGAGTGGCTCGTCGACGGTGCCCCGTCGATCGACCTGCATGAGTGCGACGTGAACAGGTTCGAGAAGCATCAGCTGGGCCCGGACTACTTGCGTGCGCGGGATTGTCAGAACTACGCCGAGGTGTACGACGTCGTCCACCCGCTGCAGCCGATGGACGAGCCACGGCCGCTGCGTACGAGCCCGTTCTACCCGCGCCAGCAGCAGCTCGGCGCGTATTTCCTGGAGGCGAACGGGTGGGAGCGCCCGCACTGGTTCGAGTCCAACGCGGGCCTCGTCGACGGCCGTACCGTTCCGACCCCGGATCCGTGGGCGGTGCGCTACTGGTCGCCGATCGCCGCGGCCGAGGCGCAGGTCACCCGCGAGCGCGTCGCGCTGTATGACATGACAGCGCTGAAGCGGCTGGAGGTGTCCGGCCCGGGCGCGCTCGGCCTGCTGCAGTACGCGACGAGCGGCAACGTCGACAAGTCGGTCGGCTCGGTGACGTACTGCCTGCTGCTCGACGAGGGCGGCGGTATCAGGAGCGACGTCACCGTCGCGCGGCTCGGGCCCGACATCTTCCAGGTCGGCGCGAACGGCAACCTCGACCTCGACAGGCTGCGCCGCCTCGCCGGCGACGACCACCGCGTCACGATCCGCGACATCACGCCGGAGACCTGCTGCGTCGGCGTGTGGGGTCCGTACGCACGTGACCTGGTGCAGGGGTTGACGCGCACCGACCTGTCCAACGAGTCGCTGAAGTACTTCCGCGCCAAGCAGTTCTTCGTCGGCACCGTACCGGTGACCGCGCTGCGCCTGTCATACGTCGGTGAGATGGGCTACGAGCTCTACGCCACCGCGGACACGGGTCTCGCGCTGTGGGACACGCTCTGGCGAGCCGGGCAGGACTACGGCGTGATCGCCGGCGGGCGGGCCGCGTTCAACGGCATGCGCCTGGAGAAGGGCTACCGGTCGTTCGGCGCCGACATGACGTGGGAGCACGACCCGTACGAGGCGGGCGTCGGCTTCGCGGTGCGGATGAGCAAGGACGACTTCCTCGGCAAGGCCGCGCTCGAGGGACGCTCGGCCGACACGGTCAGCCGCAAGCTGTGCTGCCTGGTGCTCGGTCCGAACGACGTGGCGATGGGCAAGGAACCGGTGTATGCCGGCGGTGAGCGCGTCGGGTACGTGACCAGCTCGGGCTGGGGCTACACCCTCGGCCACGGCATCGCGTACGCCTGGCTGCCGGCTTCCCTCGCCGCGCCGGATACGAAGGTTGAGATTCAGTATTTCGATCGTAGGATTCCGGCTTTGGTTTCCGAGGAACCGCTCTTCGATCCGGGTATGAGCCGGTTGAAGGGTTAGGAGACTGACCATGACTGGACTGACAGCCGACCGGCCCGTGCACGTGTCGCCTCAGGTGGGCAGCGTGCTGGACGCGATCGGGAACACGCCGCTCGTACGCATCGAGGGTGTCTGGGCCAAGCTGGAGTACCTGAACCCGTCGGGTTCTGTGAAGGCGCGGCTGGCCAAGTACCTGATCGAGCGCGGGGAACGCGAGGGCCTGCTGCGGCCGGGTGACACCATCGTCGAGGCGAGCAGCGGCAACACCGGCAACGCGATGAGCATGGTGGCCGCGGTCAAGGGCTACCGGATGCTCGTGGTGATGCCGAACGGGATGAGCACCGAACGGACGGCCATTTCCAAGGCGTTCGGGGCGGAGGTCCGTACGGTCGGCGACTTCCACGTCACCGACGCTCTCGCCCTGGCAAAGGAACTGGGGGAGCAGCCGGGGTACTTCGCGCCGCAGCAGTTCGACAACGAGTGGAACGTCGAGGAGAACCGTTCCTGGCTGGCCCAGGAGGTGCTGCGCGACCTGCCACCGGGGACGCGACCGGATGCGGTGGTCGGCGGGATCGGCACCGGCGGCACGGTCGTAGGCGTCGGGCAGGCGTTCCGCGCGGTCAACCCGCGCTGTCGGGTGGTCGCGCTGGAACCGAACGAGTCCTGCACGATCCTGTGCGGCGAGGTCGGCAAGCACCTGATCGAGGGGATCTCCGACGGGTTCGTGCCCGGCATCATCGCGCGGCACCGCGACGAGATCGACGAGGTCGTCTCGGTGAAGAGCGACGAGGCGGTCGCGGAGATGCGCCGCCTGGCGCGCGACCACGGCATGTTCGTCGGGCCGAGTTCCGGCGCGCACCTGCTCGCAGCGAAGCAGCTGCGGGACCGGTACGGCCTCGAGCACGTCGTGACCTTCTTCTGCGACGAGGGAGAGAAGTACATCGATGAGTACTTCCTAGCGCAGGAGCTGACGAGCGAGCCCGGAGGTAGGGGTCGCGACGCAACCAGCAGCGCGTCGAAGCGGCTCGCGGCACCTGCCGAAGGCGAGCGAGGAAGCGGGCGCGCATGAGCACAGCCTTCAGTGAGCCGGTTTCCGCGCCGTTGCCCGAGCACGACGTCGTGCACTGGCGCGACGTCGAGCCGAAGCGGTCGTACGACGTGGTCATCGTCGGCGCCGGCGGCCACGGTCTCGCGACTGCCTACTACCTGGCGAAGAATCACGGCATCACCGACGTCGCTGTGCTGGACAAGGGCTGGCTCGCCGGCGGGAACATGGCGCGCAACACCACCATCATCAGGTCCAACTACCTGTGGGACCAGAGCGCCGCGATCTACGACCACGCGCTGCGGCTCTGGGAGGGGCTGGAGGACGACCTCGGCTACGAGATGCTGTTCAGCCAGCGCGGCGTGCTCAACCTTGCGCACAACCTGGGCGACGTGCGCGAGGCGAAGCGGCGGGTCAACGCGAACCAGCTGAACGGCGTCGACGCGGAGTGGCTGGAGCCGGAGGACGTCCAGAAGCTCGTCCCCATCCTCGACACCTCACACCAGCCCCGCTATCCGGTCATGGGCGCGACATTCCAGTCGCGCGCCGGCATCGCCAAGCACGACTACGTCGCCTGGGGCTTCGCGCGGGCCGCGTACGAGCGCGGCGTCGACCTGATCCAGAACTGCGAGGTCACCGGTATCGACGTGGACGCGGGCCGCGTCACTGGTGTGCGCACCACGCGCGGGCCGATCACCGCGGGCAAGGTCGCGCTCTGCGCCGCCGGCCATACGTCGGTGCTTGCCGACATGGTCGGCTTGCGGCTGCCGATCCAGAGCCACCCGCTGCAGGCGCTGGTCTCCGAGATCCTCGAGGACGTACTCGACACCGTGGTGATGTCCAACGCCGTGCACGTGTACGTCAGCCAGGCGCACAAGGGCGAGCTGGTCATCGGCGCCGGCATCGACACCTACAACGGCTATGGGCAGCGCGGGTCGTTCCGCGTCATCGAGGACCAGATCGCGGCGGCGATGGAGCTGTACCCCAGGCTTGCCCGCGCGCACGTGCTGCGCACGTGGGCCGGCGTGGTGGACGTGTGTCCGGACGCGTCTCCGATCATCGGCCTCACCCCGGTCGAGGAGCTGTACGTGAACTGCGGTTGGGGCACGGGCGGGTTCAAGGCGACGCCGGCTGCGGGCTGGGTGTACGCCGACACGGTCGCGAACGGCCGGCCGCACCCGCTGGCTGAGCCGTACGCGCTCGACCGGTTCGTGACGGGTGCACTGATCGACGAGCACGGCGCGGCCGCCGTGGCGCACTAGGAGGTAGGCATGCTGTACATCCCGTGTCCGTGGTGCGGCGAGCGGGACGAGAGCGAGTTCCGGTACGGCGGCGAGGCCGGGGTGTCGCATCCCGCCGATCCGTACGCCGTGGATGACACCGGCTGGGCAGAGTTCCTGTTCGTGCGCGACAACCCCAAGGGCTGGTTCCGCGAGCGCTGGGTGCACACCGCGGGCTGCCGGCGCTGGTTCTCCCTCGACCGGCACACCGTGACGTACCAGGTGCGCAACCCCGAGCCGATCGGCAGCGCGGCATGACCGGCGCCCGGCTACCTGAGGGCGGTGTCATCGACCGCGGCCGTACGCTCAGCGTCCGGTTCGGCGGCGAGACCTATCCCGCGTTCACCGGCGACACGCTGGCGTCGGCGCTGCTGGCATCGGGCGTACGCACCGTCGCACGCGGCATCTACACCGGCAGGCCGCGCGGCGTGGTCGGTATCAGCGCCGAGGAGTCCAGCGCGTACGTCCAGGTCGAGTCGGGCGTCGGCGAGCCGATGGTGCCGGCGACGCTGGTCGAGGCCCACGACGGCCTGCGCGCATCGCCGCTCGCGGGCAAGGGCCGGCTACCCGCGGAGGCGGACACCGCGAGGTACGACAAGACCTACGCGCACTGCGACCTGCTCGTGATCGGTGGTGGCGCCGCCGGATGCGCGGCGGCGGCACGCGCGGGCCGCGAGGGCGCCCGCGTTCTGTTGTGCGAGCTGGGACCACGAGTGCACGACATGGACTCGCTCGACCGGCCGGAGACGCGGGTGCTCACCCGTACGACCGCGGTCGGGTATTACGACCACGGCTACGTCACCGCCGTCGAGCGCCGTACCGACCATCTCGGCTGCGTGCCGCATGACGTTGCCCGGCAACGGTTGTGGCACATCCGCGCCAAGCAGGTCGTCTTCGCGACCGGGGCACACGAGCGCCCGTACGCCTTCCCCGACAACGACCGTCCCGGTGTCATGCTCGCCGGTGCAGCTGCGGCGTACGCGACCGAGTACGCGGTGCGCCCGGGTGACGTCGCCGTCGTCGCGGGCGTACACGACGGCGCACTGCGTTCCGCCGTCCAGCTCGCCCACGCTGGCGTCCGACTTGCTGCCGTGCTCGACGCGCGTCCCGAGGTGAGCGGCCGATGGGTCGACGAGCTGGCAGCGCGCGGCATCGCCGTACGGACCGGGTACGCGGTCTGCGGCACCGACCCGGACGACGATGGAGCAGTCGCGGCGGCGCGCATTGCTCCCGCCGACGCGTCCGGGTGGGTCAGCGGTGCTGTCGAGATCGTGGATTGCGACGTGGTCGCCGTCTCCGGTGGGCTGGACCCGGCGGTGCAGTTGTTCACCCAGGCGGGCGGGGAGATCGCATGGTCCGGCGCGGCTGCGGCGTTCCTGCCGGCCGGGCGTTCACCCTGGGGACACTGCGTCGGCCGCGCGGCGGGCAGTGCCGCCCTGGACGGTTCACCACCGGGCACGCTGTTCGCCGTACGCGTGCCGGGTGACGGCGGCGAGCGCACGTTCGTCGACTTGCAGCGCGACGCGACGCTGGCGGACATGGAGCGCGCGGTGCGGGTCGGGATGACCGGCACCGAGCTGGTCAAGCGGTACACCACGATCGGCACCGGCTCGGACCAGGGCAGGACGTCGGGCGTGCTCACGGCGGGCCTCGTGGCCGAGCTGACCGGCACGTCGCTCTCCGCGCTGGGACCGACGACGTACCGCCCGCCCTACCTGCCGATGTCGTTCGCGTTGCTCGCCGGCCGTGACCGCGGGCGCCTGTACGACCCGGAGCGGGTCACGGCGATGCAGCCGTGGCACGTCGCCTGCGACCTGCCGTTCGAGGACGTCGGGCAGTGGAAGCGGCCGTGGTACGTGCCGCAGGGCGAGGAGGACATCGACGCGGCGGTACGGCGCGAGTGCCGCGCAGTGCGGGAGTCGGTCGGGGCGATGGACGCGTCCACGCTCGGCAAGATCGAGCTGCAGGGACGCGACGTCGGTGAGTTCCTCGACCGCATCTATACCAACCGGTTCTCGACGTTGAAGGTCGGCAAGACGCGGTACGGCCTGATGTGCCACGCCGATGGCATGGTGTTCGACGACGGCACGACGACGCGCCTTGCCGAGGACCGCTGGCTGATGACCACGACGACGGGCAACGCGGCGCGGGTGCTCGACTGGCTCGAGCAGTGGTTGCAGACCGAGTGGCCCGACCTGGACGTGCGTTGCACCTCCGTCACCGACCACTGGGCGAGCGTGGCCGTTGCCGGGCCGTGGTCGCGCGCGGTGCTCGCCGCGCTGGTGCCCGATCTCGACGTGAGCGCGGACGGTTTCGAGTTCATGTCGTTCCGCGACGCGCAGGTCGCGGGACTGCCGGCGCGGGTGTTCCGGATCAGCTTCTCCGGCGAGCTGGCCTACGAGATCAACGTGCCCGCCTGGTACGGGCTCGCGCTGTGGGGGGCAGTGCTGCGGGCCGGCCAGCCGTACGGGATCACGCCGTACGGCACCGAGACCATGCACGTGCTGCGTGCGGAGAAGGGCTTCGCCGTCGTCGGTCAGGAGACCGACGGCACGGTCACCCCGCAGGATCTCGGCATGGACTGGGCGGTGTCGAAGAAGAAGGACTTCATCGGCAAGCGCGCGTACGCCCGGTCCGACACGGCGCGTCCCGATCGCGAGCAGATGGTCGGCCTGCTGCCGGAGGGTACGAGGGTCCTGGCCGAGGGCGCGCAGATCGCCGCGGACCCGTCGGTGCAGCCGCCGGTCGCCAAGGACGGGCACGTGACGTCCAGCTACTGGTCGGTGCCGCTGGATCGTCCGTTCGCGCTGGCGCTGGTACGCGACGGTGCTGAACGGCACGGCGAGCAGCTGTACGCGGTGGACGCGGGTGAGCCCGTACCCGTGACCGTGACCGGCCCGGTGTTCTACGACGCGGAGGGAGCCCGCCGTGACGGGTAGCGTGCTCGACGCCCGACGCAGCCCGCTCGGGGAGCTTGCGGACGAGTTGGCTGCCATCGGCGGTACGGACACGGTGACGTTCGTCGAGCGGCCGTTCCGGGTGCAGGTGGAGTTGCGGGTGCGCCCGGGTACGGGTGCGAACCTGGTGGACGTGCTCGGGATGCCGTTGCCCGACCGGGTCGGTGAGGTCGCCGCGACCGGGTCGCGGCACGCGCTGTGCCTGGGCCCGGAGTGGTGGCTGGTGACCGACGAGCCCGAGCGCGAGCCGCGGCTGGAGTGTGCGCTGGCCGGCGACCTGCGCGCGGCCGGTGGCGACGCGGTTTCCGCCGTCGATGTGAGCGTGCAGCGGACCACGATCGACGTCGCGGGACCGTACGCGCGCGATGTCCTCGCGCACGGATGCTCCCTGGATCTGCACCCGCGTGTCTTCGGCCCCGGCATGTGTGCCGGCACCCAGCTGGCCAAGGCGCAGGTCGTGCTGCAACAGCTCGACGAAGCGCCGACGTTACGGGTGCTCGTACGCGCGTCGTTCGCCGAGTACCTGGGCCGCTGGCTGCTCGACGCCGCAACCGAGTACGTCTCCTGATGCGTTTTATCTGTCACGCATTGGGCCGGTCGGGGTGGCGATGGCTGCGGTGTCCCCATTAGCACCGCAGACCAACGCGACGCCCGGCCGGCCCGGGATGGTGGTCCCCTCAGCGTGGCGGGCCGGTAACCGATCGTCCGCCCCGAGCTCGGTACCGGACACCGGGATCTCGTAACCGCTTCGCGCTGATGCTGCGCAGCCTAGGTTCGTGGCTGTGGCCGCTGCTGGGTTTGTTGCACGGCCTGATGATTTCGCAACAACGCTGGGGCCGGTATGGACGATCGCGAGTCGGTGCAGCCCCGGCGCGGGCGCCCGTTGCGCCCTCTGCGCCTCCCGCGTCCTGCGCTCACGTACTCGGCGGTGCGGCCCGTCACGGCGTGGTTGTTGCGCGCGAACCGACAGTTCCACGAGTCCGGTGAACCGCTGAGCCTCGGCGAGTTCGGCCGGCGGTTCAGCGGCGGCGGGTGGCCCGGTGGCGGCAAGTGGAGCCTGTCGCGCTGGGAGACAGGCGCGGCGGCCGTTCCGTACCTCGCCGTACGTGGCTACGAGGACGTGCTGAGCCTCCCGCCCGGCACTCTGACGACGGTTGTGGACACGCTGAACCGTTACCTGGCGCCTCGGCCGACAAGTCCGCCCGCGCTCGCCCGCCCAGCGGGCGTGCTGGACGTCGACCGGCACGAACGGCTGGCCGCTCTCGTCGACAGGGTGCACACCGGCGGTGTCATGACCGGGGCGGAGTGGGACGAGCTGACCAACTTCCTGTCCACCACTCCAGCTGTGGTCCTGCCACGTCCGGGTACATGGTCGGAGCTGGCCGAACGCCTGTTGACCGAGATGATCATCGCCGACGGGTTGCCCTGGATGCAGCGTTTCGAGTCACTGAACCGGCTGCTCAGCCATCCCGTTGGTCAGCGACCCGCCATCGCCGCGTGCGCCAGCCTGGCTGCCGACCGTACGAATCAGGTCTTCATCGAGACGGTCTGCGCGCTCGACGGGAGCGCGCACGCGGACGCGAACCGGGCCGTCCTGCGGCAGCTCGGATCGCCGACCAACGGCCGAGCCCACTACGGGGCGCTGCTCGCGTCCGTACGCAAGAGCTGGCACGGCCACTTCTCCGACACCGAGGCGCGCGTGCTCACCCGATCGCTCCGCGGGCTGGTCGGCGATTCGGGCTCTGACCCGGAGACCGGCGCGCTGGCGGTCCTCGTGCTGGACAATCTGCGGGAGCGGGCCGGGCTCCCGCGCGTTGGCAGCCGCTCGTCCGCGGTCGTGCCCACAACGGGGCCGACGGCGGGACTCTTGCTCGGTCGTGTCCAGGCAGCTATCGATATCGCGGCCGGCGCTGGCGACGTGGCGATGGATGAGGTCCTGGCTGTACTGCTCGGTGAGTTGCTGTTCAACCCGGTCCCGGACACGAGGCTGTACACCGGGATGCTGCTCAAGGCCAGCCCGTACGCCGGGCCGGTGGCCGACGCCCTCGTCGCAGAGCTCGCGCGGCGAGAAACCCTCGGCAACACCTTGCTGGCGTCGAGGTTGGTCGACGCCTTGTGCGTCGTCGGAGGCAACGATCACGCGTCGGCCGTACAGAGGCTCGTCGGCCGTCTCGACGTACCAGCGCCGGTTCGCGAGCTTGCCGCTTCCTGGGTGGGGCACATGGGCGTCAGCGCCACCGACCCGTTCTGGCAATCGGCGGTGACGTTCTACGGGCGACGCTGGACCGCGACGCATGATGACGCGAGCGGCGCGATACTGACCAACCTCGTGTACAGCCTCGGGCTCGTCGGCAACGACGTGTACTTGAAGCGCATCCGGGAAAGCGACGTACCGCAGACCGCGCGGCAGGCAGCGGGCTGGTGGCTCAACATCCGCACCGAAGTCCGCCACAGCGCCCGCCTTTAGCGCGTGGTACGGAATCGGTGGCTCGAGTGATCATGAAGGATCGACCGTGCTGTAGCACGGAGGATCCTTCATGATCACCGGAGAAACCCTCGATGGTCGGGCTGGCGGGATTTGAACCCACGACCTCGTCGACCCGAACGACGCGCGCTCCCAAGCTGCGCCACAGCCCGTTGACCGCAAGTAGTCTAACGTACGGAGCTGCGGCGCTGCGCTCCGGTTCCGGCCGGTCCGGGTGGCGGCGGCGAGCTGGACATAACCGGACACTAGCGACGCTGCGTGAGGGGCGGCCTACAGTTCGTACATGATGATCATGCGATACCCCTGGTTACGATGGTCAGACGGTGGGTAATATCGTGCCTTGTCGGGCGTGAGTAGCCCTCGAAGCTCGCGTTCGGCGTTGCCCTATCTTCGACGCTGGACCCACTGGAGCTGATGGTGCTGCTCCGACCGGGAGCTCGGCGGTGCCGCCGCCCGAGCGGCTCGGCCCTTCCCCACGGCCGACACGCCCTGCCAGCTGCGGCAGTCCAGCAGTGCAGGGGCACGGCCCAGTTCGAGGGCAATCCTGACATCACGCTGCCGCCAATAGGGACAAGAGGATTATGAGCAACATGGCAACCGAGTTCAGGACCGTTCGCCGCGGTTACGAACCGTCTCAGGTCGAAGACCGTATCCGCGAGCTCACGCAGGCTGTCGAGGTCGCCAGACGCCAGTCCGTCGAGCTGTCCCGACGGGTTGAGGAGCTCGAGGGTCAGTCGTCGGGGGGTGGTGGCGGTCAGCCCACCTTCGCCGACTTCGGTTCGCGCGTGGGTCAGATCCTGGGCCTCGCCGACGAGGAGGCCAAGGAGATGCGGGCGGCTGGTACGGCCGACGCGGACCAGCTGCGCAAGGAGGCCGAGCAGGCCGCGCAGCGGGTACGCGAGGAAGCCGACCACTACTCCGAGGAGCGTCGCCAGGCGGCGGACGTGCAGGTCGAGGAGACCCTGGCCGAGGCCAAGCGCAAGGGTGCGAGCATCCGCGAGGAGGCCCAGCGGGACGCCGAGACCCGTCGGGGCGAGGCGGAGGCGGTGTTCGAGCGGCAGCGGGCGAAGGCGGCGAAGGCGGCCGCCGAGTTCGAGACGACGCTCGCCCAGCGGCGTGAGCGCGCGGAGCAGGACCTCGCCGAGCGTACGCAGGCCGCCGAGGACCACCTGGTCGCTGTCCAGGAGCGCGCAGAGCGCACTCGGATCGACGCCGAGCAGACCCACGAGGAAGCCACCGCCAAGGCCGAGCGGCTGCAGGAGGACGCGCAGCGCAAGGCGCAGGAGATGGTTGCCGAGGCGACCGAGCGGGCCGAGCGTATGCGCGCGGAGTCCGAGCGGGAGCTGGCTGCCGTGGCGCAGCGGCGCGACAGCATCAACGCGCAGCTCGCGAACGTACGGCAGATGCTCTCCACGCTGCTCGGCACCCAGCAGGCCGAGCTGCTCGACCAGGCCATGCCCGGCGTCGAGCCGGCTGCGCCGACGTCCGAGCCGAGTCAGTCCGGCCAGTCACAGAGCGAGACCCAGGGCCGCGGCCCGCAGCAGGGCAAGGGGTCCAACAACAACCGGCAGCCGGCGCGCACCGCCTGACGCACGGCACTCGGTCAGTTGTCAGTGTCTGCC
>JBOHBN010000281.1:0-4512 GCA_050698355.1 Streptosporangiales bacterium | reverse complement strand
GTGTCAGTGCGTGGTTGAGCTATAACTCAACCACGCACTGACAAGAGGTCGGGACGCGAGGCTACGCGCGGTCCGCGCTCTGGTCCGCGGTAGCGTCGGCGGTGTCGGCGGGCGCGTGCTCGCTGGGTGCCTGCTCGCTGCCGGCGTCACCGGCAACCCAGGACCGGCCCTCCGATCGGAGTTGCGACAGCACCACGTCAACCCCCTCGGCCCGCGCGACCGTGATCTCGTCGTCGGTTACGGGCACCAACCACAGGAACCGTACGGGATCGCCGTGCACCGCGAACCCGCTCAGGTCGGGGGCCGCGGGACCGCCGAGCAGGGACGGATCGTCGACGAGCAGGACGCCGCTGAACGGCGCAGCGATCGGGAAGCCGGGCCCCGGCCATTTCACCGTGTGCCGCGGGCCGAGCCAGGTCGTGGCCCGCCACGGGTGCCTGGCCAGCCAGCGGAGCAGCAGGATGTCCGCGTCGCCCGCGCCGAGGCCGGCCACTGCGAGCTCCACGCGCGCCAGCGGGCCGGGCTCGTCCACGTACTGCTCGACGGTCGGCATCCGCTGCCCACTCATCCCGACGGTGACCGCGACGTGCTCGGCGTCGCTGCCGTGCCGCTCCGCGACGATCTGCGGCGCGCCGTCGCCGAGCGGCCAGTATCCGGTCGCCGGTCCGAGCCGGGACGTCACGTGCTGGCCGAGCTCCTGCTGGTAGCCCTGCCACGCGCCTGCGGTGTTCCGCCAGCTCCAGTACGCGCGGGCCCGCTCCGCGCGCGGCCCGAACTGCTCGACGGCGCCGGAGAGCGGTGCCGCCGACGGGGTAGGTGCGGAGGCCTCGCGCGCGTAACCGGGCAGCGAGTCGGGCCCGGCCCAGCCGGGAAGCACGGCGAGCAGGCCCTCCTCGTCGAACAGCGCGATGCCGTCACCCTCCTCGAACCACACCGCTTCGATCCGGTCGAAGACGGGCCGGCCGCCCGGGTTACGGGTGGCCTCGGGCGGTACGGAGAGCTGAGTGTCGGCCGCGGCCGGTCGGTGCGCCGCGAGCCACAGCGCGGTGACCTGCTGGCCCGAGCCGTTGAACAGCTGTGCCCAGGTCTCAATGCCGTTGGTCGCGACCAGGACGTGCCTGCTGCCGTACGGGTTCGTCTCGTCGAGCAGGGTGCGTGGCGAGCCGGAGTCGGCTTCCTGTCGGCTGCGTCGCTTACCGAAGATGCCCATGGCTCCGAGCCTAATGCTCGCGGTGCTGACGCTGTGTACCGACGGGCATCCGGCCGCCCCCGAGCCGCGGCCGGATGACCCGTCGCGCGCGGATGCACTCTAACCACCTCCCGCGTCCTGGGAGGCTACGAGTCGGTCACAATGCGCTGTCGCTTTCTCTCAGCGTGCTGCCGTCCCCGGGTGCGCGGCGGGCCGCGGATGCGGAAGTATCGCGCAGGTGCGTGCGAGGCAACGGTCTCTCGAAGGCTGCGAACACCGCGGCTGCGCGGGTGGGCGCCCGGACGGGCGGCGCACCTGGCCGAACCTGCTCACCGCCGTGCGTAGGCTCGCCGCGGTCGCCCTCGTCCTCGCCGGGGTCCGCGCGAGCTCGGAAGGTCTGCTGTCCGACCCGAGCTACTTCCACCCGGTCGACGAGGCGCTGTACCGCTTGGACTGGTCGCCGGTGGCGAAGGCGGCGAACACGGCGCTGCTCCTCGTGGTGATCGTCGGCACCAGTTCATGGGTGGCGTCGACCCTGGTGGCGATGGGGCAGCTCGGCGTCAAGCTGTACTCCACCGTCCTCCTCGCCCGCCTGCGGCCGGCGTACGACGGTGGCGGCTGCGTACGGTCCGGCATCCGGGCGGTCGACGGATCGCCGCCATGATGGTCTACCTGGTGACCGTCGGCTATTGCGTGCTGTCGGCGCTCATGCCGCTCGTGAACGCCGAGGCGTACCTGGTGGCCGTTGCCACGCTCGCCGACCCGCCCAACATCTGGGTTCTCGCCGGCTGCGCCGCGAGCGGGCAGATGGTCGGCAAGTGCATCTACTACCTGGTCGGGCGTGGGGCGTTGCGGCTGCCGCGGCTACTGCGACCCAGGCACAAGCCCGGACGCTGGGCACGGCGGATGGAGGCCTGGCGGGAGAAGGCCGAACGGCGGCCGGCGTATGCGGCCGGCTTGGTGCTGGTGAGCGCGTTCGTGGGCCTACCCCCGTTCGCCGCGATGGCCGTGCTCTGCGGTGTCATCCGGCTCTCGCCGTGGCTGTTCGTGCCGCTCGGCCTGGTCGGTCGGTACGGCAGGTTCGCGGCGCTGCTCGCCGTGCCTGGACTTTGGGACTTCATCGTGCACGGCTCCTGAGCCTCCGGCGTGGGTAGCCGCCTCCCGCAGCGCGGTAACGACCGCGTGGATCGCCGGACGGGCGCCGACGTCGCTGCGCCAGACGGCGTAGGTATGCCGCGCCAGGCGGGGACGCATCCCGACCACCGCCACGCCCGCTGTGGGCGGCGTCCGTCCGATCCGGGGGAGCATCGCGATGCCCAGGCCCGCCGCGACCAGGGCCATGTGGGTGGGGTGTTCCTCGGCCGTGTGCGCGATCGCCGGCTCGATGCCCTTCGCGCGCATCGTGCCGACCAGCCACTTGTAGTAGATCGAGTCCTTGGTCCAGCCGATCCACTGCTCGTCCGCGAGCTCGCCGAGATCGACCGACTCGCGGGTCGCGAGCGGATGCCCGGCCGGCAGCACGATGTCGAAGGCGTCCTCGACCAGCGAGGTCTTGGCGAAGTTGTCGGGGAGGCTGAGCGGTGCGGTGTCCCAGTCCACGACCACCGCGACGTCCACGTCCCCGCGGCTCGTCATCGGGATCGACTCGTCCAGCTCGAGCTCGCGCAGCTCCACCACCAGCTCCGGGTAGGCGTCCCGGAGTTCGCGCAGCGCCCGCGGGACGATGCCCCGCGCCGCGGAGGCGAACGCCGCCACCGTCACCCGGCCGCGTACGGCGCCCCGCTGCGCCTCCAGGTCGGCTCGGGCTGCCTCGACCTGGCAGAGGATGCGTTCCGCGTGCTCGGCGAGCAGGGCGCCGTCGTCGGTCAGCCGTACGCCCCTGCCGTGGTGCTGGATCAGACGCTGACCCACGTCGCGCTCCAGCTTCGCGACCTGCTGGGAGACCGCGGACGCCGTCAGGTGCAGGGCACTGGCCGCGGCACTGACCGACCCGTACGTCGCGATCGCATGTAGCGCACGAAGGCGCTCGATGTTCATGAACAGATTCTAAAGTGACATGCAATAAGCTTTTTCTTGTCGTAATCACTGGCGGCTGCCAGGCTCGTGGGTGTGCGAAGGGCTATCGACTGGCGGCTGCGGTTCGCCGCACTCGCGCTCATGTGGGGAACGAGCTTCTGGTTCATCAAGGTCGCGGTGGAGGTGCTGGCGCCGCTCCAGATCACCCTCGGCCGCTGCGCGGTGGGCGCCCTCGCCGTCGCGTCGATCGTCGCGATACGCCGCCAGCGGCTACCGGGGGATCCGCGAGTCTGGGCGCACCTCGCGGTGGCCGCGCTGCTGCTCAACGTCGTGCCGTTCACCCTGTTCGGGTACGCCGAGCAGCGCATCCCCTCGGCCCTGGCCGGCATCTGCAACGCCACCACGCCGCTGTTCACCGTGCTGATCGGCTTGGCCGCGCTGCCCGACGAGCGCCCGACGAGGCGCCGGGTCGCCGGCCTCGTGCTCGGCTTCGGCGGCGTCCTGCTCGTCCTGGGCGTGTGGCAGGGACTGGCCGGCGACACGGCGGGGACGCTCATGGCCGTGCTCGCGGCGGCGAGCTACGGCGCGGGCTGGGTGTACGTGCGCAGGTTCGTCAGCGGCAGGGGGCTCTCCACGTTCGTCGTGACCGCCACCCAGCTGATCGCCGCCACCGCCCAGCTGGTCGTGCTCAACCTGGCGTTCACCGACGCACCGACGCACCTGCCCGCCCGCGCGGTGCTCGCCGTGCTCGTGCTGGGCGCGTTGGGGACCGGGCTCGCGTACGTCGTGCAGCACGGGCTCATCCGGGACGCCGGCGCCACGGTCGCGTCGACGGTCACCTACCTGGTCCCCGTCGTGGCCGTCGCGGTCGGGGTCGGCCTGCTCGACGAGCACCTCAGCTGGAACGAGCCGCTCGGGGCGGCGGTCGTCCTCGCCGGCGCCGTCCTGGTCGGGCAGCGGGGCGCGCGGGCTCGCGCGCGCCGCCGAGCCGAGCGGAAGGCCGACGAGCTGGCGGCCCGCTGAGCCGCGTAGACCCGCGATCGGGCTCAGGTGAACACCGCGGCGGCTTCCTCGACGGTGTCGACCAGGTGGATGCGGTCGGCCATCGCGCGCCCGGAGCCCAGGGCCCGCAGCAGCGGCCACGCGGGGAGCTGCCGCGTCCAGTGGTCCCGGTTCACGAGTACGATCGGCGCCGGCGTCGCGGTCGTGTAGTAGTTCGGCGTCGCCGCCTGGAAGATCTCCTGGACGGTGCCCGCGGCGCCGGGCAGCACGATCAGGCCCTCGGTGCTGCGCGCGAGCAACCCGTC
>JBOHBN010000280.1:0-3697 GCA_050698355.1 Streptosporangiales bacterium | reverse complement strand
GCCCACGTCGCGAACCTGGCCGTGACCTGCACCAGCCAGGCGACGAACTGTTGCCCGAGCGGCTGGAAAGCGAGAAACAGTTCCGCGAGCGCTTTGGCGATGTGACCGAACGCGACACCGAGTCCCTCGAGTGCCTTGCCGCCGAACTGGCCGATGGTGCGGAAGAACCGTTGCCAGAACGGGGAGCCGAGCGCGATCAACGCGTCGCCGCCGAGCATCTGGATCGCCTTGGCCGCAGGCCGGATCAGCGGAACGAGGAGCCTCATCCCCTGGGTTACGACCCGCAGCCACGGGTCGAGGGCCTTGAAGATGTCCGGGGCGACCTTCCCCTGAAGGCCGATCCACGCGTCCTTCACCCGCTGCAACGCGTCGGCGAGATGCAGCTCCGCCGGCGTCAGCGTCGCCATCAGCGTCTTGGCCTCAGCCAAATACTTCTTGCGGGTCTTGCCGGTAGCGCCTTGCGCCTGCTGTTGAAGCTTGTTGGCCTTCTTGATCGTGTCGCTGATCCGCTTGACGGCAGCTGCTGTGACGACGCCGAACGCGCCTGCCGCTAGTCCTGCGGCACCAAACGAGGCACCGATAGCACCGACAAGACCGGTCATCGATGCGAGGGCAGGCTGGATGATCGTCGCTAGTCCCGCGATCGCCGCGCCGAGAGCGACGATTTGCAGGCTGGCGGCCTTCGACGCGAGGGTGGATCCCAGCAGCTCGGTGTCGAATAGTGACAGTTTCGTAGTCGCGGCGCCGGTGTCGGCGTCGACACTTACGTGCGCGGTTTCGCCGTCGATTTTGGCGACCTCGGCCTGCAGCGCGGCAAGCTGCGCCATCGCCGCAGCCGCGTTGGCACGGACATCGATGGTGGCGGACTCGTCGATCGACGCGAGCTCGGACTTCAGTGCCTCCAGCTCCCCGAGCGCCGCGTCGGCCTTGACATCGACGCCGATGGTCTTCTTCGACAGCTCCTCAAGCTGGATTCGGACCCGCTGAATCGTCCGCTCGGCGTCCGTGGCGTCGGCGCCGAGCTTCACGTCCGGTAGCGCCTTGAGCGCCGCCTCGACACGGGCCTTGAAGGACTTCGCGAACGAACCGCCGGCCTTCGCGCCCTTCTTCGGCGCGTCATTGGTGACGGGGTCGAGAGGGTCGCCGATGCCCTTCTTGATGCCCTCGCCGAGTGACTTGCCGATCTCGTCGCCGATCTTGACCGCATCGGGGATGACCTTCTGCAGCTCACGCCCGATCGTCTTGTGGAAGCCGGAGAGATCGGGACGCACCGGGATGTAGGCGGAGCCTGCCTGTTCAGGCATGTGTAACGCCCGGCGCGAGTGAGACGATGAGATGACAAGACGGGAGAATCCGATGACCACACAGATTCCCGGCGCGAAGGGACTCGTCCGTACATGTGAGGGACGCTGGACCGCGCGACAAGCCCTGCTGCCAGCGAGTGGGAAGGTCACCCGCACCAGCTACGAGCCGGGACCCGGTGACCGGCCGGACGTCACGCAGCTGGAGCTCGCCACCGACTGGCACCTGGCCCGCGGTGCCGTCGTGCGCGACCGCACACCGGGACGCGTCGCTGTCGCCTATGAGGCGCGCGTCAACCATGTGCTGCATCTGCTGCTCACCCTCGTGACATTCGGGTTTTGGGTCATCGTGTGGGCCGTTCAGGCGACTAGGGCGACCAACACTCGGCGCGTGATCGTCATACGCGACGACCCTCCTGGGGTCACCGAGGAAGAGATCCGAAGCGATTAGCCGCGACACAGGACACGTCGTACGAGCGCCTGATGCTGCTCGTAGCGCTGCTGCCGTCGTGCCCGCTGCGCGCCGGTCACCGGCCGCGGATATGGGGGGATCTTCGGCGGCTTCCCGCCGGCCACCTTCGCGGTGATTCCGATCAGTGTGACGAGAAGGTCGCGGACCTCGACCAGAACCTTGACTTCGGGTGTCCAGTCGGTCAACGGCAGGTCCGAACGCTGCTCAGCCTCGCCCCATGCGATGTCCTCGTCGTCAGCGACCGCCGCCATGTACGGGGACTCGAGTGGAAGGTTGTCGAGATAGTCGAGCACCTCGGCCGCCGACAGCTTCCCGCGGAACCAGTCGAGCATGTCGACGCTGTAGTAGCGGCGCAGGGACGCGCGGATCGGCCCGCCGTACCGTTCGATCAGGCCGGCGAGCCGCCTGCTTCCCCCAGCTTGAAATGCACGTTCAAATCACGAACGAGTGCGGCGAGGACACCGGGCGGTTCGGGGCCGATCTGGGCCATCAGATCGTCATAGGAGTCACCAGCGAGAGCCTTCAACGCCGCACGCGGATCGGACACGTTGCCCTGATCGTCGACGAGACCGCGGGCGTCCAGCAGCGCATCGGTGGTGGGCTGCTGAATCGTCAGCATCTCCCCGTCGCCGAGGTCGAGGACGAACGGTGGGCGGAAGGCTTCGGCCCGGTATTGGGCGAGCGAGTAGGTTTTGGCTTTCTTCGGCGAGTTCGTGGCCATGGGTGGGCTTACCCCTTCCGGGCTACTCAGACTTGGATTCCGTCTTCGGCGCTGGCGGCGGCGCTGGCGGCGGCGCGGGCCTCGAGCGTTCCTCGGTCCAGCCGGCGTACCGCAGCCGGGTCGCGACCGACGGCGTGGCAACCGCCTGCCGGTGCTTGCCGTCGGGTGAGACGAACACACGCGGTTTCATGTGGGACTCCCGTCGGGTGGGCGTGGTGGTCGCGGTAGCCGGCAGCCCACCCGGCGGACCGGCTACCGCGACGGTCAGGCGCCGAACCCGGCCGCGGTGAGCAGGGCCTGCCAGCCGGGGCCGCCGAAGATGTACCGCTCGGAGTAGCCCTCGACGGAGTCGTTGTAGCCGGTCATCGTCACCGGCCACGTCACCGGCGTGTCCCCGGAGGTGTAGGACTGGGTGTCGAAGTCCGTCACCGACGCGCGGGGCAGGAACCGGGCCACATAGATCTCACCGGCGTCGCCGAGGTCCACGGCCAGAGACAGCACCCGGTAAAGGCGGGTGGCCGGCCGGTCCGGCTTGTCGACCTGAACCTCGCCCGTGGTGGAGTCAGCGGTGACGGTGGACATGTCCGCGCCGGTGTACAGACCGATCGTGGTTTTCTTCGTCTCCAGGCACGCGATCTGCAGCGTGGTCACGTCGGAGGTGATGTCCCGGCGGACCGGCTCAACCGATCCCCAGGCGGGCACGTCCGAGGTGGACACGTCGCGGCTGAACTGGGCGCCGTCGTCGGTTGTCCAGCCCACGTCGTCGTAGCCGGTCGGTAGGGCGACAAGGCCGGTGGCGTCGGACAGGGCCGCGATCGGGTCCGCGGTGTGCGGGGCGACGAACACCGAGCCCTGCAACGCCTTGCGGATTAGCTGGTTCTGTTTGGTGGCGACGCTGTCGTAGTCGGGCATGATGTTTCCTCCCGTGTCGGGACTAGATAGCCCCTGAACGGGGCGCTGAGACGGGTGGGCTTACCTCCGCGTGCTGACCCGGTACGTCGCGGCACACAGCCGCATCGCATCCGACCTGCTGCCAGCGGAGACCTTGTGCGGTCCGACCTCCGCAGTGGCCTGGTCCAGGACCCCGTGGTCCGTGGGCGTCGGCCCGGAGATCAGCCGCTGCTGGATAGTCTTGGCGATGTCGCGGGCGGCGGAGGAGCTTGCCGCGTAGACCTCCACGGAGACTCGCGCGACCTCGGTGAA
>JBOHBN010000279.1:0-2419 GCA_050698355.1 Streptosporangiales bacterium | reverse complement strand
ACCGGTAAGTCGACGTTCGGTACCCTCAATCAGCTCGGTTTCTCTGGTATCCGGGTGCGGGACACGCTGCTGCGTGCGTCGAACGCTTCCGACGTGTTCGCCAAGTCGATCCATGATGGCAACACCGCGTGGCGCGACGGGTCGGCGTTGATCAAGGAAGCCAACAAGCGGTACGCCACGACCGAGTCGCGGCTACGTATCGCCCGCAACCGGCTCGACGACTTCGCGATAACGATGGGGGAGACGTTCCTCCCGGTTATCGGCGGCGCGGCCGACACTCTCGGCGGGTTCCTAGACGTGCTCAACGGCATGCCGAAACCAGCTAAGCAGGCCCTCGGTATTCTCGGCGGTATCTCGGGGGTTGTGCTGGGTATTGGCGGCGCGGCGCTGATCGCGGTACCGAAGATACAAGACTTTACCGACTCGCTGCGCACGATGGGTAGGCGGGGAACCGCCGTTGCCAACGGTCTCTCCCGCGTCGGCACGGTACTTACCGGGCCATGGGGTATCGCGATCGCTGCGGGGATCACCGCGATCGCGATCTTCACGAAGAAGAAGGCCGACGCTGCCGCCGAGGTCCGCGACTTCACCCGCGCCATGATCCAAGATGGCGACGCGATCGGGGGGAATACCCGTGTTCTCGCTGCGCACAAGCTCGAAGAGATAGGTGCTCTCGAACGCGCCCAAGACCTCGGTATCAGTGTTTCCGATTACACCGACGCGGTCCTGGGGAACAAGGACGCCCTTGAGCGGGTCAATGGCGCGCTGGAGAAAAACGGCAAGGTATATGTTGCCGCTCGCTACGGTGCCGAGGGAGGCGCTAAGGCAACCCGGCAATTCAGCGCTGAGGGGAAGTTCCTCGACGAGACCCTTAGGGGCATGAACGGCACCGTTAACGAGGCCGTCAAGGGCGCGCGACGTGAAAGCGCTGCGGCCAGAGATGGTGCTGGCGCGGCGAAGAAACACGGCCGATCAGTCCAGGGCGAAGCGAACGCGATGGACCGCGCTCAGATTTCCGCTCAGGATTTGAAGAACGCGCTCGACCGGCTCAACGGCCGCACACTGAACATGCGGCAGTCCGAACGCGCGTTCCAGCAGGCCGTCGACGACGCCCGCAAGGCGCTGCATAGGAACGGTAAGACCCTCGACATTCATACCCAGAAGGGCCGAGACAACCAGCAGCAGCTCGACCATATCGCGCAGTCCACGCTCGATCTTGTCGACTCGGAGAAGAAGAACGACGCGTCGAACAAGCAGCTGCGCAAGACGATGGAGCGTGGCCGGAAGAAGCTCATCCAGACCGCGAAGCAGATGGGCATGACGAGGGATGAGGCGAAGAAGCTCGCCGACAAGATCCTCGCAGTGCCGGACAAGTTGAAGGTGCCCACGTCGGCGCCGGGCGCGAACAAGTCGAAGAACGAGATGGACCACCTGCACGACGCGATGCGCCGCATCGACAACCGGGACGTCCACGTGAAGGTCAAGGTGAGAGGCGCCGACGCGGTCGCTCACGCCGTCGTCAAGATCAAGGGCCATGGGGTGGCAACGGGCCGATACGCGACCGGTGGCGAAATCGTCGGCCCCGGCTCGGCCACATCCGACTCCGTCCTGATTCGTGCATCTCGCGGGGAGCACATGCTGTCAGCGAGGGAGGTCCGCGGTTTCGGCGGACACGGGGCAGTGAAGCAGCTACGCGCCTCCGCGCGTACCGCACCCGGATACGCGGCAGGTGGCCCGGTCCGCGTACACGCCTCGACGCGAGGCGTCGAGGGGATGATCCATCGTCTCGAACGGCTGAACCGCTCGATCGGCTACGCAGCGGGCAAAATGGGCGACTTCGCTGAGCGGCGGCTGAGCATGTCCTTCGGATTCGGCGGCGGCGGCTCTGCGGTGTCCGCGCACGGCCCCGTCGTCGATATTGTGCGGCGTACCGCTGCCCAGTTCGGTTGGGGTTCGGGTGCGCAGTGGAACGCGCTGAAGTGGCTGATCATGCACGAGTCGGGTTTCCGCCCGACCGCGCAGAACCCCACCAGCTCGGCGTACGGCCTGTTCCAGTTCCTCGACGGCACGTGGGGCACCGTCGGCGGCCACAAGACGAGCAACCCTGCGCTGCAGTCGCTGTACGGCATGCGGTACGTCGGCAGCAGGTACGGCTCACCGCTCGGCGCGCAGTCATTCTGGCAGGGCCACCACTGGTACGACAACGGCGGCGTACTGAAGCCGGGCGCGACCATGGCGATCAACCGGACGGGCCGTGACGAGGTCGTGCTGTCCCCGGCGCAGGCGAAGGCGCTCGGCGCGCAAGCACCGCCGGTCGTCATCTCCGGTCCGATGGTGCTGGAGGTGGACGGCCGACAGTTCGACGCGTACCTGCACAGCAGGCAGGACAAGCACGACAGGGGCCTGCGGCAGCGGGCGC
>JBOHBN010000278.1:0-9442 GCA_050698355.1 Streptosporangiales bacterium | reverse complement strand
ATCGAGGAGGGCTCCGAGCTCCCCGCCGGCGCCGACGACGACGTGTGGGCGCTCTCGGACGCCGAACGCCGCGCCCTGGGGATCGAACCGCTCCCGCAGAACCTGGGCGAGGCGATCTCGCTGATGGAACGCAGTGAACTGGTCGCCGAGACCCTCGGCGAGCACGTCTTCGACTTCTTCCTGCGCAACAAGCGCCAGGAGTGGCACGACTACCAGCGCCAGGTCACCGCCTACGAGCGCGACCGCTACCTGCCGGTGCTCTAACCGCTATTCGTGGGTGGCTCGGAAGTGCGCTGCTGAGCGGTCGGTGTCGCGGTCGCTCGCCAGGTCGTCGCCGAGGTCGACGCGCACCGTGTGCAGCGTGCCGTCGAAGGCGTTGTGCAGTGCCGGATAGTCGTCGGTAACCGGTGACGCCCGGTCGATGCCGATGTCGAAGGTCTCGTCGAAGGCGAAGTAGTAGGGGATGGTGCGCTCCACCCGGCCGGAGGCGACCTGCTCCCTGTCGACGTACAGGGTCGCGGTACCGCCCCGGCCCACCCCGCCGCCGTCGTAGGCGAACTCCAGGCCGATCTCGTGGCGGCCGGAGTCGAGCGGCTGGGTTGCCGCGATCCGGTAGAGGTCGACGCCGAAATAGTTGTAGGCATAGGTGGGCCGGCCATCGTGCAGGTAGAGCGACCACCCACCGAAGCGGCCTCCTTGGGCCACCACCACCCCGGCCCCGCCTCGGTCAGGGAGGTCGACATCGGCGGTGAGCGCGTATGACCGGTTCTTCAGGTTCGGGGCGGTTTCCTCGGTCAGTCGCGGCGCATTGCCGCGGAAGGTGACCGTGCGGCGGTCACCCATCAGGTCGAGCCGGCCTGCTTCCCGCGGGTTCTCCCGCTCGGTCATCCGGTCGTCTAAGGGGAACACGCCGTAGCGGCTGGCCTCGACAAGGAACAGCTGCTGCAGCTCGGCCAGCTTGTCCGGATGCTTGCCGGCGAGATCACGGGCCTGGCTCCAGTCGGTGGTCGTGTCGTAGAGCTCCCACTTGTCATCGTCGAAGTACTGCCGCTGGTCTTGCACCATTTGCCAGGGCGTGCCGTGCCGGGTGACGGCCATCCAACCGTCGCGGTAGATGCCGCGGTTGCCGACCATCTCGAAGTACTGCAACCGATGGCGGTCGGCCGCGTCCGCCTCGTTGAAGCTGTAGAGCATGCTGGTGCCCTCGATCGGCTGCTGCGCGACTCCGTTGACCGCAGCCGGTTCCGGGATGCCGGCGGCTTCAAGGACCGTCGGTACCACGTCGATCACGTGGTGGAACTGGTGGCGGATCCCCCCGGGTTCTGCTATGCCGCGCGGCCAGTGCACGACCATGCCGTCGCGGGTGCCGCCGAAGTGTGAGGCGACCTGCTTGGTCCACTGGTAGGGCGTGTTCATCGCCAGTGCCCAGCCCACCGGGTAATGCGCGTGTGTGGTGGCGTCGCCGAGTGCATCTCGGTGTGCAGCAATGAACTCGGGTCTGTCCTCGACGCCGCTGGCCATGCGGTGCTCGTTGAGGGTGCCGCCGAGCCCTCCCTCGGCGGAGGCGCCGTTGTCGCCGAGGATGTAGACGAACAGCGTGTTGTCGAGTTGGCCGATCTCGGCGAGCGCGTCGACGAAGCGCCCGACCTGCGCATCGGTGTGTTCGGCGAAGCCAGCGTAGAGTTCCATCAAACCCGTGGCCGCACGGCGCTCGACCTCGCTGAGCTCGTCCCAGTGGGGCACACCCTCGGCCCACGGGGCCAGCTCCGTCCCGGGCGGGACGACGCCGAGTTCCTCCTGGCGGATGAGCGTGCGCTCGCGCTGGGCGTCCCACCCGTCGTCGAAACGGCCGCGATACTTGTCGCGATAGGCGGTCGGCACGTGATAGGGCGCGTGCGTGGCACCGAACGCGAGGTACGTGAAGAACGGGATGTCGGGTTTGAGAGCGTGCTGGGTCTGCACCCAGTCGATAGCGTGGTCGACGAGATCCTCGGAGAGGTGGTAGCCCTGCTCCGGAGTACGGGTGGGCTCGATCGGCGTGGTGCCGTCGAACAACACCGGATACCAGTGGTTCATCTCAGCGCAGACAAACCCATAGAACTTCTCGAAGCCCTCGCCGGTCGGCCACCGGTCGAACGGGCCGGCGGCGCTGACCTCGCGTGCCGGGGTTTGGTGCCACTTGCCGAACGCCGCCGTGTTGTACCCGTTCCCTGAGAGAATCTGGGCCAAGGTCGCCGCGGAGTGCGGGCGGATTCCGGTGTAGCCGGGCGAAGAGCTGGCCATCTCCGTGGTTACCCCCATTCCCACGGAATGATGGTTCCGTCCGGTCATCAGCGACTGCCGCGTCGGCGAGCAGATCGCCGTTACGTGGAACCGCGTGTAGCGCAACCCGTCGGCGGCCAGCCGGTCCGCGGCCGGCGTGGCACACGGTCCCCCGAACGCGCTGGGTGCCCCGAACCCCATATCGTCGAGCAGCACGACCACCACGTTGGGTGCACCGGCCGGGGGCGTCAGCGGGGCGCGGGGGATGAAGCCCGGCCGCTGATCTCGTATGTCCAACGCCGACGGGTGCGGCGCTTTCCGGTCCGGGATCGGTAGCCGTTCGCGAGAAACCCCATCATCGTGGGACTGCAATCAGGACCTCTGCGCTTTCTTTGCCTTGTCGATCCAGGGCTGTACGACCTTGCGGTTGCTCTTCAACCAGTTGCGGACACCCTTGATGGGCTCGTCCGAGCCGGCCTTCTTGATCTCGGATTCCATCTGGTTGATCTGGTGCTCGTCGAGCGAGATGGCCGTGAGGAAGGTGTACGCGACCGGATCGCTCCTGCGTAGGCCGTCGTTGACGACGCTGGTGATCCGCGACGGGTTGTTGAAGATACCCTGCGCGTCCTTGGGGTCCTTGAGGTAGTGGAAGTCGTACCTCGTGTTCATCCAGTGCGGCGACCACGCCACGAAGACGATCGGTTCCTTGTTCGCGTACTTGCGCTTGAGCGTCGTGAGCATTCCGGTGGTGCTGGAGGTCAGTAGCTTCATGTCCAGGTTGTACGCGGGGATGACCTTGTTGCGGATGACCGGCATGAACGACGCGCCAGGCTCGATGCCGATGATCTTGTCCGTCTTGGCCTTGTTCAGGTCCGCCAGGCTCTGCACGTCCATGTAGTCGGGCACCGCGATGCCGTAGGACGTCTTGGACTCGTACCAGGGCTTCAGGACCTTTACGCTGTTCTTCACGTGCACCTTGTTGAGGTACTGCTTGTTGTTCGGCAACCACACGTCCTGGAACGCGCTGAGGTCACCGCCGGCGACACCGGCGAACAGCGGGCCGAGGTCGAGCGGACCCATGATGGGCACCTCGTCGTACCCCAGGTCGTCCTCGAGCATTGCCTTCGTCAGGTTCGAGACCGCGATGTTCTCGGTCCATCCGATGCTGCCCAGGGACAGGGCGCCCGCGCCCGAGGCGCCCGACGCGATCCCGTACCCGGTGCCGCCGACGAGGTACGCGCCGACCATTGCGGCGCTGGTGCGGCCGAGCAGCTGCCGGCGGGTCAATGTCTTGGGCATGCTCCTCAGCCTCCCTTCTGTGCTCGCAAGCGGGGCAAGCGCCGCCTGGACTCACCTACGCTGCGCGTGACGCGGTCGAGCGCGACGGCGATGATCACGATCCCGACGCCGCCGACCAGGCTGGTGCCGACGTTGAGCTGCTGGAGCCCGAACACGACCGGCCGTCCGAGGCCACCGGCGCCGATGAGCGCCGCCACGACGACCATCGAGAGCGACAGCATGATGACCTGGTTGATACCCGTCTTGATGTGGCTCAAAGCCAGCGGAAGCTCCACCTTGAGTAGCGTCTGCATCGGCGTCGAGCCGAACGCGTGCGCCGCCTCCACGGTCTCCGTCGGCACCTGCCGGATGCCGAGCATCGTCAGTCGTGCCGCGGGCGGCATGGAGAACACGATCGTCGCGATCAGGGCAGGTCCGAAGCCCAGCCCGAGCAGGATGGCGAACGGCACCAGGTACACGAACGGCGGCATCGTCTGCATCAGGTCCAGAATCGGGCGCGTGATCGCCTCCGCGACGCGCACCTTGGCCGCGACGATTCCCAGCGGGATGCCGATGATCAGCGAGATGGTGGTCGATATCAGGATGAGCGCCAGGGTGAGCATCGCCTCGTCCCAGAGGCCGAGGCTGATGATGAGCAGCAGACCGATCACCGTGAACAGTGCGACACGCCAGCCTGCCAGCGCCAGCGCCAGCAGCGTGAGGATCGCGACCATGACCAGGGTGGGCGGTGCCGTCAGCGCGAACTCCAGGCCGCCTACGACGGCCTGGATGAGGGCGTTGAGGGCGTTGAAGAAGTCTTCCAGGTTGGCGTAGAGCCAGTTCACGGCCGTCTGTGTCCAGTCGGCCAGGGGCATGCTCGGGATGATGTCGGCGCGAACGAGCAGCATCAGGTAAGCACCCCTTCCTCTGCGGCCTCTCCCTTGCACAGCCCGCTCATGAGGGCCTCGCGGGCGATGACGCCCTTCAGGTGTCGGCCCTTGTCGGTGACGGCCACGGGAGTGCCGCTGGCTACGAAGAACGGGATGATGTCCCGCAGCGGGGTATCGGGTGACACGTCCCGCATAGGTGTCACGGCCTTGGCGATGTCGGTGCCGCCGCGATCTGTGAGCTTGCCGAGGCCGTCGATCTCGACCAGGCCGACGAGCCGCCGCTCGCGGTCGAGGACGCAGGTCGAGGCGAGCCCGGCGCTCCGCATCCGTCCGAGCACCGCCGCCGGCTCGTCGTCGACGAACACGACCTCGTCCGGCGTGGCCATCACTCGTTCGGCCGAGCGGACCTTGGCGTAGTCGGCGTGGGCGATGAACCGCTCCACGTACTCGTCGGCCGGGTTCGCCAGGATGTCCTCCGGGGTGCCGATCTGCACGATCTCCCCGGCGTTCATCACCGCAACGCGGTGCCCGAGCCGCAGCGCCTCGTCCAGGTCGTGGGTGATGAACACGACCGTGCGCTGGATCTCGCCCTGGATGGTGAGGAACAGCTCCTGCATGTCCTGGCGGATCAACGGGTCGAGGGCGGAGAACGGCTCGTCCATCAGCAGGATCTCCTGCTTGGTCGCCAGCGCTCGCGCCAGACCGACGCGCTGTTGCATGCCGCCGGACAGCTGCGTGATGCGACGGTCGGCCTGCCCCTCCAGTCCGACCAGCTTCAGCGTCTCGGCGCCCGCCTGATCCCGCTCCTCGGCGGGGACGCCCTGTACCTCGAGCCCGTAGGTGATGTTGTCCATGACCGTACGGTTGGGCAGGAGCCCGAAGTGCTGGAAGACCATGCCGATCTTCCGGCGGCGCAGCTGCCTGAGCTGCTTGCGCGACAGCCGCGAGACGTGTTCGTCATCGATGTAGACGTCGCCGTCGGTCGGCTCGATGAGGTGGTTCAACAGGCGCAGCAGCGTTGACTTGCCGCTGCCGGACAGTCCGATGACGACGAAAATCTCGTTGCGGTGCACCTCGAAGTTCGCGTCGAATACGCCGATCGTCGCGCCGGTGGCGTCCTCTGCCTCCGCCTTGGTGGCGCCGGATCGTCTCCGGTCGAGGGCCTGCCGCCCCCTGCGCCCGAAGACCTTCGACAGGTTCTCCACGCGCACGACCGGCGTGGCAGTCCCTTCTACTGGTCCTTCTGCTGGCTCGTTGATGGCAACTCCCCAGTTTCGATTTGAAACAGCTTTCTACACCTTTTGTGTACGACTGTCCACACTCGATCCGGCGATGGCGCGTCGAAAGATCTCCGTGACGTCGGCCTTGGTGGGTACGTCGTCGTGCAATACGACCTGCATCAACAGGCCGCACAGCAGGGTGCCGAGCATGCGTCCGGTCGGAGTGTCGGTCAGCTTGATGAGCACGCCGGACAGCGCGTCGTCCCAGCGCACGACGGCCGACCGGAGGTGCGGGCGGTGGAACGCGAGCACGTACAGGTTGTACTCGGCGAGGGTCTCCTTGCGCCGCTCGCTCACCGACTCGATGACAAAGTCCGCCAGCGCCGGTGCCAGGTCCTCCTCGTCGCCGAGTCCGTCCGCCCATGCCTGCAGCTCCGCGATGCCGGCCTCCGCCGCCTTGTCGAGCGCGGCGGCGAGCAGGTTCTCCAGGCTCGCGAAGTAGTAGGTCGTCGAGCCGAGCGCCACGTCGGCCTTGGTGGCTACCTTGCGATGGGTGAGGGAGTCGATGCCGTGCTCGGCGATCACCGCGACGGCGGCACGGGCGATCCGATCACGCCGACCGGGGTCGTTGGGCCCGCGCTGCCTACGCTTGGTGACGGGTGCCATGCCCTCCACCGGCGCCCCCGAACTCCCTCGTGTCAATATGGACACTAGTACACAACCGGCTTACGATTCTACAGCTCGACGTGCCAGCGCACCGATGCGAATCGAAGGTGGGGTAGCTCGTGCCGGAACTGTTCATCGACGGAACCTGGCAGGACGCCCGGGACGGCCGTACCCGACAGATCACCTGTCCGGCCGACGGGACCGTGGTTGCGACCGTCTCCGAAGGCGGTGCCGCCGATGCGGCGGCCGCGGTACGGGCCGCGCGCGCCGCGTTCGACGCGGGCCCGTGGCGGGATGTCACCTCGCTCGAGCGTGGCCGCATCCTGCACGGCGTGGCCGACCGGCTCGAGCGCGACAAGGCCGAGGTGGCGCGCCTGGAGTCCCTCGACACCGGCAAGCGGCTCGTGGAGTCGGAGTTCGACGTCGACGACATCGTAGGCGTCTTCCGTCATTACGCTGGTCTCGCGGCCGGGCAGAGCGGTCACGTCGTCGATACCGGCCAGCCCGGTGTGGTGAGCCGGGTCGTACGCGAGCCCGTCGGCGTCTGCGCGCTCATCACCCCGTGGAACTTCCCGCTGCTGCAGACCTCGTGGAAGGTCGCTCCTGCGCTGGCGGCGGGCAACACGTTCGTGCTCAAGCCCAGCGAGCTGACCCCGTCGACCGCCATCTGGTTGATGGATGCGCTGACCGATGCAGGTGTGCCCGGCGGCGTCGCCAACCTCGTGCTCGGTACGGGCGGCGAGGCGGGCGCGCCGCTGACCGAGGACCCGGCGGTTGACCTGGTGTCCTTCACCGGCGGCGTGGTGACCGGGCGGCGGATCATGGCAGCCGCCGCACCCACGGTGAAGCGGGTCGCGCTCGAGCTCGGCGGCAAGAACCCCAACATCGTCTTCGCCGACGCCGACCGGGAGGCCGCGCTCGACATGGCGCTCACCGCGGTGTTCCTCGACTCCGGTCAGGTGTGCTCGGCCGGCACCCGGCTCATCGTCGAGCAGGACATCGCGAGCGATTTCGTCGACGAGCTGGTGCGGCGCGCGTCGAGCATCCGGCTCGGTGGGCCGTTCGACCCGAACGCCGAGACCGGCCCGCTGATCAGCACCGCCCACCGGGACAAGGTCGAGGCGTATGTCGCAGCCGGTATCGCCGAGGGCGCACGCTTGCGTGTGGGCGGCGCCCGGCCGGACGACCCGGAGCTCAAGGACGGCGTCTACTACCTGCCGACCATTGTCGACCGGTGCACGTCCGGCATGCGGGTGGTGCAGGAGGAGTCCTTCGGGCCCGTGCTGACCGTCGAGACGTTCAGCGGGCAGACGGCCGAGGAGGCCGAGGACGCGGCGACGGCGATCGCCAACGACACGATGTACGGCCTCGCCGGCGCGGTGTGGACGAGCGGTGCCGGGCGCGCGGAGCGCGTCGCCGCCCGGCTGCGCATGGGAACGGTGTGGATCAACGACTTCCACCCGTACGTCCCGCAGGCCGAGTGGGGCGGCTACAAGCAGTCCGGCGTCGGCCGCGAGCTCGGCGTCGCCGGACTCGACGAGTACCGCGAAACCAAGCACATCTGGCACAACATCAACCCGGCGCCGCAGTACTGGTTCCGGCACGGGGAGGATTCGTGACGCAGAACTACGACTTCATCATCGTCGGCGGCGGTTCAGCCGGTTCGTTGCTCGCCAACCGGCTCAGCGCCGACCGGACCACGAAGGTCCTGGTGCTAGAAGCCGGGCGCAGCGACTTCAAGTTCGACCCGCTCATCCACATGCCGGCGGCGCTGCCGTTCCCGATCGGCAACCGGCTGTACGACTGGTGCTACGAGTCCGAGCCCGAGCCGTACATGGGCGGCCGCCGGGTCTTCCACGGCCGCGGCAAGGTGCTCGGGGGATCGAGCAGCATCAACGGCATGATCTTCCAGCGCGGCAACCCGCTCGACCTGGAGCGCTGGGCGCGCGACCCGGGTATGGAGAGCTGGGACTACGCGCACTGCCTGCCGTACTTCAAGCGGATGGAGACCTGCCTCGCCGGCGCCGACGCGTGGCGCGGCGGGTCCGGCCCCCTCGTGCTCGAGCGCGGGCCGGCGGACAGCCCGCTGTTCGGTGCGTTCTTCGAAGCCGCGCAGCAGGCGGGTTACCCGCTCACCGACGACGTCAACGGCTACCGCCAGGAGGGCTTCGCCAAGTTCGACCGCAACGTGCACCGCGGCCGGCGGCTCAGCGCCGCGCGGGCGTACCTGCATCCGGTGATGGACCGCCCCAACCTGAAGGTCGAGACCCTCGCCCAGGTCACAGGGCTGCGGGGCAGGGATGGCCGCGTCACCGGCGTGGACTACCTGCGGGCCGGCAAGCTGCGGCGCACCGCACACGCCGCCGAGGTGATCCTGTGCGGTGGCGCGATCAACTCCCCGCAGCTGCTGCAACTCTCCGGCATCGGCCGAGCCGACGAGCTCGCCGCACTCGGCATCGAGCCGGTCGCCGACCTGCCCGGCGTGGGCGAGAACCTGCAGGACCACCTCGAGGTGTACATCCAGTACGCGAGCAAGCTGCCGGTCTCGATCGCCCCGTGGATGCGGCACAGGCACAAGCCCCGGATCGGCGCGGAGTGGCTGTTCCTGCGCCGCGGCGTCGGCGCCTCCAACCACTTCGAGGCGGGCGGGTTCATCCGCAGCAACGACAGCGTCGACTACCCCAACATGATGTTCCACTTCCTGCCGATCGCGATCCGCTACGACGGCACGCAACCAGCCGCCGAGCACGGCTATCAGGTGCACATCGGCCCGATGTACTCCGACTGCCGGGGCACGCTCAAGATCACCTCACGTGATCCGGGGAAGCATCCGGCACTGCGCTTCAACTACCTGTCCACGGAGAACGACCGCCGCGAGTGGGTCGAGATGGTGCGGGTTGCCCGCGACATCTTCAACCAGCCGGCGTTCGGGCCGTTCAACGCCGGTGAGCTGTCGCCGGGTTCTTCGGTCCACACCGACGAGGAGATTGTCGACTGGGTGGCGCGGGACGCCGAGACCGCGCTGCATCCTGCCTGCTCCGCAAGGAAGGGCACCGACGAGATGAGCGTCGTCGACCCGGCCAGTATGCGGGTGCACGGCGTCGGCGGCCTGCGCGTCGTTGACGC
>JBOHBN010000277.1:0-7065 GCA_050698355.1 Streptosporangiales bacterium | reverse complement strand
GCTCCACGGATTCAGGCTTAGGTGCTGATGAAGAGCCGCCGCTCCCGCATCTGGCGGCGGCGCTGGACAGGGCGGCGCCAAGAGCGCGGACCAACGAGGTGTTGTTGAACCAGACCGCAAGGGGATCCTGTTGCGGAACCCCAGGGCGTCATGGACTTGAGCGGCATGATGGGCACGTGACCCACGTGACTCGCTTGGTGACCTTCCTCGAGGCTGATGACCCTGTCGCTGACCCGAGGCAGATGTCGGTATCCGCGCGCCACGAGGCCGTCCTCATGAACGGCGGCCGTGTGCTGCTCCTGGCCGACCGGGGCTGGAGTGTCTCGGGCCCACCCAACATTTGGGAGGTGACATCGGTCGAGGAGATCACGGACACGGCACGTATGGTCGTCGGTCCGGACGAGCCATTCGGTGGGCGCTCGCAGAAGGACATGGAGGCAGACCACTGGGGCTCCCTCGCTGGGATCCTCCGGCGCCAGGGCGTTAACGCGGACGCTCTGGAGTTGAGACGGCTACCGCACGACGTCGTGCTCAGCGAGCAGTTGCTCGAGCGCATCGGCCATCCTCCGGGCAACGGCGTCCAGCCCTGACGCTGCTGCGCCGGTATGCGTGCGTTGCCGTACGCGGATCGTCGTACGCGGATCCGCTTGCGGGACGTGCCACGTTGCTGGTCATAGGTCCAAGACGCGGCGGAGACCACGGTCGACCTCGTGCAGCAGGCTGTCAGCTACGAAGCCGACCTGACCGCCGTCCAGATCTGACTTGTTGAGTGTGACAACAGCGGTGACGTTCACGACAGAATCCCGAGGTAGACCCGTGGCGGAAGCAGGCAAGAACACGTTGCCTGGCATCGCTGCCAAGGCGGTGTTGGAGGTGATGACGACAACTAGCACAGTTGACAGATGACTCTCGTTGAAGCTGTCGGCCTGGATCACCAGAACTGGTCGACGCTTCGCCGGTCGACTGCCGACCGCCGGGCCCAGGTCTGCCCAGCAAACCATGCCCCGCTGGATCACCACTTGTCGTCGGATTCGTGCAGGAACCCGTGCGCTGCCTCAACGGCTGCTGTACTGGACTCATCCAACGCGCCGCACTCCTCCAACACCGCGTCGATCTGCCGCGTCACCGAGTGCGCGTCGAGTTCATCGAGGTAGCTGTCGGCAGCACGCGCGAAGAACTCCGAACGGCTCAGACCGAGCGCTTTCGCACGACGCGAGGCGCGGTCAAAGGTCTCATCAGGGAGGGAGATGGCGGTCTTCATGACCTGAGTATAACTCGGTATAACCAGCCGTCCCAGTGACCGATCGACAATCGGTGACACGAAGAGGCAGACGACGGTCTCGTCAGGCTCTCGTCACGAGACGAGACCGGAGATGGGTTCGCACCGGTGGACGGCGCCCTGAGATCCCCGTCGCTGACTCGGTGCGCCCGGAGAATGGACCTATGGAACGGCGGATCGACTTTTGGCGCGAGCGACAGATGCTGTGCGGGATCTGCGGTCACCGGTGGGCGGTCGGCCTGGACTGGATCGACCGGTGGGAGCAGGCGAAGGAGACGTGCCCGGGCTGCGGCACGACGTGCGAGCACGAGAACTCGCCCCGAGTGACGGTCCACCCTGGCGATCCCGCGCTCGACGACGACCAGTTCGCATGGTTCTCCTGGTACCACACCAGTACGCAGCCGGACTGGCCGACGATGGACTTCGACCCCGCGGCCGCCCTCACGGGCGAGACCCGGCTGATGATGGGCGGCGACGAGAGGGTCGCCGCGTGGGCCGCGCGACAGCGCGCGAAAGCGCTCCATGTCGGCACGTACGAGGCCGCGATCCACAACATGCTGAGACGGATTCGCGATCAGGCCGACCACGGTAGTCAGTTCTACCTCTACCGGGTTCGTCTGAAGCCATCGGTCGTGGTGCGGGAGGGCTGGCTCATCGATCCCAGCAACTTCGTCGGCGACGTCGTGCTCGATGAGGTCTGCCCTCCCGGCATCGACGTCACCCGCTACCTGAACTACCACGAGGATCCGGGCGGGCTCTCCTTGGCGCTGGGGCGCGATGCGATCGCCGGCGTCCAGCAGGTCGCCGTGCCGCTCCTCGACGCATGGAACGAAAGCTGGGTCCGGAATGCCGTCGCGGCTCTCGAGGACACGAGCGAGACGGTTGCGTCCACGACGGGCAGACTGAGCAGGTTCATGCGGCCGTCCTCGCCGCGGACCGTCCTGGGCTGCGAGCTCGGAAAGACCCTAGTGGTCTGTCTGCGAAATAGCAAGGTATACTTTGGTCATGCCGATAGTGACCGCGCCGGCGTTGCCGGTGACCAAGGATCAGCGAGCTGAGTTGACGCGGATGGCGGGCTCCTCGTCGTTGCCGCATCGGACGGTGATGCAGGCGAAGGCGTTGTTGTGGGCTGCGGATGGTGTGGCCAATCAGGAGATCGCACGACGGTGCGGGGTCGACTCCGACGCGGTAAGACGCTGGCGTGCCAAGTTCGCGGACAACGGTGTGGACGGAGTCGGGGTGATCGCGAAGGGCCGGGGCCGCAAGCCCGTACTGCCCGAGGGAACGGTGGCTGAGATCGTGCGTGTCACCTGCCAGGAGAAACCTGCCGACACCTCGACCCACTGGAGTACCCGGTCACTGGCCAAGAGGTTTGGGGTCGGCAAGGACACCATTGCCAAGGTCTGGGCCGACCACAACCTCAAGCCCTGGAAGGTCGATACCTTCAAGATCTCGAACGACCCGCACTTCGAGGAGAAGCTTGTCGACGTGGTCGGTCTGTACTTGAATCCGCCGAGTCGCGCGGTGGTGTTCAGCTTCGATGAGAAGACACAGTGCCAGGCGATGGACCGCACCCAGCAAAGTCTTCCGATGGTGGCGGGCCGAGCCGGGACGATGACCCACGACTACAAGCGCAACGGGACCACCGACCTGTTCGCGGCGATGAACATCGCGACCGGTGAGGTACTCACGCACTGCGGCAAAGGCCATACCGCCAAAGACGTGCTGCGGTTCTTCAAGCAGATCGACGCCAGCGTCCCGCGCGGTCTGGCCGTCCATGTCGTGCTGGACAACCTGTCCGCGCACAAGGCCCCCGAGATCACCAAGTGGCTCTCCCACCGCGACCGCCGACGCTGGCACCTGCATTTCACGCCTACGTCGAGTTCCTGGACCAACCTCATCGAGCGCTGGTTCAAAGAGCTGACCGACAGACGCCTACGCCGCGGAGTCTTCACCAGCGTGACCGAGCTCGAAGAGGCCATCGGGCTCTGGGCCACCCACTGGAACGATGACCCCAAGCCCTTCATCTGGAAGGTCACCGCCGCAGAGATCATCGAGAAGGTCCAACGTGGACGAGCCGCCCTGGCCCGCCAGATCAATTCAACGACGGACCACTAGGCTGAGACGGTGACATCCGAGGCACCCGCGGGCGAGCGGGACTTCCAGGTCGCGTTCCGAGGGGTCCTCGGCCGCTTCGCCACCGGGGTCACGGTGATGACCACCCTGGCGGACGGCGTGGACCACGCGATGACCGCCAGCGCGTTCTGTTCGGTCTCGATGGAGCCCCCGCTCGTGCTGATCTGCGTCGACCGGCGCAACCGGATCCACGACGCGTTGGTGTCGTCCGGGTCGTGGGGGGTCTCCGTGCTCGCCCAGGACGGCCGGGACGCGGCCACCTGGCTCGCCAGGCGTGGGCGCGCGCTCGAGGGTCAGCTCGACCCGTTCGCGTACAGCCGGGGCGAGGTCACCGGGGCGGCGTTGTTCGACAACGCGATCGCGTGGCTCGAGTGCCGGACCTGGCAGTCCTACGACGGTGGCGACCACACGATCGTGGTCGGAGAGGTGCTGTCCGCCCGGGTGTGGGAGGACCGTGACGACCCGCTGTTGTACTACCGTTCGCACTACGGCCTGCTGGTGCCGACGGAGTCCAGCGAGAAGAACTCCGGCCCGATCGACCCCTCCGTGGACTCTGCATGACATTCGCTGCATCCGATCCCGACAGCCGCCGGGACCGGCGTGGTGTCCGGCTCGCGATCGTGGGCGTCGTCGTCCTGCTCGGCGGCCTGTACGTCGCCGGACACTTCCTGCTGGGCGACCGGCTCCCGGTCGGCACGCGGGTCGCCGGCGTCGGTGTCGGCTCGATGCGGGTCGACGACGCGCGGGCGAAGCTGGACGAGCGGCTCGGCCCACGTCTGGACGACCCGATCACGCTCGCCCAGGGGTCGCGGGAGTTCGAGGTCGATCCGAAGGACGCCGGACTGACCTTCGACCTGGACGCGACGTTGGAGGAGGCCGGCGCCGGCAACACCTGGAACCCGGTACGGATGGTGCGGACCCTCGTCGGCGCCGGCGACGTGCAGCCCGCCCTCGAGGTCGACCGGAGCGCGCTCCTCGGGGCCACGAAGCCGATCGCGGCCGCCCTCGACGAGCCGGCGGTGGAGCCGCGGATCACGTTCGAGAACGGCAAGCCGAAGGTCCGGGAGCCCGCGGACGGCCTGCTGGTGGACCGGAGGGCGACCGCCGACCTGATCCGCGACAGCTACCTCGTCGACAACGACGCCGGGCGGGTGCCCACCGAGACCGCCGAGCCGACGGTGGGCTCCGACCAGGTCGACAAGGCCCTGTCCGGCTACGCGAGACCCGCGGTGGCGGGGCCGGTCAGGCTGACTGTGGGGCACCGGACGGTCTCGCTCGGCGTCGACGTATTCGCGCCGGCACTCACGCTGCGGGCCGAGGACGGCGAGCTGACCCCGGTCGTCGACCCCGCGAGGCTCGAGGGTCCGCTGGAGCGGGCCACGAGGAAGATCGGCAGGCGGGCGCGCGACGCGACCGTGCGGCTGCGGAAGGGCAGGCCCAGGGTCGTACCGGCCAGGGCCGGCGCCGAGATCGAGCCTGCCGACGTCGCGAAGGCGCTGGTCCCGGTGCTGCCGAAGTCCGGCGCCGCGCGCAGGGTCACGATCGACGCGCGGACGGTCGAGCCCGAGTTCAGCACCAAGGACGCCAAGGCGCTCGGCATCAAGGAGAAGATCAGCGCCTACCACACGAGCTACCCGCACGCGACCTACCGGAACGTCAACCAGGGCCGCGCTGCCGAGCTGATCGACGGCACGGTGCTGAAGCCGGGGGAGACGTTCAGCTTCAACGACACCGTCGGCGAGCGTACGAGGGCCAACGGGTTCACCAAAGGCACGATCATCTCGGGCGGAGTCTTCCGCGAGGAGCTCGGCGGGGGTGTCTCGCAGGTCGCGACGACGATGTACAACGCCGCGTTCTTCGCCGGGCTGAAGGACGTCGAGCACAAGCCGCACAGCTTCTACATCAGCCGGTACCCGGTCGGCCGGGAGGCGACGGTGGCGTGGCCATCGGTCGACCTGAGCTTCACCAACGACACCGGTCACGGCGTCCTGATCCACGCCTGGATCGACCCGAGCACGCCGCGGCGGCACGGCTCGATGAACGTGGAGATGTGGGGCACCAAGACCTGGCGGATCAAGGCCGGCCTGTCCGACAGGCACAACTCCCGCTCGCCGTCGGTCCGGTACGACCCGTCGGACCACTGCGTCCCGCAGTCCGGGGTCGCCGGGTTCGACGTCGACGTCTACCGGACCTTCGTCAAGAACGGCGAGCGGGTGAGGCGGGAGACGACCCCCGTGCACTACGACGCCGCGGACACCGTGCGCTGCCGCGCCAGGCCCGACGACAGGAACGGACACTGACCTCGCCTCAGCGACCCAGGGTCCTTCTGGCTCGTCGTGGAAAGCGAAGATAGGGCCCAGGGGTGCGACGGGGTGCGGCGGGTCGCCGTGCTCTGGTCACGACGCTGCGGACCCGCCATGGGAAACCATGGCCCCGTGGGAAGCCTGTGCGCCCCGTGGCGAGTACGCCGAGGGACGCGCAGGTTGCCACGGGGAGCGCAGGCACCCGATGCCCGAACCCGCCTTCTCACCACGACCGGCCACCGGCGGAGGGAATCTTTGCATCACAGGTGTCCGAGGCCCGCCGACACCCGGTCGGCGGCCTCGCACACCAGCGGAACCACCTCGCGCATCCGGTCCGCGTCGAGCCGGTACGAGGGCCCGGACACACCGATCGCCGCGACCACCGACCCGTCCACGCCGCGGATCGGGGCCGCCGCCGAGCTCAGCCCGTCCTCCAGCTCCTCGAACGCGGTCGCGTAGCCGTCGACGCGTACCCGCTCGACCTCCTCGCGGAGCCGCTCGGGGTCGACGATGGTGCGCTCGGTGTGCCGTTCGTGCCTGCCGGCGATGATGCCGGACCTGCGTGAGGTCGGGAGCGAGGCCAGGAACACCTTGCCGGGGGACGTGCAGTGCAGCGGCGTACGCCTGCCCAGCCAGCTCCGGGTGACGACCGTCGAGGTGGAGATGATCTGGTCGACGGTGACCGACTCGTCGCCCTCGAGCACCGACAGGGTCACGGTCTCCTCGCTGAGCTCGGCCAACCACTCGCACCCGGCCTGGGCCTGCCTCGTGAGGTCCGGGCCGACCGTGACGGCGTTGGCGAGGTGGACGAGGCCGAACCCCAGCCGGTACTTGCCGCCCTCCACGTGGCGCTCGACCAGGCCGCGGCTCTCCAGCGTGTTCAGCAGGCGGAAGGCGGTGGACTTGTGCACGTCCAGCTCGCGTCCTACGTCGGTGACGCCGGACCAGCCGTTGCGGGCCAGGAACTCCAGGACGGCGACGGCCCGTTCGACCGACTGGACCCGGTCGGACGGCTGGTCGCTCACCGTGTGCCCGGCGGTCCGGAGGCCGCCGAATCGGCCCGTCCGGCCGCGTCGGCGGCGGCCGCGGCCGACGTCCGCGCGTCTCGGGCGGGCCCGGTGTCCCTGGTGTCCCCGGTGTTCGCCGCCGCGAGCGAGGCCGCCACCTCGGCAGTGGCGGCTGCGATCGTGGCGGCCGCCACCGCATCGTGGCGGAGGTTCGGGTTACCGGTCGCGGCCAGGTCGGCGGCGAGCTCGGCGATCCGGGCCGCGGTCTCGGCGATGGTGGCCGGACCCGCCGTCGCCGTGCGCATCGCGGCCGTGTCGTCCGCACCTCTCGTCCGGGCGG
>JBOHBN010000276.1:0-3238 GCA_050698355.1 Streptosporangiales bacterium | reverse complement strand
CCGCGAACTCGAGATGGAAAATGCGTTCTTGAATTATGCCGGGGTCCGTGTTATGCCGATGTTCGCCTGATGTGCGTTGTCCAGGGCGGTGACCGGCCGCGATAGTTCGGCATAATCAGAGCGCTTCGAGGAAGGTGAGTAGCTGGTCGTCGGGTCGGTAGCGTCGTGCGGTGGGTGCGGCTGGTGGGGTGAGCCGGTCGAGTGCTCGTTGTTTCATGCCGAGGTCGGCGTGGAGGTAGGGCTGGGTCGACTCGGTGGACTCGTGTCCGAGCCAGATGGCGATGGTGGTGAGGTCGATCCCGGCGTCGAGCATCCGCATCGCGGTCGTGTGCCGCAGCGTGTGCGGGGTGATGTTCTTGCTGGCCAGGGTCGGGCAGGACCGGGCTGCGGTCGCGGCATGAACGCGGATCCTGGCAGCGATTGCGTCGGTGCTGATCGGCGTGGTGCTGCCTTGCGCGGTGAAGACCGGGCTCTGCTGGTGGTGGGGGGCGTGGCTTTCGTTGGTCCATCGGCGCAGCGCGGTGGCGGTGGCCGGGTTGATCGGGGTGATCCGGTCTTTGCGGCCCTTGCCGTGCACCCTGACGTGCGCCGGCCTGGTCAGGTGCAGGTCTTGGTGTGTCAGCGCGATGAGCTCACCGACACGCAGACCGGTGGTAACCAGGGTCAACAGGAGGGCGTGGTCGCGGCGACCGGTCCGCGTCGACCGGTCCGGGGTGTCCAGGAGGGCGTCTACCTCAGGGTCGGTGAGGTAGGTCAAGTTCGCCGTGTGGGTGTTCTTGGTCTGGATCGCCAGCACTCGGGCGATGATGTCGGCGTGTTCGGGGTGGCGGTGGGCGGCGTAGGCGAAGAACGAGTGGATCGCCGCGAGTCTGGCGTTGCGGGTCCGGACGGTGTTGTGCCGTACGGTTTCCAGATGCTGCAGGAACCCGGTAACGACCTCGACGCCCAGGTCGCTGAACTGAAGGTTCGCGGGCCTGACGCCGGTGGTGTCGTGCAGGTAGGTGAGCAGCATCCGCCAGGTGTCACGGTAGGCGCTGATGGTGTGCCCGCTGGCGGCTTTCTGCCCGGTCAGGTAGGTCGTGAAGAACGCCTGCAGGGTCGCGGTCAGCGCGCTCATGCGGTGCGTCCTTGGCGGTAGGCTTCGACCCGGTCGTTGACCACGTCGAGGAGTTCGGGGCTGGCGGTGAGGTACCAGTAGGTGCTGGCTGGGCTGACATGACCCAGGTATGTCGCCAGGGCCGCGATCCGCGCGTCGACGTCGACACCGGCGCGGTGAGCATCGATCAAGCTGTTCACCGCGAACGAGTGGCGCAGGTCATGCAACCGAGGCTCGTTGTTGCCGGGCCCCGCCGGAAGCTGGCATGTCCTGGTCAGGGCCCGGAAGGCCTGCTGGACGTTGCCAGCTCGTGGCCGGGCGGCGTTCATGGTCACGAACAACGCCTGGTCTTCGGGTGCGCCGACCAGGGCTCGGCTGGCCTGCAGATAGCTGGTCAGCGCCGCGGTGGTCGAGGAGTGCACCGGCAACCGCCGTGTTTTGCCGTACTTGCCGGTCACGGTCAGGGTGGCGCTGTCGACGTCGAGGCTGGTGGTGTCCAGGGCGAGGGCCTCACCGATCCGCACCCCGGTGGCCGCCATCAGCCCGACGACGGTGGCCAGGGTGAGCCCACGCACCGCCGGCCGCAGCATGCCGGCGTGGTCGACCAGCTCGGTGACCTGGGCGTGGGTGTAGAGGTAGGGGACGGCGTGCTCGACACGACTGGGCAACAGCCCGACGGGAATCAGCTCAGCGGCCTCCGGATAGCCGGCGTGCACGTGGGCGGCGAAACCCCGGACTGCGGCGAGCCTGGCGGCGTGCCAGCGGGGCCGGACTCCGGACGGCAGGCAGGCCCACGCCAGCGCGTCCGGCACGCTGATCCTGCTCGCGTGCTGGCGCTCGAGGTAGCCCACGAACTGTCCGATCAGCCGGTCATAAACGCGCAGCTGGTAGCCCATCGCGCGGCGCAGCGCCAGGTACTGTCCGGCGCTGGCCCGCAGGTCGACCCGCATCACCGGGCCTGCACCGTCGTGGCCGGCCAGGGCCGGACGAGCTGGACCAGGGCGTGGTTGTCGACCTTGGCGTAGATCGCTGTCGCTCCGCTCGATCGGTGGCGGAGCAACTGGCCGGCTTCGGCCAGAGTGCCACCACCGGCCAGGACCGCTGTCGCCGCGCCGTGCCGCAGCCGGTGGGCACCGACTCGCCCGTCGATGCCGGCCTGCCGTCCCAGCCGGGTCACCACGCAAGAGACACCGTTGCGGTCCAGCGGCCGGTACGGCGCTCTCGCGCCCACGAACACGTGCCGCTCGGACGAACCCGCACGGCGATGGCCATGCAGATAGGCGGCCACCGCTTCGCCGACGTCGGCGGGCAGCGGCATCAGCTGGTGATCGTCGCCCTTGCCGGTAATGCGCACCGTGCCAGCGCGCCAGTCCACATCGTCGAGCCGCAGCTCGGCGGCCTCTTTCGACCGGAGTCCCAGCCGGGCCAGCAGCAACACAAGAGCCCGGTCCCGGGCCGACATATCCACTGCCATCAGCGAGGCCAGGTCGCCTGCGGACAGGGCCTTGGGCACGCCCGCCAGCGTCGGATACCGCACCGGGCCGATCCCCTCGGCCAGCCGACGATCCAGCCGCCCGTCGAGGAACATCCACCGCAGCAACGTCCGCATCGCCGTGGCCGCGACGGTCAACGAGCCGGCCGAGCAGCTCTCCGAGCGCCAGGCCAAGAACCGATCCACGTCGCGGACCGTTAACCCCGCCAGCGTCGTCCGGCCGTGACCGGCGCACCAGATCACGAACGGGCGAATCTGGTTCAGGTAGTTCTCCACCGTCGTCGGCGCCAGCGAACGCTCTCGACGCAGGTAGCCGGTGAAGCCCTCCAACAACTCGTCGAACTCGTCAGGCAAGCCGTCGCTGACTGCTGTGCACGGGTCGTCCATGATCTCGGTCCTTCCATCGGTTCGGAAGGACCAAGCATCCAACGACCCGTCGGATTATGCCGAACTATCGCGGCCGGTCACCGCCCTGGACAACGCACATCAGGCGAACATCGGCATAACACGGACCCCGGCATAATTCAAGAACGCATTTTCCATCTCGAGTTCGCGGTTGCGCCGCTCGAGTTCGCGTAGCTTGGCCCGCTCGGAGAGCTCCAGCGGCGGCTCGTCACCCGCGTGCTTCTCCCTATACCCGCGCACCCAGT
>JBOHBN010000275.1:0-1884 GCA_050698355.1 Streptosporangiales bacterium | reverse complement strand
TGAGCACCGTCTCCGACTGGCCGGTGCCGTTGTACACCACCGACGCGCCGGGAGGCAGCAACCCGCCTTGGTCGTACCAGCCGTAAGCGACCTCATGCTGCCAGGCGTTGACCGGGTTGGTGTAGCGGCCGAGGATGTAGCCGATTCCCCAGCGGATTTGCGCGACCGCGTCGCCGAGCGCGAAGGGGTGCCCGTGCCCAAGAGACTGCGGAATGCCGTACGCACCCGACTTGGGGTTCACCGCGTAGGGGTTCCAGCTCGACTCGCGGGTCCATAGCGCCTTCAGCGCGTTCCACTGGGAGCCGACCCAGCCCATCGCGGCCGCCATGCGCCTGCCGATCGCGACCGCTGGTCCGGACGCGGCGGCCCCGAAGCCGCCGAGGAAGCTGCCGACGCTGTTTTTCAGCTTGTCGGCGAGTTTCTCGACGATCATTCCGGGGATCTTCGCGGCCGCCCGGCCGAACGGCGAAGTGCGGATCTGGTCGAGCTTCCCGAGCACACCGGACAGCAGGTTTTCCAGCGTCGACACCGGGTGGGTGAAAAGGCCCACCACATGCGATCCGAAGCTCTTCAGCCCGCCGAGGATCCCGCCGTCCGCCATCAGCCGCGTGCCGAGCGAGGAGTACAGGTCAAGGGCGCGATCCCGATACTTGGGGTCGGTGGGAATGACGTACTCGGGGTGGGTGTTCGATCCCTCGCCGACGATGGCCCTGGCCGCGGCCGTGGCCGTGCCGGAGGCGGGAACGACGTCGCCGGAGGCGAGCAGTGGTACCCGGCCGAGCTTCAGGTTGTCGAGCCCGACCCAGCCGGCGACCTTGTTCCACAGGCCGCGGATGCCGCGGTTGTAGACGGTGCCGATGATGAAGTTCACCGGCCGTTTCGCGACTCGCTTCAACCGGTTCCAGATCGACTTGATGGCGTTGACACCGGACCGGAACGCGGACCGCAGGCCGCCCCACAACCGGTGCACGCCGCTGGTGATCGAATGCCAGGCCCGCCGGGCGACGCTCGTGACCGTGTTCCACGCCCGCCGCCACACGCTGGTGATGCCGCGACGGATGGTGTTGAAGGTGGACCGCAGCCCACGCCAGATCGCTCCGGCGATGCGGCGGATCGCTCGCCACGCGGCCTGGAAAAGGTGCTTGACGCTGTTCCACAGCCGCCGCCACGTGCGGGTAACCCAATGGCTGATGGTGTGGAATGTGTGTTTCATCCACCGCCACGCGGCACGCAGCGCACCACGGATCGCCCGCCATGCGGCGCGGAAGAACCGGGTGACCGCCGTCCAGATGGTGCGCCAGGTTCGCGGGAACCAGCGCTTCATCGTGTTGAAGACGCCGCGCATCCAATGCCAGACGGCGGACAACGCTTTCTTGACCGCGTTCCAGGCCACGCGCCAGTGCCTGACGAGGCTGATGACGGCGGTCACGACTCTAGCGATCACGTAGATCACCAGACCGAGGGTGGCGACGACCGCGGTGACAGCGGCGGCGACCGCGACGACCAGAACACCGAAGATGGCGATGACCGCGATGATGCCTACGGCGAGGGCCTTGAACGCGGTGGGCGGGAACGAGGCGAACAGGTTGAAGAGACCCCTGATGCCCTTGAGCAGCGGGCCGGCGAACGGCGCCAGGGCGTGAACGATGGCCCACAAACCCTTGCCGATTGCCAGCAGCGTCGATAGGAACAGGGCGCCGCTGGACTTGACGTAGGCGATGAAGTCCGTGAACGCCTTCGACTTCGCGAACGTGGCAGCCCACGTCGCGAACCTGGCCGTGACCTGCACCAGCCAGGCGACGAACTGTTGCCCGAGCGGCTGGAAAGCGAGAAACAGTTCCGCGAGCGCTTTGGCGATGTGACCGAACGCGACACCGAGTCCCT
>JBOHBN010000274.1:0-43752 GCA_050698355.1 Streptosporangiales bacterium | reverse complement strand
GCCCACGTGTTACTCACCCGTTCGCCGCTCGTGTACTCCCGAAGGAGCCTTACCGCTCGACTTGCATGTATAAAGCACGCCGCCAGCGTTCGTCCTGAGCCAGGATCAAACTCTCCGTTGAGGTTTCGCACGTGCCGCACGATGGCGACACGCAAGCCTCTTGGAGGGCACTGCACTAAAGGCAGTGTCCTGGTTCGTTGTCCGCGGGCCGAGACGACCTAGAGGTCGCTGACCCGCTGACGGGGTTGATCGTTTGAAGTCCAATGGCAGGACCGTTGGTCACGCCGACGGACTTCGCCGATCGTCGTTGCACTGACTTTCGGCACGCTGTTGAGTTCTCAAGGAACGGGCGCACACCATCAGAGGCCTTTCGACCTCTTTCAGGGGCAAGACACCAGCTTAGTCGCAAGCAGACCTTGGGTCAAACCGCTCGTAAGCGACACCCTGGCTCCATACCTGGATCTCTGACCCATGGTCAGGAGCTGGGCTTCGCGGACCGGCCGCTTGCACGTCCGTTGCTGCGCTCGGTGCGAGTAGAACACTAGACGACCGGGGTCGCGGGCGTCAACTCGGGGGTGCCCGAATGAGTTACGCCCGTGTCATGCACCGCTTTCACCTGCGGAAACGCCATGCGCGACGGCCTGGACCGCCGCGAGGGTCCGCCTCCCCCTGCGCAGGACGAGCCACTGCCCGTGCAACAGCTCGGCGCCGATTGGCGCCGAGTCCACGGAATCGATCCGGGCGTTGTTGGCGTACGCGCCGCCGGATCCGATCGTCCTGCGCGCCTCCGACCGGCTCGCTACCAGGCCCGTCGAGGCGAGGAGCTCCGCGTACGGAGGCAGTTCGGGGCCGGCGACCGTGGCCCGCGGGAGTTCCGCGACGGCCGCTGCGAGCGTCGGCTCGTCCAAAAGTGTGAGATCTCCCCTACCGAACAGTGCTCGGCTGGCGGCGATGACCTTCGCGCACTCCTGCTCGCCGTGCACCAGCGTCGTCAGCTCCTCGGCCAGGGCCGCCTGCGCGGCGCGCGCGGCGGGCCGCTCCGCGGTCCGCTTCTCGAGATCCTCGATCTCCTCGCGTGAGCGGAAGCTCAGCGCCCGCAGGTGGCTCGGAACGTCGGCATCCTCGATGTTCAGCCAGAACTGGTAGAAGCCGTACGGGGAGAGCATCTGCGGGTCGAGCCACACCGCGGCACCCGTGGTCTTGCCGTACTTGGTCCCGTCGGCCTTGGTCAAAAGCGGCGTCGCGAGCGCGTGCACCGTGGCACCTTCCACGCGGCGGATCAGGTCGACGCCGCCGGTGATGTTGCCCCACTGGTCGCTGCCGCCGCCCTGCAGGGTGCAGCCGTACCGCCGGAACAGCTCGAGATAGTCGAACGCCTGCAGGATCTGGTAGCTGAACTCGGCGTACCCGATACCGGCCTCGGACTGGAGCCGGGCGCTGACCGCCTCCTTGGCGATCATCTTGTTCACCCGGAAGTGTTGGCCGATGTCCCGCAGGAACTCCAGGGCGGAGAGCGGCGCGGTCCAGTCCAGGTTGTTCACCATCCGCGCGGCATCAGGCCCGTCGAAGTCGAGCAGCGGCTCGATCTGCCGCCTGATCCGCTCGACCCAGCCCGCGACCACCTCGGGGTCGTTGAGCGTGCGCTCGCGGTCGGGGTTCGGATCGCCGATGAGGCCGGTCGACCCGCCGACGAGTGCCAGAGGACGGTGGCCGGCCTGTTGCAGGCGCCGCATCGTGAGTACCTGCACCAGGTGACCGTGGTGCAGGCTCGGTGCGGTCGGGTCGAAGCCGAAGTAGTAGGTGACTGCTCCCTGGGCGAATGCCGCACGCAGCGCATCCCGGTCGGTGGACGCGGCTATCAGCCCACGCCACTCCAGCTCGTCCACGATGTCGGTCACGTCGTCGATCCTCCCAAGCTCGCCTGCGTGACCAAGCGTACGGTTCACGTCTTGCGGCGCTTGGGCACGTGCCGCCGGTACGGGGAGACCGTCGGCTCGCCATCGAGGTAGAACCGCCACTGCACCTCATGCGCCTGGGCCACGCCGGTACGCGCGGAGGTCAGCACGGTGCGCTCGGCGGTGTCGGAACGATGCGACGCGCGGCGCAGCACCAGCGAGCTGTCCGGTGCGCATCCGTCGAGGCCGTCCTCTCCACGCGCGATGCCGAGCGCGGAGGTGAGCCGCGCCGGGCCGCGCGCGAGATCGCGGTCGGTAACCTTCGGCCCGCGCCGCGCCCGAGCCAGGTCGTACCCGCAGACCACCTCGCCCGCACGCAGTAGGACCGCGGAGGCCGTGCCGGCCGGCAGGCACACGATGTTCATGCAGAAGTGCATGCCGTAGGTGAAGTAGACGTACACGTGGCCCGGCTCGCCGTGCATGGTGGCGTTGCGCCGGCTGCGTCCGCGGTACGCGTGCGAGGCGGGGTCGGACTGCCCCTCGTACGCCTCGACCTCGGTGATCCGTACTGCGACGACGCCGTCGGCGGTATCGTGCCGGACCTGGTGGCCGAGCAGCTCCGGGGCGACCTCGACCGCGGGGCGGTCGAAGAAGTCGCGCGGCAGCAGATCACTACGGGCTGTTGGCACGTGCCCAGGTGTACCAGCCCCGCACCGGCATCATGAAAAATGTTCGTAGCCATGGCAGCGAACACCTTTCATGATCACCGTGATGCGCGGGCCGTCGTGCTCGTCGAGGGGCGAAGCGACCGGGCAGCGCTCGAAGCGCTCGCCAGGCGCACCGGCCACGACCTGGCCGCCGAGGGCGTCTCGATCGTGTCGATGGGGGGCGCGACCAACATCGGGCACTTCCTGGACGCCTTCGGACCGCGCGGGCTCGGCCTGCGGCTGGCGGGACTGTGCGACGCGGCGGAGGCACCGGGCTTTTGCCGCAGCCTGGATCGAGCAGGTCTCGGCGCCGGCCTCACCCGCGGCGGCATGCAGCAGCTCGGCTTCTTCGTGTGCGTGAGTGACCTCGAAGACGAGCTGATCCGCGCGCTGGGTCTCGCCGCGGTCGAGCACGTGATCGAGGTACAGGGCGACCTCGGCGCCCTGCGCACGTTCCAGAACCAGCCGGCACAGCGGGCACGCGAACCAGTGGCGCAGCTTCGGCGCTTCCTCGGTACCCGCTCGGGCCGCAAGATCCAGTACGCCCGCCTGCTCGCCGAGGCGCTGGATACCTCGCGCGTACCGGCGCCGCTGGAGGGCGTGCTTGCCGCCGTGCGGCAGTGAGCCGCCGCTCAGCCGCCCGCCCAGGCCCTGCCCGCGTCGACCGCGGTACGCACCTCGCCGAGCTGCTCGGTCACCCGCCCCGGCGCGGTGCCGCCGCGCGCCGACCGGGACGCCAGCGAGCCGTGTACGGAGAGCACCTCGCGTACCCGCGGGGTCAGGTGCGGTGAGATCGCCCGCAGGTCCTCGTCGGTGAGGTCGGGCAGGTCGATGCCGCGCGACTCGCAGACCCGTACGCACTCGCCCGCCAGCTCATGCGCCGTACGGAAGGGGACACCCTCGCGCACCAACCACTCCGCCACGTCGGTGGCCAGCGAGAACCCGGCGGGAGCCAGCGCGGCCATCCGCTCCGTGTCGAACTGCAGCGTGCCGACCATCCCGGCGACCGCGGGCAGGAGCAGCTCGAGCGTGTCGACCGAGTCGAAAACCGGCTCCTTGTCCTCCTGCAAATCGCGGTTGTACGCGAGCGGCAGTCCCTTCAGCGTGGTCAGCAGACCGGCCAGGTTGCCGACGAGACGCCCGGACTTGCCGCGCGCCAGCTCGGCCGCGTCCGGGTTCTTCTTCTGCGGCATGATCGACGACCCGGTGGCCCAGGCGTCGTCCAGCCGCACGAAGCCGAACTCCGCGGTCGACCAGATGACGATCTCCTCGGCGAGGCGGGACACGTCCACCCCGATCATGGCGAGGACGAACGCCAGCTCGGCGACGAAGTCGCGGCTCGCCGTGCCGTCGATGGAGTTGGCCACCGCGCGGTCGAACCCCAGCTCGGCCGCGACGAACGCGGGGTCCAGCCCGAGCGACGACCCGGCGAGCGCCCCTGAACCGTACGGTGACTCCGCCGCGCGAACGTCCCAGTCGCGGATCCGGTCGACGTCCCGCAGCAGCGCCCACGCGTGCGCGAGCAGGTGGTGACTGAGCAGTACTGGCTGCGCGTGCTGGAAGTGCGTCCGGCCGGGCATCGGTGCACCGAGGTGCGCGTCGGCCTGACCGGCGAGCGCGTCGACCACGTCTAGGACGCACCGTGCGACGATCCGAGCGTGCTCGCGCAGGTACATCCGGAACTGCGCCGCGACCTGGTCGTTGCGCGAGCGCCCCGCCCGCAGCTTGCCGCCGATCGCCGGCCCCGCGCGCTCCAGAAGGCCGCGCTCCAGCGCGGTGTGCACGTCCTCGTCGTCCGGCGCCGGGCGGAAGGAGCCAGACTCCACGTCGGCACGCAGCTGCTCGAGGGCGGCCAGCATGGTCTCGAGCTCACCGTCGTCGAGCAACCCGGCATGGTGCAGCACGCGGGCGTGCGCACACGAGCCCGCGATGTCGTACGGGGCGAGCCTCCAGTCGAACGCCGTGGACGACGACAGCGCGGTCATCGCGTCCGCCGGCCCGGCGGCGAACCGCCCGCCCCACAACCGCGTCGGCTCGTCTACCTGCTCCCCCACTGCACTCCCTTCTGATGTTGTCAGTGTCTGGTCGAGCCATAGCTCGACCAGACACTGACAAGGTGCGTCAGGTGCGGCGGTTGGCCAGGCGAAGCAGCGACTCGGCGACGGTCGAGCCGCCACTCGGGTCGCGGCAGATCACGAGCACCGTGTCGTCGCCGGCGACCGTACCGATAATCGACTCCATGTCAGCGTGGTCGATCGCCGACGCGAGCAGCTGCGCACCGCCCGGCGGGGTACGCAGGACGACGAGGTTCGCCGAGTCCACCGCCGAGACCAGCAGTTCCTCGGCCAGCCGCGCGAGCCGGGCCGGTGCGACGGTCTCGTCGCCCGTACGCGGCGTGCGGTCCCCACCCTCTCCCGGCACGGCGTATACGAGCGACCCGTCGCTGCCGCGCAGCTTGACCGCACCGATCTCCTCCAGGTCGCGCGACAGCGTGGTCTGGGTAACGGCCACGCCGTCCTCGGTGAGCAGGCCGCCGAGCTCGAGCTGCGAGCGCACCGGTCGGCGCGCCAGCAGCTCCCGGATCCGCGCCTGCCGCGCCTGCTTGGTGGTGATCGCTCCCGTGCCGGTGCTCATCCGCGCTCCAACAGCCAGGTCAGCAGCGCCTTCTGGGCGTGCAGCCGGTTCTCCGCCTCGTCCCAGACCGCACTCTGCGGGCCGTCGATGACCTCGGCGGCGATCTCCTTGCCGCGATACGCGGGCAGGCAGTGCAGCACCACCGCGTCCGGTGCCGCGTGCCCGAGAAGCGCCGGTGTCACCGCGTACGGAGCGAACGGCGCGGCGCGATCGGACGCCTCGCCCTCCTGTCCCATGGACACCCACGTGTCGGTCGCGACGGCGTCGGCGCCGTCGACCGCTGCCTCGGCCGCGGACAGGTGCTGCACCGACCCGCCGGTCTCCGCGGCCACGCGCTCGGCCACCGCGAGCACGGCCGGGTCCGGTGGGTACGAGTCCGGGGCACCGACGCGGACGTGCATGCCGGCAACCGCGCCACCGAGCAGGTACGAGTGCGCCATGTTGTTGGCACCGTCGCCGAGGTACGTCAAGGTGAGCCCGGCGAGCGCGGCCTTGCGCTCCCGTACGGTCTGCAGGTCGGCGAGCACCTGGCACGGGTGGAACTGGTCGGTCAGCGCGTTGACGACGGGCACCCGGCTGGCGGCGGCCATCGCGTCGATGGCGTCCTGGCCGAACGTCCGCCACACGATCGCGGCGCACTGCCTGTCGAGCACCCGCGCGGTGTCCGCGACCGGTTCACCGCGGCCGAGCTGGCTGCTCTGCGCGTCGATCACCAGCGGGTAGCCACCGAGCTCGGCGATGCCGACGCTGAACGACACCCGCGTGCGGGTGGACGGCTTGTCGAAGATGACGGCGACGGCGCGGGGCCCGGCGAGCGGCTGGTGGCCCGTACGGTCCTTCTTCATCGCGTCGGCCAGGTCGAGAACCTCGGCCTGCTCGCCCGGTGTGAGGTCGTCGTCGCGCAGGAAATGCCGCGTCATGATGTCGCGGCCTCCCCCGTACCAAATGACCACGTTATGTGTGCCGCGTACGCCTTCTCGAGGCCTGCAGGCATCGAGAAGGCCGGTTTACCCCACATAACGTGGTCATTTGGGGAAAGCACGGACGGAACAGAATCGGTCATGAGGTGGCGGCCTCCTGGCGCTGTGCCGTCGCGCGCTGCGCCGTGTCGAGGACGGCGGGGAGGGCGGCGACGAACGCGTCCGCCTCGGCGTGCGACAGCACGAGCGGCGGCCCGAGCCGGATCCGGTCCGGCTGTACCGGGTTGACGAGGAACCCCGCCGCGCGCGCCGCGGCCTCGACGGCCGCCGCGACCGGCGAGGCCAGCTGGATGCCCCACCACAGGCCACGGCCCTGCACGTCCTTGACCAGCGGGTGCCCGCACGCGGCGACCCCGTCGCTGAGCCGCGCGCCCACCTCGCGGGCGTTGACGAGCAGGTTGTCCTTCTCGATCGTGTCGAGCACCGCGAGCGCGGCTGCGCAGGCGATCGGGTTGCCGCCGAACGTGCTGCCGTGGTCTCCCTTCGCGAACGCGGTGCCCAGCGCGCCGAAGCCGACGCAAGCGCCGATCGGCACGCCGCCGGCCAAGCCCTTCGCCAGCGTGAGCACGTCGGGACGCACGCCCTCGTCCTGATGCGCGAACCACGCGCCGGTACGCCCGATGCCGCTTTGGATCTCGTCGAGTACCAGGACGGTGCCGGTGGCGTCGCACACCTCCCTGGCGGCGGCGAGGTACCCGTCATCCGGCGGTACGACGCCCGCCTCCCCCTGCACCGGCTCGAGGAACACACCCGCGCACGTGTCGTCGACCGTGTCGCGGAGCGCGGCCGCGTCACCGTACGGCACGAACGTCACGTCCAGCCCGTACGGGGCGAACGGCGCGCGGATCGACTCCTTGCCGGTGATGGCGAGCGAGCCCATGGACCGTCCGTGGAAACCGTGCTCCGCGGCGACGAACCGGGTGCGGCCCGGACCCGCGTGCTTGCGCACCAGCTTGACCGCGACCTCGTTCGCCTCCGTGCCGCTGTTGGTGAAGAACACCCGGCCATCGCCGCCGAGCAGGTCGAGCAACCGCTCAGCGAGCGCCACCTCCGGCTCGTGGATCGCCAGGTTACTGGTGTGCACGAGCGTGCGCGCCTGCTCGGCGACCGCAGCGGCCAGGGCGGGGTGCGCGTGCCCGAGCGAGGAGACGGCGATACCGCCCACCAGGTCGAGGTACGAGCGACCGTCCACGTCCCACACCGTCGCGCCGCGCCCGCGCGCCAGCACCAGCGGCGGCACGCCGTACGTCGGCATGAACGCCCGCTCGAAGCGGGCACGCAGGTCCGCAGTCCTGTCGTCGCTCACGTGCCCTCCTCGTCGCTCTCCACTGGAGTAACCATCGTCCCGATCCCCTCGTCGGTGAACACCTCGAGCAGCAGCGCATGCTCCAGCCGCCCGTCGAGCAGGTGCGCCTGCGGTACGCCACCGCGTACGGCGCGCAGGCACGCCTCCATCTTCGGGAGCATGCCACTGCTGAGCGTGGGCAGCATCGCATCCAGCTCCGCGGCGGTCAGTGTGGAGATGACCTCGTCGGAGGCCGGCCAGTCCGCGTACAGCCCCTCGACGTCGGTGAGCACGACGAGCTTCTGCGCGTCGAGCGCCACCGCGAGCGCGGCAGCCGCGGTGTCCGCGTTGACGTTGTAGACCAGGCCGTCGGCACCCCTGGCGATGCTCGACACGATCGGCACCCGGCCGTCGTTCAGCAGGCTGCGCACCGCGCCCGCCTGCACGTCGGTGACGTCGCCGACCTGGCCGATGTCGACCTGCTCGCCGTCGACCAAGGCGGTGCGCCGTTCGGCGGTGAATAGGTTGGCGTCCTCGCCGGACATGCCGACCGCGAACGGGCCGTGCGCGTTGACGAGCCCGACGAGCTCGCGGTTGACCTGGCCGACGAGCACCATGCGGACGACGTCCATCGTCTCCGGCGTCGTGACCCGCAGCCCGCCGGCGAACCGCGTCTCCACCCCCAGCCGGTCGAGGTGAGCGGTGATCTGCGGGCCTCCCCCGTGTACGACGACCGGGCGGATGCCGACGTACCGCAGGAACACCAGGTCGCGAGCGACCGCGGCGCGCAGATGCTCGTCGGTCATCGCGTTGCCGCCGTACTTCACGACCACGGTCGTGCCGTGGAACCGTTCCAGCCACGGCAGCGCCTCGATCAGCGTGGCTGCCTTCTCGAACGCGGCGTGCCGGTCCCGGACCGTCATGTCGAATACGCCGAGTTCTCGTGTACGTACGCCGCGGTGAGGTCGTTGGTCCACACCGCGGCCTTCTCGTCCCCTGCCCCGAGGTCTACGGTGACGACGACCTCCCGGCCCGTCATGTCGACCTTCGCCCGGTCGTCGCCGGGCACACCATCACGGCACACCCAGACGCCGTTGATCGCGACCGCGAGGGCGGCTGGGTCGAACGCGGCTTCCGTGGTGCCGGCCGCGGCGAGTATCCGGCCCCAGTTCGGGTCCTCCCCGTGCAGCGCGCACTTGACCAGGTTGCTCCTGGCGACGGCGCGGGCCACCTCGACCGCGTCGTCCTCGCTCTTCGCACGGACAACGTCGATGCGTACGTCCTTGCTCGCTCCTTCGGCATCGCCGATGAGCTGCCTGGCGAGGTCGGCGCAAACCGCGGTGACGCGTCCGGCGAGCTCCTGCTCGCCCACCTCGATGCCGCTCGCGCCGCTGGCGAGCAGCAGGACGGTGTCGTTGGTGGACAGGCAGCCGTCGGAGTCCACCCGATCGAAGGTCGACCGCGCGGCCGTACGCAACACCCGGTCGAGCACGGCCGGTTCGGCTCGGGCGTCGGTGGTGAGGACGACGAGCATCGTCGCGAGCGCGGGCGCGAGCATGCCTGCGCCCTTGGCCATGCCGCCGACCGCGTACCCGTCGCCGCTTGCGACCGCCGTCTTCGGGTGCGTGTCGGTGGTCATGATCGCGTCGGCCGCGACGGGACCGCCGTCCGCGGAGAGTGCCGCCACCGCGTCCGGTACGCCGCCTCGCATCGCGTCCATCGGCAGGTACGCACCGATCAGGCCGGTCGAGCACACGGCGGTGTCGGCCGCGGAGGCCCCGAGCTCCCCCGCGACCGACTCCGCGGTCTCGTGGGTGTCGGCGAACCCGCGGCTACCCGTGCATGCGTTCGCCACCCCTGAGTTCAGTACCACCGCGCGCAGCGTGCCGTCGGCAACCACCTGCTGCGACCACAGCACAGGCGCGGCCTTGACCCGGTTCCGGGTGAAGACGCCGGCGGCAGCGTACGCCGGGCCATCATTGACGACGAGCGCAAGGTCGGGCTTGCCGCTCGGTTTGAACCCGGCCGTGACGCCGGAGGCCCGGAACCCGGCTGGGGCGGTGACACTCACGGCGCCACCCCCACGGTCGGCAGTCCGGTCGTCTCCGGCAGCCCGAGGGCGAGGTTCGCGCACTGGATCGCCTGCCCGGCCGTACCCTTGGTGAGGTTGTCGATCGCGCCGACGGCGACCAGCCGGTCGGCGTCGGCGTCCACCGTGACCTGCAGGTGCGCGGTGTTGGCGCCGAGCGTGCCGGCGGTGGTCGGCCAGGTGCCCTCGGGTAGGAGACGCACGAACGCCTCGTTCGCGTACGCGTGCTCGTACGCCCCGCGGACGCGCGCGAGATCCGCGCCCCGCAGGTGCGCGGTGCAGGTGACCAGCTCTCCACGCGGCATCGGTGCCAGCGTCGGGGTGAACGACACCGCGACCGGCTCGCCCGCGGCGGCCGATAGCCCCTGCACGATCTCGGGTGTGTGCCGGTGGCCGCCGCCGACGCCGTACGCGCTCATCGCTCCCATGACCTCGCTGCCGAGCAGGTGTGGCTTCAGCGACCGGCCTGCGCCCGAGGTGCCGGAGGCTGCGACGACGACCGCGTCGGGCTCGACCAGGCCGGCTGCGTACGCGGGAGCGAGCGCGAGCAGCACGGCCGTCGGGTAGCATCCCGGCACCGCGATCCGCCGCGCTCCGGCGAGCCGGTCCCGCGCGCCCGGCAGCTCGGGCAGCCCGTACGGCCAGGTGCCCGCGTGCGCGCCGCCGTACCACCGCTGCCAGGCGCCCGCGTCGCGGAGCCGGAAGTCGGCGCCGCAGTCCACGATCACCGTCGATTCCGGCAGCGCCGCCGCGATCGCCGCGGAGTGGCCGTGCGGTAGCGCGAGGAAGACGAGGTCGTGCCCGGCAAGCGTGTCCGGCGTCGTCTCCACCAGCCGCCGGTCCGCCAGCGCACCGAGGTGCGGGTGGTGCTCGCCGAGCGAGCTGCCGGCGTTGGCCGCAGCGCTGAGGGCGCCGACCTCGAACTCCGGGTGCCCGAGCAGCAGGCGCACCAGCTCACCACCGGCGTACCCGCTTGCGCCGGCCACCGCGGCCGTCACGCCCATCGAGTCTCCCTTGTCGTCGCATGGATATGCATTATGCGGCAAGTGTATGCGGCCCGTTGGGCGGAGCGCAACCGTTGCGTCAGTAGCTCACACGTCGCCGCGGCTTACCACTGTCGCGAGCAATCCCAGGGACGGCTCGGGGTGGTCTCCGATGCGTGCACAATGCCCGCGCTGTGACGATCATGGCATGAAAACGATCACTCGCCGTTCCCGCGGCTTCCTGATGCTCGTCGCGCTGGCGCTGGTGGCAGCCGTCGTCGCGCCACCGGCTACGGCCATCGCCGGCACGCGCTACCGCCTCGCCCTCCCGGAGCCGACGAGCCATCGTCCGATCGGCACCACCACGCTGCATCTGGTGGACCGGTCCCGTACGGACCCGTGGGTCCCATCGTCCGGTCCGCGACAGCTCATGGTCTCGCTGTGGTACCCGGCGGTCGCGCCGACCGGCGACCATGCACAGTACATGACGGCCGCCGAATCCAAGGCGCTGATCGAGTTCGAGCGGTCCCACGGCGCGCCGCTGCCCGCCGACCTGCCAGACGACGCGCTGCAGAAGGTCCGCACCCACGCCAGGACCGGCATACCGCCGACACCGCGACGCGGCGGTCTCCCCCTGGTGATCCTGTCCCCGGGGTTCTCGCTCCCGCGCAGCTCGCTGACCGGCCTCGCCGAGCAGCTGGCCAGCCGCGGGTACGTAGTAGCCGCGATCGACCACACCTACGAGTCCGCCGGCACCGAGTTCCCTGACGGGCACCTGACGACATGCGTGGCTTGCAAGACCGCCGAGCCCGCCCAGATCCCGCCCGTGCGGGCCGCCGACGTGTCGTTCGTGCTCGACCGGCTGCTCGGCCACCACTCGGCATGGCGGTACGGCCGGGTCATCGACCGGCACCGCATCGGCATGGCCGGGCACTCGATCGGCGGGGCCTCCGCAGCGATCGCGATGGCCCGCGACCGGCGGATCGACGCGGGCGTCAACATGGACGGCACCTTCTTCACGCCACTGCCCGAGCAGGGGTTGCACCGGCCCTTCCTGATGCTCGGAACGAAGGGGCTGCACGTCCCGAACGGCGACGACGAGAGCTGGGACCGTACCTGGCGCAAGCTGCACGGGCCGAAGCGCTGGCTGACCGTGTCCGGCAGCGGGCACATGTCGTTCACCGACTACGCCCCGCTCACCGCCCAGCTCGGCGTCGAGGACCCGACCGCACCACTGGCCGGAGACCGCGCCATGCGCATCACCCGCGCGTACGTGAACGCCTTCTTCGACCAGTACCTGCGCGGCCACCACCGTCACCTGCTCGACGGGCCGTCCCCGCGGTACCCGGAGGTCACGTTCCAGCACCACTGACACGTCGTTCTCATTCAGTCAGTAGCTCAGCCCGCTATAGCGGGCTGAGCTACTGACACGGTGCAGGGTCAGGTGCCGCGCAGGACAGCCCCCGAACCGACTTGTCCGAACGAGCCGGGGTCTGGGTGAATGCGGGCATGCCGACCGAAGTTCGACCCATAACCCGTGACGAAGCAGTTGACTACCTGAAGGTGCTGCCGTTCGCGAACGGCCTGCCGATGTGGGAACCGTTCCCCGCCGCCTGGCACGGCGGTTCCGGGGCGTGGCCCGCACCGAGGCCGCCGGCCGGCCCTGAGCGACTCCAGTCGTTGGTCGACGAGGTAATGGCCGATCACTTCCACCCGGTCGCAGCCATCGTCGACGGTAGGACGGTCGGTGCCTCGGCGATGATCAGCTTCGAGGTCACCGTGCCTGGTCACCGCCAGGTTCCCGCCGGTGGGGTCACCGCGACCGGGGTGATCGCCACGCACCGTCGTCGGGGCCTCCTGCGCCGCATGATGCAGGACATGTTCGACCGGGCGCTGCAGCGGGGTGAGCCGTTGGCGATGCTGAGCGCGAGTGAGGGCTCGATCTACGGGCGCTTCGGATTCTCTCCCGCGACCGTTCGTACCCGATGGGAGGTCGAGCGTACGCAGGCAACGTTCCTGGCTGCCGATGCGCCGAGCGGCAGCCTGGAGCTGACCGACGCTGCTACCGCCAGGAACGCGTGGCCCGCGATCCACGAGGCCGTCCGTCGTACCCGCGTGGGTGAACTGTCAGCCCAACCCGACCAGTGGGCTGGGCTGTCGGACACCCCGGACGGCACCGCGGGTCCCCTTCGCTACCTGGCGCATCGAGACGGCCACGGGACGATTGACGGAATCGCGAACTTCCGGCTCCCGTGGTCGCCGGTTATCGAGGAGGCGGGCACACTCGTCGTCGAGGGGCTGCATGCCACCACGCCCGACTCCTACCGTGCGATGTGGCAGCTGCTGTTGGACTTCGACCTCACCCGCAAGATCGTGGCCGCGAAACGCCCGGCCGACGAGCCCCTGCGGTGGATGCTGCAGAACCCTCGCGCCCTGCGCGTCACTCGCCAGTCCGACAACCTGTGGATGCGGCTCCTCGACCTGCGGCGCGCCTTGGAGTCCCGCGCCTACAGCGTTCCCGGCACCCTCGTGCTCCGCATCGCGTCCGACTCGATGTGTCCGCGCAATGAGGGCGTGTGGCGGCTCGAAGGCGATCCCGACGGCGCCAGGTGTACCCGCGTCGATGCCGATCCGGACCTGACCCTCGATATCCCGGCCCTCGGATCGCTCTATCTCGGCGGCGCGTCCGCGAGCCTCCTGGCTACTGCCGGCCGGATTCGAGACCACCGGCCCGAGGCTGTCGGCTTGCTGTCGCGCATGTTCCGCACCGACCCCGAGCCGTTCAACAGCTTCGTGTTCTAGGTGACTGGTGAGCCGCCCGTCAGGTCGGCTGCTTACCTCGATGAAACCCTGCTTCCCATGGCCTGCAGGCCATGGGAAGCAGGTACTGAGTTACATACCGTGATCATCTCGGGCGGGCTACCCCGGCGCGCGGCAGACCCCAGGGTCGTGTCAGGTGCCGCGCAGGACCGCGCCGGTACGCCGGGTCGCCTCGGCCACGGCCGCGTCACGCGCGGCCGTGGCCTCGGAGGCGGTGAGGGTACGGTCCTGGGCGCGCAGTCGCAGCGCGTAGGCGAGCGACTTGCGCTGCTCACCCACCTGGGTGCCGGCGTACACGTCGAACAGCCGCAGCGACTCCAGCAGCTCGCCGGCTCCGACCCGCAGGGCCGTCTCGACCTCGCCGACCGGTGTGCCCTCGTCGACGATGAGCGCGACGTCGAGCAGCGCGGGCGGGTCGCCGGAAACGCGCGGCGCGGGTACGGGCGCGACGTCGTCCACCGGGAGCACGGAGAGGTCCATCTCCGCCGCACACGTGTGCTCGGGCAGGCCCAGCCCGGCGACGACGCGCGGATGCAGCTCACCGGCGTGCCCGACGACGCGGTCATCCAGCCGCAACTTCGCGCAGCGTCCCGGGTGCCACGGCATGTGCTCATCCTGCCGGACATCCAGCGTCACACCTGCCGTGCCGGCCACCTGCCGCATCGCCTCGACCGCATCGGCCCAGCAGGCAGCCCGCCCGGTGCCCCACCAGCCCCGTGGGTCGCGGTCGCCGCACAGCACGACCGCGACGCGCTCGGGTTGAGCGGGCAGCACGCTCTCGGCGAGCGCCAGCTCCTGCGCCGACGGTCGCCGGTCCACCGGTGGCCGCGGCGCCTCGCGCGCTGCCCCGGCGACGGGCCGGTAGACCAGGCCGTCCTCGTACAGCGCCACGTCGACAAGGCCGCGACCGACGTTGCGCCGCAACGCGCCGAGCAGCCCTGGGAGCAAAGTGGTACGCAGCAACGGCTGCTCGTCCGACAGCGGGTTGGCGAGCCGCAACGCGTCGCGCCGCGCATCGTCGGCATCGAGTCCCAGGGCATCGAGGTCGGCGCTGCCGATGAACGGGAAGCTGCGCACCTCGACGTACCCCGCATACGCGAGCGAGGTGCCGAGCGAGCGCCGGAACCGTTGCCTGGCTGTGAGGCCTCGGCCGGGCGGTGCCGCAGGTAGCACCGCTGGTATCCGGTCGTAGCCCTCCAGCCGGGCGACCTCCTCGACCAGGTCGCTCGGGTCGGTCAGGTCCGGACGCCAGGACGGCGGGCGCACGGCCAGCGGCTCTCCCGCCACGACCTCGCAGCCCACCCGCTGCAGGTCGTGGACGACGGCGGCCTCCTCGACCGGCAGGCCGATCGTGCGCGCGGGCAATGTCGCGGGCAGCCGGATGGTGGCCGGCTCGTACGCGCGGCCCGCGACACTCAGCGCCCCCACGGTCGCACCGCCGTACCGGCCGAGCAGCTCACCGGCGCGCGACAGCCCCGCAGCCGCGACCTGCGGGTCGACGCCCCGCTCGAACCTGTGGGCGGCCTCGCTCGGCAGCTTGTGCCTGTGCACCGTACGGCTGATCGAGGCCGGGTCCCAGCAGGCGGCCTCGAGCAGGACGCCGTCGCTGTGGTCGGCGATCTCGGTGTCCAGACCGCCCATCACGCCGGCCAGGCCGATGGCCCCGGTGTCGTCGGCGACGACCACGTCATCGGGATCGAGCTGCCGCCGGGTGTGGTCGAGCGTGACCAGCTGCTCGCCCGCCAGCGCCCGCCGCGCGTAGACCTCGCCGGTGAGCCGGGCGGCGTCGTACGCGTGCATCGGCTGGCCGAGCTCGAGCATCACGTAGTTGGTGACGTCCACAGCGAGGGACACCGACCGGATGCCCGCCCTGTACAGCCGGATGCGCATCCACAGCGGCGACGGCCGCGAGGGGTCGAGGCCGGTGACCCGCAACGCGGTGAAGCGCGCGCACCCGGTCGGGTCGTCGACGCGTACCGGCCACGCGGCTGGATCGGGCCCGGGCGCCGGCACGGCGTCGGCCGGATCGTGAAAGGTGCCGTCAAAGGCGTATGTGACCTCCCGCGCCAGGCCCCGCATGCATTCCAGGTAGCCGCGGTCGGGCGTGATCGCCATGTCGAGGACGGCGTCGCGCAGGTCGAGCAGCCCGATCGCGTCGTCGCCGACCGCTCCTGAGTCCGGCGGCAGGACGAGGATGCCGGTGTGGTCGTCGCCGATGCCGAGCTCGCGCACCGAGCAGATCATGCCGTCGCTCACGTGCCCGTACGTCTTGCGGGCGGTGATCGCGAACTCGCCCGGCAGCTCGGCACCGGGCAGCGCGACGACGACCCGGTCGCCGACCGCGAAGTTCGTCGCGCCGCAGACGATCCCGCGCGGTTCGCTCTCGCCCACGTCGACCTGGCACCAGCGGATCGGCTTCTTGTGGCCGCGCAGCTCCTCGATGTCGGCGACCCGCCCGACGACGAGCGGCCCGGTGATGTCCGCACCGGGCTCCTCGACCGTCTCCACCTCCATGCCGAGCGGGACGAGCGCCTCGCCGAGCGCCCGGGCGGAGATGTCCGCGGGCAGGTCAACGTGCTCGCGGAGCCAGGAAAGCGGGGCGCGCATCAGATCTCCGTCCCGAACGGGAAGGCGAAGCGGACGTCGCCCTCGGCCATGTCACGCATGTCCTCCGCGCCGTTGCGGAACATCAGCGTGCGGTCGATGCCCATGCCGAACGCGAAGCCGGAGTACACCTCGGGGTCGATGCCGCAGGCGACGAGCACGCGGGGGTTGACCATGCCGCAGCCGCCCCACTCGATCCAGCCCTCGGACTTGCACGTACGGCATGGCCGGTCCGGGTTGCCGACCGACGCGCCGCGGCAGGCGAAGCACTCCAGGTCGAACTCCGCGGACGGCTCGGTGAACGGGAAGAACGACGGCCGCCAGCGCACCCGCTGCCCGGCGCCGAACATGCCCCGGGCGAAGTGCTCCAGCGTGCCGCGCAGGTGCGCCATGCTGAGGCCCTCGTCCACGGCCAGGCCCTCCACCTGGTGGAACACCGGTGAGTGCGTCGCGTCGTACTCGTCGGTGCGGAAGGCCCTGCCGGGCGCGACGAGGTAGATGGGCGCACCACGTTCCAGCAGGCCCCTGGCCTGGGCCGGCGAGGTGTGCGTGCGCAGCACGCGGTGCGCGGATGGCGGTTCGACGAAGAACGTGTCCATCATCGTGCGCGCGGGGTGGTCGGGCAGGAAGTTGAGCGCGTCGAAGTTGTGCCACTCGGTCTCGACCTCGGGGCCGTCGGCGACCTCCCAGCCCATGGCGATGAAGAAGTCGCCGACGCGATCCATCAGCGTGCTGACCGGGTGCCGCGCGCCCGCGGGGCGGCGGCCCCACGGCAGCGTGACGTCGACCCGCTCCTCCTCCAGGGCGCGAACGTCGCGCTGTGCCTCCAGCTCGGCGCGCCGCTCGGCGAGCGCCTGGTCGACGGCCTTGCGGGCGGCACCGACCCGGCGCCCCGCGTCCGCCTTGGCAGCGGGGGGCAGCGCGCCGATCTCGGCGTTGGCGAGCCGCAGCGGTGATCTGTCGCCGGCGTGCGCGACCTTTGCAGCGTGCAGGGCATCGAGGTCCTCAGTGACGGCGATCGCCTTTAATGCCTCGTCGCGCATGCGGTCGACCTCGTCCGCACGCAGCGGGGTCACCTCGACGGGGTCGTAGTTCTTGTTGGGTGCGGACATGACGGTACGAACAGCCTCCTAGCGGGCAAGACGCCCCGCAAGCTTAGAAGAACGCAAGGGCCGGCCGCTGCGCGGCGCCCGTCGGGGAAGGCTCAGCCGAGCATCGACCCGACGGGCAGCAGAAATCGGAACAGCGCACCGCCGGAGGCCGCCTTGCCCAGCGCGATCCCGCCGCCGTGGGCCTCGACGAGCCCCTTCACGATGTACAGCCCGAGCCCACTGCTGCCGCGCCTGCGGTGGCTGCCGCGCCAGAACCGGGCGAACACGCTGGACACCATCTCGCTGGGGATGCCCTCGCCCTCGTCGCTCACGCTCACCGCGATGGCGGGGCCGGGCATGTCGATGCTGCCAGGGCTCGGTTCGACCACGATCGTAATCGTACCGCCACCGTGCCGGACGGCGTTGTCGACGAGGTTGGCGAGGATCTGCTCGACCTTGTCGCGGTCAAGCCAGGCGTCGGGCAGCGGGCCGTTGACCTCGACCTCGAACCGGTCGGGGTCGTCGCCGGCGGCGACCCGGTTCGCGACCAGCCGGTTGGCCAGCGCGCCGACGTCGACGAGCGAGCGGTGCAGCTCCACCCGCCCGCTCTCGATCCGCGACACGTCGAGGAGGTCGCCGATGAGCCGGGTGAGCACGTCAGCGTCGTAGTCGACGGTCTGCAGCATCGCGCGGCGCTGCTCGTCGGTGAGCTTGTCCCACTTGGTGAGGAGAGTCGCGGTGAAGCCCTTGACGGTCGTCAGCGGCGAGCGCAGCTCGTGCGCGACGGTGGAGACGAGGTCGGCACGGCTGCGCTCCCAGCGCGTACGCGAGGAGTCGTGCAGGAGCAGCACGAGCTTGTCGAGCGGGCCGCACCGCTCCCGCCGCACGTAGCGGGCGGTCACCTCGAGCTCCGGGCCATCCACGCCGACTCGGAGCACGCGCGTGGGCTGGCGGGTGCGCGTCGCGAGGCCGCCGTACGGGTCGGTGCACTTCCACCACTCGCGGCCCTCGGGGTCGCGCAGCGGCAGGGCCAGGTCGAACGGCAGGCCCAGGACGTCAACGGCGCGCATCTTCGTCAGGCGCTCGGCAACGTCATTGAACACCTCGACGGTGCCGTCGGCGCCGGCCACGACGAGCCCATCGGGGAGCATCGCGGCCAACCCGTACGGATCGTGCGGCGACGTCGTCTCATCCGAATAGCGCTCCTGCACGCAGGTGTCCTCCCCGAGACGGTGCACCCAGCATTCGAGACGTTCGGTTCCCTAGGTTAGGACCTCGGCGGCGATCATTCACGCCCGACGTTGCGCGCGTGCCGACGCGTACAGGCAGACGGCGGCCGAGGAAGCGAGGTTGAGACTCTCCGCCTGCCCGTGGATCGGCACGCTGAGTGCGGCATCAGCGGCCGTCCGCTCGCTGTCGGGCACGCCCCACGCCTCGTTGCCGAAGACCCATGCGGTGGGACGGCGCAGCGTGCCGGCGTCGGCGGCATCCTCGATGGTGTGCGCGGCGCCTGCGTCGGCGAGCAGGACGCCGAGCCCGACCGAGCGCGCGTGCCGCACGGCGGCGGCGAGATCCACCCCGGTCACCACGGGCAGGTGAAACAGGCTGCCCGCCGACGACCGGACGCACTTGGGGTTGTACACATCAACCGACCGCTCGGTTACGACCACCGCGTCGGCGCCGGCGGCGTCCGCGGTGCGCAGCACCGTTCCCGCGTTGCCGGGATCGCGTACCTCGGCCAGGACCACGGCCAGGGCCGTCGCACTGGTGACCGCCACGGTCAGCGGGGCATCCAGGAACCGGCAGACGCCGACGATCCCTTGCGGGTTGATCGTCGACGCCAGCGCGGTCATGGCCGCGTCGGTGACCGGCCGTACTGTGGTGTCACCGCTCACGCCCGCGAGCAGGTCGGCGTGCCGATCCACCGCCTGCTGGGTGACGAACAGTTCCTCGACGTGGGCGGCGCGAAGCGCCTCGCGTACGACCTGGGGCCCCTCCACGAGGAACCGCCGCGCCTCGCAGCGAGAGGTGCGGCGGTGCAGCTTGTGTGCGGCCCGGACCCGTGCGGCACGGGGCCCGTCCAGAGCGATCGGCGAGTTCAGCTCGCCGCAGCCGCTGAGCCGGTGTCGGCCGGCCGGGCCCGCTTGGCGACCTCGACCAGCGCGGCGAACGCACTCGGCTCCGAGACGGCGAGCTCAGCGAGCATCCGCCGGTCGACTTCGACGCCCGCGAGGCGCAGCCCCTGGACGAGCCGGTTGTACGTGAGCCCGTTCTGCCGAGCCGCGGCGTTGATCCGCTGGATCCACAGCCGCCGGAAGTCGCCCTTGCGGGCGCGGCGGTCGCGGAACGAGTACACAAAGGAGTGGGTGACCTGTTCCTTTGCCTTGCGGTACAGCCGTGACCGCTGCCCCCGGTAGCCCTCCGCCGCGTCCAAAATCTCGCGGCGCTTCTTGTGGGCGTTGACTGCCCGCTTCACGCGTGCCATGCGGCTCCTCCGTCAGTCTTCAGAACATGGTGCCGAAAACCAGCTCACTGCCCTCTCGCCGAGAGCGGCGGTGCTTTCGGTGCGGTTGATCTCGATTGGCTCGAGGTTCACCTCCCGAGGAGGCGCCTCACGTTCTTCGCATCCGCCCGGCTCACCTCGACGTCCTGCCCGAGCTTGCGCGTGAGCGTGCTCGGCTTGTGCTCCAGATAGTGGCGGCGGTTCGCCTGGCGACGAACGATCTTGCCCGTGCCGGTGATGCGGAACCGCTTCTTCGCTCCGCTGTGCGTCTTGTTCTTGGGCATGGTGGGCTGCGTTCTCCCTGCTTCTTCGTAGGGCTCGGGGTCAGGCCTCGGCTGCCTGGGGCTCGTTCGGCTCGCGTGCGGTCCGCTTCTTGCTGCTGCTGCTGCTCTCGGCGCGGCGCTTGTGGGGCGCGACCACCATCACCATGTTGCGACCGTCCTGCTTCGGCACCGACTCAACGTAGCCAAGCTCGTCGATGTCCGCGGAGAGCCGCTGTAGCAGCCGCAGCCCGAGTTCGGGCCGGTGCTGCTCGCGCCCGCGGAACATGATCGTCACCTTGACCTTGTCGCCCTGCCGGAGGAACCGCTCGACGTGCCCCTTCTTGGTGGAGTAGTCGTGCGGGTCGATCTTGGGCCGCAGCTTGATCTCCTTGATGATCGTCTGCGCCTGGTTCTTCCTGGATTCGCGCGCCTTGATCGCGGACTCGTACTTGAACTTCCCGAAGTCCATGAGCTTGGCGACCGGCGGCCGGGCGGTCGGGGCGACCTCGACGAGGTCGAGATCGGCTTCCTGGGCCAGCCGCAGCGCGTCTTCTATGCGGACGATTCCGACCTGCTCGCCGTTCGGGCCGACGAGCCGCACCTCGGGGACGCGGATGCGGTCGTTCACGCGAAAGTCAGTGCTGATGAGGCCTCCTCCAAGAGTGAGGGTGCTTGTTCGTAGCGGAAACGCGGTACGCCGGCCGATGCGAAACGAAACGGCCCCGCGTCGCAGGCGGGGCCGACCATCCTGTACGGCCGCGTACGCCGTACCGGGACCCGGGGCGCATGGCCCCAGGCGGTGAACCCGTCGACCTCGCGGCCGCGCGGGTGGGAGGCCGGACCTCCGCTTGCGTCCAGAGTCCAGCTCCGGACATTGGCAGTTTATCAGCTGTGTTTGCGCGCCGCCGCCTCCGGCTGCCGCTCGCTCGCCACGACGCGACTCTCCGCAGCCACCGGCGCGTGCACCAGCACGGCGAGCACCGACCCGAGCAGCGGTGCGACGATGTACAGCCAGACCTGCGCCAGCGCCTGCCCTCCGGCGAAGATCGCCGGCCCCAGGCTACGTGCCGGGTTGACTCCCCCGCCACTCACCGGCATCGAGATCAGGTACGCGACGGCGAACGCGACGCCGATGGCGATGCCCTGCGCCGGGGTGGCGGGCGTACCGGTGGCCGCCGCGCGACTGGTCACGGCGAGTACGACGAACACGAACAGGAAGGTGGCGAGGATCTCCACGATGAACGCGCCGCCGATGTGCGCGTTCGTCTGCGAGAGGCTCCCCCAGCCGTTGGCGCCGAACTCCTTCTGGTCGAGTCCCGGCACCTGCACACGGACGATGACGACCAGGGCCGCTCCGAGGATGCCGCCCAGGAACTGCGCGACCCAGTACTGGACCGCGTCGACCGGCCGCATCCGCCCGGACAGGACGTTGCCGAGCGTGACCGCCGGGTTGACGTGGGCACCCGACACCGGGCCGATCGCGTACACCAGCGCCAGCAGCGTCAGCCCGAAGGCGACCGCGATGCCGAACACGCCGATCAGCTGACCCGCGAAGACCGCGGCACCCACGCCGCCGATCACCAGGATCGCGGTGCCCACGAACTCGGCACCCATCTTCTTGAAGTCCACGAACGCCCTCCCACGCAGCAGAGCACAACCGGCCGTCCGAGGGTAGCGATGTCAAGATCGCTTGCGACACCGGGCATCCCGGCAGATCAGGCGGGCGGGCGCAGGCGCGCCCCACTCCGAGGAGGCTGCCGGTGGCCGGTGCCGCACTTCCGAAGTGATCACGTTATGTAACTGAGTTCCTGCTTCTCACGGCCTGCAGGCCATGGGAAGCCGGTAAAGACTTACATACCGTGATCATTTCGCTGTTCCCGGTCGGGAACGCACTCGATACTGACGCTGCCGAGTGGGCTCGTTTCGACGTCGGCTACCCGCAGCCCGGCCCCGGCGGCCAGGTGGGCGAAGTCGTCGACGCTGCGTTCGCGGCCGCCGCAGAGCACGAGCATGCGTAGATTCATCTCCGCGAACATGGCAGCGTCCCCGCCCGAGGTGCCGTGCGACTCGATGATCACGACCCGGCCGCGGTCGCCGGCCGCCTCGGCGCATCGCCGGAGGATGCGGGTGGCGTCGGCGTCGCTCCAGTCGTGCACGACGCCGGCGAGCGCGTACACGTCACCACCCGTCGGCAGGGGATCGAAGAAGCTCTGCCCGGCGAACGCGCAGCGCTCCTCCAGACCGCACTCGGCCAGGAACTCCTGCCCGCGCTGCACGGTGCCGGGTAGGTCGACCAGGGTGCCCCGCATGTTGGGATGAGTGCGCAGCACCTCGGCCAGGAAGGCGCCCGTACCGCCGCCGACGTCCACGACGTGCCCCGCGCCGGACCAGTCGTAGCTGCTGGCCGCATCGGCCGCGTACTCGACGCCGGTAGCCATCGTCGCGTCGAACGACGCGCTCATCGCCGGGTCCCCGGCCAGGTACTCCCAGAACGGGGCGCCGAAGACGGGCTCCCATGCCGGCTGACCGGTACGCACGGTGTGCCTCAGGCCTGTGAACGCCAGGTCCATCTGCCCGCCGAACCCGTCCAGATCGAGCCAGGTCCGCATGCCCGACGGGTGGTCCGAACGCAGCAGGGCCGCGGCCTCGCCCAGCGCGAACGACCCGGGCTCCGGCTCGGTGAACACCCCGTGGCACACCAGGTGCCGCAGCACGCGGCCGAGCGCATCGGCGTCCGTACCCGACCGCCTCGCCAACTCGTCGAGCCGCATCGGGCCCTCGGTCATCAGGTCGGCCAGCCGCAGGGTCGCTGCCACGCGGACGGCCATTGGAGTGATCAGGTCCATCACCGGAGCGAGCACCTGCCAAGCGTTTCGTCCCTGCCCGCCGGCGGGTGCCTGCGCCGCCGTATCCGCTGTCATGTCGACGCCTCCGGCGGTTCGGAGATCACCTGGTTGAACCACCACTTGTGACCCTGCGGGTCGGTAGCGCCGTAGGTGCACCAGCCGTACGGCTTGTCCTCCGGCTTGCTGTCGATCGTGGCGCCCGCCGCCACGGCGTGTGCGTAGTGCGCGTCGACATCGCCGACGAAGACGCAGACGAGCACGGTCGCGCCGCCGGCCGCGTTCGGGCTGGTACCACCGCCCGCCGGCACCCCGAGCATGATCGAGGCGTCACCCAGGCGCAGGTCCGCGTGGTTCACCCTGCCGTCACCGTCGGTCATGTAGTGGTCACCGATCTCGAATCCGAACGCCTCGGTCAGGAACCGCACCGCCGCCTCACCGTCCTCGTACAGCAGGTACGGGAGCACCGCCTGCTCTGCCATGGCCGCCTCCGGCTGGTTTGTGTACTCGTATACAAACCAGGCTCTCATACCTCGGGCGTGCGCGCTACAGCGCGGCGCGGACCTTGGCGGCGAACTCGTAATCGCGCCGCCAGTCCGGACCGGTCGGCGCGAGGATCACCCGTTCGGTCCCGAACTCGGCGTACGCGGCGAGCCGGGAGCCGACCTCCTCGGCGTCGTCGGTCGGCGGCGGTATGACGACGGTGGCTCGCGGCGCGTTTCGTCCATGCCCCGCGGCGAGTTCCGCCAGCTCCGCGACGCCCGCGCCTACCTCGTCGGGCGCGAGGCCGAGCGAGATCCAGCCGTCTCCGTACGCGGCTGCCCGGCGCCGCGCCCTGGTGCCGTTCCCCGCGACCAGCACCGGCGGCATGGCCGAACCGGGGGCGAGCGTCACCGCCGACCCGTCCGCGAGGACGGTCGGCTGCCCCGTGACCAGACCGGGTAGCAGCCGCAGCGCCTCGTCGGTGCGGCGTCCGCGGCCCTCGTACAAGACACCGGCCGCGCGCCAACCGATGTCGCCGTGCGCGGGGTTGCCGGTACCGACGCCGACCGTGAGCCGGTCGCCCGAGACGTACTGGAGCGTGCTGATCTGCTTGGCCGCCCAGGCGACGGGCCGGAGAGCGAGCAGCAGGACGTTGAAACCGATCCCGATTCGCTCGGTGACGGCTGCTGCCGCCCCGAGCACCACCGTGCTGTCCAGCATGGGCGCGCTCGCTATCAGGTGGTCGGTGGACCACACCGAATCAAGGCCGACGTCTTCGGCGAACCGTGCGCTGGCGCGGACATCACCGAGGATCGGCTGGTGCGGGTCTGGGCTGGATGTCGGCAGGATCACGCCGATTTCGAGAGCCACACAGGCTGGTAACCGGCGCCGTGCCGTCGCTGTTCCCGCTAGAAACCTGGCAGCAGGCCGCCGAGGATCGCGTCGATGTCGTCGGCGTAGCTGCCGCGCTGCCGGCCGCTGCCGCGCGTACGGGCCACCGCGGTGAGCGCGGGGAACTCGTGCTCGTCGAGCGAGTCGAACAGCGTGGCCTGCATGGACGGCCGGTCGCGCAGCGCGGCGTTCGCCGCCGTCCTGGTCTCGATGGTGAGGTCGCCGACCGTGTACCGCCACAGCACGCGGTACGCCGACGCTGCGGCTGCCGGGGCTAGCCCGAGCTCGCCGAGCGCGGCGTGGATGCCCTCGACCGCCCACAGCACGGCGGGTGCCATCAGGTCCCCCGCCGCGAGCACGCCGACGACCCAGGGATGTCCGGCCAGCCCGTCCCGGATCCAGTCGAGGAGGACGACAACGCGCCGCCGAGGGTCGCTCGGCAGGTCCGGCCGGTGCATGTTCTCCACGAGCCGGTCGAGCAACAGTACGAGAAGCTCGTCCTTGTCCCGGACATGCCGGTACAGCGCCATCGGGGAGGCGTTCAGCTCGTCGGCGACCCGCCGCATGGTGAGGGCATCAATGCCCTCGGCCTCGACGAGCGCGGCCGCGACAGAGACGACCGCGTCGCGGGACAGCCGCGCCGGGCGCCCAGGACTGCGTTGTATGCTCGGGCCGGTCACCGCGGCATTCTCGCAAGCCGCGACAATGGCGCCATGCCTGCCACTCCCGCTCGCCCACGCGTCCTGCCCAGCGGGCGGCAGTACGAGATCACCGCGGGGCCGTACGCCGCGACGGTGACCGGGGCCGGCGCGACGATCCGTACGCTCGGTTACCTGGATGGCCCGCTGCTGGACGGCTTCGCGGCTGAGGACATCTGCGACGGCGCGCATGGCCAGCTGCTCGCTCCCTGGCCGAACCGCGTGGACGGCGGCAGGTACACCTTCGACGGCCGCACCAATCAGCTCGACCTGAGCGAGCCGGCCGCCGGCAACGCCATCCACGGTCTCGTGCGCTGGGACGCGTGGACGCTCGACTCGCACACGGCCGACGCGGTCAGCCTCACCCACCGGCTGCTCCCCCGCCCGGGCTACCCGCACGTGCTCGACCTGCGGCTCGGCTACGAGGTCGATGCCGAGGACGGCCTCACGGTACGGCTCGCGGTCACCAACGCCGGGCGGCGTCCGGCTCCCTGGGGCGCCGGCCAGCACCTGTACGTGGTGCCCGGCAGGCACGGGTCGGTGTCGGGATGCACGCTGCGGCTGCCCGCCAGCTACCACCTCGAGACCGACGACCGCGGCATCCCGGTCGCGGACCGGCCCGTGCAGGGATCACCGCTCGACTTCAACGCCGCGGCTCCCGTGGGCGACGCGCCCCTGGACCACGCGTACGGCGGCCTGCGCCGTGACCACGACGGTCGCGTGCGGGTGCGGCTCGGCGACCCGGCCGGCGGTACCGCGACGCTGTGGCTCGACGACACGTACCGCTGGGTCCAGGTGTTCACAGGACACACCCTCGCGCCGGAGCGGCACTTCGCCGCGCTCGCGATCGAGCCGATGACCTGCCCGCCGAACGCGTTCGCGACCGGCCGGGACCTGGTCACGCTCGCGCCCGGCGAGTCGTGGACCGGCGCCTGGGGCCTGTCGTACGAACCGCAAATGTGTCAGTAGCTCAGCACGCTATAACGTGCTGAGCTACTGACAGGTTGCGGGGACCGGTGTCGGCGGCGAGCTACTCGACGATCTTGCCGATCGGCAGCTCGAGGATGTCGCGGGCGCCCGACGCCTTGAGCGCGGGTATCAGCCGGTTGATGCCGGCCTTGGGTACGACCGTTCCGACCGCGTGCTCACCGTTGGCCAGCGACGTCACCGTGGGTGAGCCCAGCGCGGGGAGCTGGTCGAGCACGGTCGACAGCCGGTCGGCCGCCACGTTGAGCATCAAATAGACGTTGCCGCGGGCGCGTATGGCCGCGCGCAGCAGCAGCGCGATGTCGTCCATCGCCGACCGCTTCTCCGGGTCGTCGTACGCCGCCCGGTTCGTCACCAGCTCGGTCCGGCTGGTGAGCAGCGTGTCGACGATCTTCAGCCCGTGCTTGCGCAACGACGAGCCCGTCTCTGTGACGTCGACGACCGCGTCGACGATGTCCGGCACCTTCGCCTCGGTCGCGCCGTACGAGGGGACGATCCGCGCCTTGACCCCGACCTCGTCGAAGTACCGCCGCGTCAGCTCGGGGTACTCGGTCGACACCCGTACACCCTCGGGCAGCTCCGCGCCGCCTTGCACCGGCGAGTCGGCCGGCACGGCGAGGACGATGCGTACGGGACTGGACGTCGCCTTGGAGTACTCCAGCTCGCCGAGGCTCACCAGGTCCGAGCCCGTCTCGGTGATCCAGTCGCGGCCGGTGATGCCGAGGTCGAAAAGCCCCTGTTCCAGGTAGACGGGGATCTCCTGCGGTCGCAGGAAACGGACTTGTTCGACGCGCGGGTCGTCGACGCTCGCGTGGTAGTCGCGGTCGGACCCGCGGCGTACGGAGAGGTCAGCGGCGTCGAACAGGTCGAGGGTCGCGCGTTCCAGCGACCCCTTGGGGAGGACGAGCGAGAGCACGGGTCATTGCCTTTCTGCGGACGGGATACCGCCCAGAGGGCGGACGTGGTCGGTCAGTCGACCGGATGTCGAAGCCCGCGGAGGACGATGGCGGCGTCGAGTGCGGCCACCGTGGCCCCCCATCCCTTGTCCTCGGTACTGTCGGATAACCCGCAGCGGGCCAGTGCCTGTTCCAGCGTGTCACAGGTGAGCACCCCGTTGCCCACAGGGGTGCCGGCGTCGAGCGCCACCCGCGTGAGTCCGTCGGTGACGCTGCGGCACACGTAGTCGAAGTGCGGCGTCCCCCCGCGGATGACGGCGCCGAGGCACACCACGGCGTCGTGCGTCGCGGCGAGTTGCTGCGCGACCACGGCCAGTTCGACCGACCCCGCTACCCGTACGGCCGTCGCGACGGCGCTGCACGCCTTGGCCGCCGCGCATGCGCGGTCGAGCAACGGGTCGACGGCCTGCCCGTTCCACCGGGTGGCGGCGATGCCGACACGCAGCCCGACGGCGTCCACGGTCGGCAGGTCCGGCCGTCCCTCCCCACTCACGTCTCAGCTCCCGTGATTGTCAGTGCCTCGTTGATCCATAGCTGAACCAGGCACTGACAACGTGCCGTTACCTGCGACGGGTTCGGCGCCGGCGAGCCAGGAGACGTCGTGGCCGAGCCGGTCGCGCTTTGCGCGCAGGTAGCCGAGGTTCTGCGGTGTCGGCGAGGTGACCGACGGCACGCGCGCACGGACGGTGAGCCCGCAGGCCGCGAGCTCCTGCTCCTTCGCGGGGTTGTTGGTGAGCAGCCGCACCGAGGAGACGCCCAGGTCGGCGAGCACCTGCGCCGCGCCGCCGTAGTCGCGCCCGTCGACCGCGAGGCCGAGAGCGACGTTCGCATCGACGGTGTCGGCGCCGGCGTCCTGCAGCCCGTACGCCTCGAGCTTGCGCAGCAGACCGATCCCGCGGCCCTCGTGGCCGCGCACGTACACCAGCACACCGCGGCCCTCGGCGACGATGCGGTGGAGCGCGTCGTCCAGCTGCGCGCCGCAGTCACAGCGCGCCGACCCGAGCGCCTCGCCGGTGAGGCACTCCGAGTGCACCCGGCAGAGCACGTCCGCGCCGTCGCCGATCGTCCCGTGCACCAGCGCGATGCATTCCGCGCCGGTCGCGCCGTCGAGGTAGCCGTACGCGACGAACTGCCCGTGCCGGGTCGGCAGCTGCGTCGTGGCCGTACGCATGATCTGGCGCTCGAACCGGCGGCGGTACGTGACGATGTCCGCGACGGTGACGGCGACCAGGTCGTACCGGTGCAGGAAGGCCGGCAGATCGGCGGCGCGCATCATCGACCCGTCGGCGTTGACGAGCTCGGCTATGCCGGCGGCGGGCACCAGCCCCGCCATCCGGGCGAGGTCGACTCCCGCCTCGGTGTGGCCGCGCCTGGCCAGGACACCACCGGGGTTCGCGCGCAGCGGGAACACGTGACCGGGACGGGTGAACGTGGCCGGCGTCGCCGCGGGGTCGGCGAGCGCGCGGATCGTCGCGGCGCGGTCGGCCGCGGAGATCCCCGTACTCACACCGGCCGTGGCGTCGACGGAGACGGTGAAGGCGGTGCGCTTGGGATCCTCGTTCACCGGCACCATCTGCGGCAGCGCCAGCTGGTCGACCTTGTCGGGCGGCAGCGGCGCGCAAATCAGACCGGACGTGTGCCGGACGGTGAAGGCGAGCAGCTCGGGCGTCGCGGCCTCCGCGGCGAAGATGAGGTCGCACTCGTTCTCCCGCTGCGGGTCGTCCACGACGACCACGGGACGGCCGACGGCCAGGTCGCGCAACGCGCGCCGCACCGCGTCGGTCTCCGTGCCCCCCGCGGGGAGTTCGGCCAGACATTCGCTCATCAGGGCACCCCCAGCTCCGAATCCGCCGCTTGCGGCTCGGCCTCCCCGCGTGAGCGCCGAGCCCACGTGTAGATCCCGAACACGCAGAGCGCGAAGAACACCACGTACGTCGTGCCGTAGACGAACAAGCCGTGGGTGTACGCGAGCGGCACCCCGACCAGGTCGACGAGCAGCCAGACGAACCAGAACTCGACCCAGCCGCGGGCCTGGCCGAACATCGCCACGAGGCTGCCGATGAAGATGTACGCGTCCGGCAGCGGTGCCCAGGAGGTGTTCGTCACGTCGAGCAGCCACGAGAAGCCCGCCGTGCCGACGACCAGGGCGGCGAGCATCGCGACGCGCTCGACCCAGCTCGCCCAGCGCACCCGCACCTCACTGGATTCCCGCCTGCCGCGCGTCCACTGCCACCACCCGTAGACCGCGAGCACGGCGATCACGACCTGCCGCGCGGCGTTGCCGCCCAGGTGCGCGGTCATGCTCGCGGAGAACAGCAGGATGCAGCTCAGGATCTGCACCGGCCAGGTGAGCAGGCTGCGGCGCAACGCGAGGCCCACGACCACGATCGCGCCGAGGCTGCCGACCAGGTCGGTCCACAGGATCTTCTCCTGCCCCACAGTGAACGCGGCGGAGTTCAGCCAGTTCAGCCAATCCATCTAACGTGCCCTCTCTACGCTCGCCGTGAGCCGTTCGACGTACTTGGCGACGACGTCCACCTCGACGTTGAGCGCGTCGCCCGGAAGCTTTCGCCCGAGAGACGTGCGGCGCAGCGTCTCGGGAATCAGGCCGATGCTGAACTCGCCCGCATCGGTGGTCGCGACGGTGAGGCTCACGCCGTCGAGGGCGACGGAGCCCTTCTCGGCGACGTAGCGCGCCAGCTCGTCCGGCAGCGCATACCTGGCCATCGCCCAGTCGCCCTGCTGCTCCATGCCGAGCAGGGTTGTCGTGCCGTCGACGTGGCCCTGCACGATGTGCCCGGCCAGCCGTCCGCCGGCGGGCACGGCCCGCTCGAGGTTCACCTCGCGTCCGGGCCGGTAGCCGCCCACGGTGGTGCGCGCCAGGGTCTCGCCCATCACCTCGACGCTGAACGTGCCGGCATCGGCGTCGGCGGCCACGACCGTCAGGCAGGTGCCGTCCACGGCGATCGAGCCGCCGGGGCGGGCGTCGGACGCGACCAGCGGCCCGCGGACGGTGAGCGTGCCCTGCCGGGCGGGCGTGGTCTCGAGCGCCACGACCTCGCCGAGCTCCTCCACGATTCCGGTGAACATCAGCGCGCTCCCGGCGTGACACCTCGAGGGTGCGCCGCATACGGCTGGGCTCGTTGCCAACTGCCCGTCAACCAGACCTCCCAGTGCTCGCTCGCACCGGGGTAGCTGCGGGCACCACCGCGGGCTCGATGCCCGCGGGCGGTGCGACGCGGCGCGCTTCCTCCCATCCGGACTTTTACCGTCGGTCCCGGAGTTCCACCGGGTCAACCGGCCGATCTTGCCGGCCGGGTCGCGGACTGTCACCGCCGGTTCGGACTTTCACCGACCCCGGAGCGCACGTCTTGTTGTCGCCACCGCCAGTGTAGCCGTGCCCGCGGCAAGTGCCAGTCTCAGGCCGTCCGCAGCGTGTAGAGCGCGATACCCGCAGCGACGCTGACGTTGAGGGAATCCTTCCGGCCGAACATCGGGATCTGCAGCAGCACCTCGCACCTCTTGCGCAGGGCCGAGTCGATCCCGGCGACCTCGTCGCCGAGCAGCAGCGCGACCCTTTCCGGCGGTACGTAGTCGCCGATCGTGACCGCAGCCGGGTCGATCTCCAGACCGGCCACCGCGTACCCCGCCTCGCACAGCGAGTCGAGCAGCGCGTACACGTCGTCGTGGCGCTCGAACGGCATCGTCCGCTCTGCCCCCGCTGCGGCCTTGGCCATCCGGCGCGTCTGCAGGGCCTGCAGCTTCGCCTCGCGCTGATCCCCGGAATGGGTCGGGTACGGCGTGAACCCGGTGACGTACACCTTGTCCGCGGCGAACACCTCGCCGGTGCGCAGCAGCGAGCCGACGTTGTGCACCGACCGCAGGTTGTGCGCGATCACCACGATGCTGCGTAGCATGAGTAGGGCAAACCTAACCGCCCGCGCCCCCGCCGCGACGCCTCAGGCCGGTCGAGCCACCAACGCGGCAGCCCCGACAAAGTGGAAGCCGCGCTGCCGTTCGGGCCCGTGATCTTCTCGAGGCGAGTGCCGACATATCGGGGGCTGCAGGCATCGATAAGCCGGACGAAGCCCACATAACGTGGTCATTTGGGTCGCGCCAGGGCGTCAGTTGATCCGCAGCGGGCCGCGGCGTACGACCTCACACATGGTGCGACGGTCGGCAGCCTCCACGTACTCGGTCCACCAGGTCGCCCCGGCGGCTGCGAGCGACGCGAGCCATTGGAGGTCGCCGTCGCGGCGCTCGCGCCCACCGACGCAGATGTCGTAGCGGCGGTCACCAGCCGCTGCCCGCAACGCGGCGATGTCCTCCGCCTGCAGGTCGTGCGTCTCGGCGCGGTAGAGGCAGCAGCCGTCCCAGCGGGCGGCCCGACTGACGGGTCCGCGGTACGGGTAGCCGCCACCCACCCAGATCGGAATCCTCGGCCGCTGCACCGGAGCGGGCCGGAACACGACGTCGCCTACGGCGTAGTGCTCGCCCGCGAACGAGAAGGGCTCGGCGGTCAGGAGGCCGGCGACCAGGTCCAGCGCCTCGTCCAGCATCCGCGCCCGAACCCGGGGGTCACGCACCTCGCCGAACGCGGAGAAGCTGGCGTCGTCGATTACGTGCTCGCCCGTGTCGCCGAGGCCGACGCCGAGGACCATCCGGCCGCCGGAGAGCAGGTCGATGCCGACGGCCTCCCGCGCGACCTTCCACGGGCGCCGCCGCGCGAGCGGCGTGACGATCGTGCCGAGCCTAACGGCGGTCGTGCGCGCCGCGATCGCGGCGAGGGCCACCCACGGGTCACACGTGGGTGCGGTGGGGTCGCCCTGAAAGCAGATGTAGTCCTCGAGGAAGACCCCGTCCCAACCGCTGCTCTCGGCCAGGCACGCCAGCGCGACGAGAAACCCCGGATCGGCGCACTTGCCACCGGTCGGCAGGGCCAGGCCGCATCTCATCGACGCTCCCGGACGGCCGCCCCGGGCCCGGCGAGGTGTCCGCGCAGCCTGGCGGCCGTGTCGAGCGCATCGCCTGCCGTGCACTGCCCGGCGTCCATGCTGCCCAGGAGGTACCGCGGTCCGCGAGCCTGGCCCTCCTGCCACCACGGGACCAGCCAGAGGTGAAAGTGCGGGTACGCGTCCATCGTCGACCACGTGTAGACCCGGTGCGCGGCTACCGCCTGCTTGATCGCTGTGACCAGCCGTCCCAGTAGCGGCGCGAAGGTGCGTGCCTCGCCGGTGTCCATGGTCGCGAAGTCGAGGAAGTGCCGCCGGGATTCGACGATCACCGTGCCTGCCGGCCCCCACCCGGCCAGGCAGTGCCACGCGTTCCAATGGGCGTCCTGGTGGATCCATCCGCCCGGGGGCGAATCCGCCCCGCGCTCGTCCCGGCAGAACCAGCACTCCCCGGTCGGCATGTGACTGTCTTCGCTCATGGCACGACACTGGGCCCGGCTGGGGTCGGTGCGCTTGATCGAGTTTGCTCAACCGCCTGGGTTGAGCCATGCCTTCGGGTCGCCGAAGCCGAGGTCGTCGACGCCGAACTCGCGCAGTTTCGACACCACGAGCAGGCGGTGATGGGCGGCGAAGGTCAGCACGTGCGCGACCATCGCACCGTACGTCATGACCACCGGCGTCGCCGAGAAGGCGTCCACGAACGTCTCGTCGAAGCGTTCCTCCCTGGCGACCTCGCGCACCTGCCTGACGAACTCGGGACCGACCCGATCGAGGCGGCGCCGCATCGACGCGACCGACTCCCCCACCTCGACCGCGAAGTCGTACTCGCGGTCGTTCATCGCCGCGTTCCACATCTCCATCTGCCCGATGAGACGGGAGAGCGCCCACCGCAACGTCTCGCCGTCGATGTCGACGACCGGCCCGGCAAACGGGTCATCGAGCTGCCCGTCCGACAGGCCGTCTGCGCGCAGCACGAACTGGTCCACCAGCCACACGTGGTGCTCGACCATCTCGACGACCAGATCCATGCTGCCCATCCTCTGCCGGGCCGGAAGCCGGAGGCCGCCGGGCGGGTGGAAGTGCACGCCGCTCGGAGCCTCGATCTGGAACCTGCCGGGATGCCACCGCCACGCCGACGGCGAGCGGCCGTACGCCCGCCGGAAGGCACGCGTGAACGCCTCGTGCGACGAGAACCCCGCATCGACGGCGATGTCGAGCAGGCTCGCATCGGTGACGATCATGCGGTACGCCGCCCGCTCCAGCAGGACACGCCAGCGGAACCTGGACGGCGACTCGCCCGCGAGCGCCTTGAAAACCCGCTCGAAGTGGTAGCGGGAGAGGTACGCCTGCGCCGCGAGCCCGGTGCCCGTCACCGGGGCGTTGTCCAGGTCGCGTGCAAGGCGTTCCACGAACTCGACGAACAGGTCGCGTGCGGCTTCCACCGAGCCATCGTCCTACCGCGCCGCGCGGAGCACACACACCTGTACAGGTCAGGCCCGGCGCCGGTCGACGGCGACCGACGAGCCCTCGGTGCGCTTGGCGAACCGCACCATCTCGTACGCGACCGCGGCCACCTGGTGGTGGTCGCAGAACTGGCGCTGCTCGTTGGTCGCCACCCCGGTCGACACGGTGAGCAGCGGAACGTCGCGAACCGTGCCGCGCCGGTCGGTGAGGCGGAGGGCGCCGCGCTCCGCGTCGGCCGCGTCGTACAGCTCGAGCGCGTCGGCCGCGAACACGTCGGCCACGTCGCGGCAGGAGGGCCGCGACTGGTCCGGCGTGCACAGCAGTACGAAATCGTCGCCGCCGACGTGACCGACGAACGGCTGCGGGGCGAGCTCCGCGGCGACGCGGCGAAGGGCGCTGGCGAGCGCCAGGATGAGCTGGTCTCCGCGGGCGTGCCCGTACAGCTCGTTGAAGGCGCGGAACTCGTCGATGTCGAGCCGGCAGTACGCGAACGACTCGTCGCGTTCCATCCGGCGGGTGAGCGCTCGGCGCGCCGCGACCTGGCCGGGCAGGCCGGTGAGCGCGGACATCGGGCTCAGGTCGGCGGCCCGGCGCATCACCCAGGCGAGCCGCTTGCGCAGGTCGCCGGCCGCGAACGGCGCGGGCAGGTAGTCGTCGGCCGGGGACCCGAGCATCTCGAGGTCGTCGACCGGCATCGACCGCGCGGTGAGCATGACGAGCGGCAGCGCCGCGGTACGGAAGTCGCTGCGCACCGACCCGAGGTCCGGCAGACCGTCGCCACCCAGAGCGTTCGCGTCGACGACGAGCGCAGCGACCCGTTCACGGACGGCCGTCGCCAGCAGCGTGGTGGGATCGGTCGTGACGAGCAACCGCACGCCACCGTCGGACAGGTCGGCGCGCACCGCTGAGGCGGTCGAGGGGTCGGTGACGAACGCGAGCACCGTGCTCACGGGCGAACCGCTCACCCTGGATCACCGGCGGCGGACCCCGCTCCCTCGGCGCGCTCCCGCAGTCCCCGTACCGCCGCCGCGGGATCGTCCGCGCCGTACACCGCGGATCCGGCGACGAACACGTCGGCACCGGCCTCGGCGCAGCGTTCGATGGTCGTCGGGTCGACACCCCCGTCGACCTGGATCCAGATGTCCAGCCCGCTGCCCCGCACCAGCGAGCGCGCACGCCGCAGCTTCGGGAGCACGAAGTCGAGGAACTCCTGGCCGCCGAACCCGGGCTCGACGGTCATCAGCAGCAGCATGTCCAGCTCACCGAGCAGGTCCGCGTACGGCTCGATCGGCGTCGCCGGCTTCAGTCCCAGGCCGGCGCGCGCGCCCTCAGCGCGGATCGCACGCGCCGTGCGCACGGGTGCGCCGCTCGCCTCCGCGTGGAAGGTGACGTTGCTGGCGCCGGCGGCGACGTAGTCCGGCGCCCACCGGTCCGGGTCGTCGATCATCAGGTGGCAGTCGAGCGGCAGGGTGGCGACCCGGGAGAGGTTCTCGACGACGGGCAGGCCGATCGTGAGGTTCGGTACGAAATGCGCGTCCATGACGTCGACGTGGAGCCAGTCAGCCTCCGCCGCGACCGCGGACGCCTCGTCGGCGAGCCGGGTGAAGTCGGCCGAGAGAATGCTCGGCGCCAGCTGCATGCACACCTCTTCCTGACCGCGAGCGATCGTCTCGCGGCGAATCATCCCCCATGTCCATGATCGTGCAGAACCGGTCTTCGTTACCGCGAACCCGCTGCGGGTGTACGACGCACCACGGTGAGGAACATCGCATCGGTGCCGTGCCGGTGCGGCCACAGCTGCACCGATGGTCCGGGACCGAGGTCAGGCACGCCGGGCAGCAGCTCCCGCGCGTCCTCCACCTCGGCGTCCGGGGTCTCGGTCACCACTTCGCCCACGATGCCGGTGGTCTCAGCCGGGTGCGGCGAGCAGGTCGCGTACGCCACCACGCCCCCGGGTCGTACCGACGCGAGCGCGCCACGCAGCAGGTCTTTCTGGATCGCGGCGAGCGCCCGCACGTCGTCGGCCCGGCGCCGCCAGCGGGCCTCCGGCCTGCGCCGCAACGCACCGAGCCCCGTACACGGGGCGTCGACGAGCACACGGTCGAACGTCGCGGGGCACCACGGGCCGTCTCGGCTGTCCGCGACGACGGCGGCAGCGCCCCCCGTACCGGCGAGCGCCCCGTGTACGAGAGCGGCACGCGCCGGGCGCCGCTCCGCGGCGAGCACCCGGGCGCCACGTTCCGCACCGAGCACAGAGAGCAGCGCGGCCTTGCCGCCGGGGCCGGCGCACGCGTCGAGCCACACTTCCCTGCTCGCGCGCCGCGGCACTTCCGCCGCGGCCAGCGCCATGGCTACCAGCTGGCTGCCCTCGTCCTGGACGCCGGCCAGGCCGGCACGCACCGCCTCCAGGGACCCGGGGTCGCCGTCCGCGACGACGGCGTACGGCGACCACCGCCCAAGCCGCCCGCCCAGCTCGTCGCGGTCGCAGCGGCGGGCGCAGAGCACCACGTCCGCCGGTTCGTTGTCTGCGGTGAGCGCCGCCTCCGTCTCGTCCCAGTCGGAGCCCAGAGCGGCGTGGAAGGCCTCGACGACCCAGCGCGGATGCGCGTGGGCGAGGGACAGGTACCCGGCCGGGTCGCTCTCCCGGGACGGCGCGAGAGCCCGTACCCAGCCCTCCTCGTCGTGCATGCATGCCTTGCGCAGCACGGCGTTGGCGAGCTTGACCGGCCGCGGGCCGAGCGCGGCGCGGGCCAGCTCCACGGTCGCGCTGACCGCGGCGTGCGCAGGCACCCGCGTGCGCAGTATCTGGTGCACGCCGAGCCGCAACACGTCGAGCAGTGGCGGGTCGAGCCGAGCGACCGGGCGGCGCGCGCACTCGGCGAGCACGGCGTCGTACAGGCCCTGCTGGCGCAGCGTCCCGTAGGCGAGCTCCGTCGCGAACGCGGCGTCACGTGACACCAGCTGGCGCTCGCTGAGCAGCCGCGGCAGCACCAGGTTGGCGTACGCGTCCCTGGCGTGCACGGCGCGCAGCGTGTCGTACGCCGCTCGGCGCGCCGGGTCGACGCGGCGCGCGCCCGTGCCTTCAGTCACCGAGCCGACCCCCATCCAGGTCGTGGACGCCGCGCGCCCAGGCCCCCGCGTCCACCGGGCCCCGTCCCTCCGGCTGCACCGTGCCGAGGCGTACCGAGCCGGCGGCGGTGCCCACGGTGACGCCCTGCCGCGTCACCGACACCAGACCCGGCCCGGCCCCGTCCGGCAGCGGCTCGACCGGACCCAGCTTCAGCCGGCGCCCGCGCAACCGCGTCCACGCTCCCGGAGCGGGGGTCACCGACCTGACCTGCCTGTCCACCGCGCGGGCGGGAGCGGTCCAGTCGATGCGAGCGTCCGCGGTGGTCACCTTCGGCGCGTACGTCGGCTCGCCCGCCTGTGGTACGGCCTGCAACGTCGCCTCCTCGATGCCGTCGAGCACGCGGACGAGGAGGTCCGCCCCGGAGTCCGCGAGCCGGTCGATTAGGCCGCCGGTCGTGTCGGTGCTGCCGACCGGCTCGGTCACGGTGCCGTACACCGGTCCCGCGTCCATCTCGCGGACGAGGGAGAAGACGGTCGCGCCGGTCACGTCGTCGCCGGCCCTGATGGCGTGCTGCACCGGCGCGGCGCCGCGCCACGCGGGCAGCACGGAGAAGTGCAGGTTGATCCACCCGTACGTCGGGATCCTCAGCAGTGGCTCGGGCAGCAGCGCGCCGTACGCGACGACCGCGCAGCAGTCGGGGCGAAGAGCACGCAGCCGGGCGACGAAGTCGGCATCGGTCGCGAGGCCGGGCTTGAGTACCTCGACGCCCGCGGCGGCCGCCCGCTCCGCGATGGGGCTCGCGGACGTGCGCCGACCGCGGCCAGCGGGGCGGTCGGGCCGGGTGACCGCGGCGACCAGCTCGTGCCGGGAGGCGAGCACCGCGTTCAGCGACGGAACGGCGGGCTCCGGTGTACCGGCGAAGACGATTCTCACGAGGGCGCAGTCTACGAACGCTCGTGCGGCGCGGCCCCGTCGGTTGCCGACAGGCGCGGCGTGCCGAAGTCGATCACGGTAAGTATGCGAAGGCGCAGTGCGGACGGGCGACACGCCGAGCAGGGACGTGCGCGGGTACTTACCGTGATCGACTTCGCAGGTGTGACCGGCCGTCGGATGCAACAGCACAACGCGGTCAGAGCACGTCCAGCGGGTCGATCTGGACGCGTAGCTGGCCGCCGGTCTTGTTCGCGCTGCGTACGGCTTGGGCGGCGCGCAGCGCGCGTGCCAATGCGGGCCCGTCGCGGCGCGGTACCCGTACTACCGCACGGGCCGTGTCCTCGGCACGCTCGACCGGCACGGGACCGAGCACGTCCGCGTGCGGCGGCAGCGCGTCGGTGGCTACAGCCGCCTCGACGGCCTCAAGGGAGCCGGTGACCGCGGCGGCGCGGGCCGCGGGCGGGAACCGCAGCTCGGCGCGTTCGGCCAGCTCCCGTTCGGCGAAGCCGGCCGGGTCCCAGCGCACCAGCGCCTGCACGGGACGCAGCGCCGCGTCCGCGAGAACGACGACGCGACCACCGGCCGTACCCGACCGGACGAGGGCGCACGCGTTGGCCCACCGGCGCAGCGTCTCCTCCCCCGCCCGCAGGTCGGCACGGCCGAGCAGCGCCCACCCGTCGAGCAGCAGCGCCGCCGCGTACCCCTCCGCGGCGACGGGCTCCGCGCCGGGCGTCGCGACCACCAGCTCCGGGCGGTTCGCGACCTCGGTCAGCACCGTCGCGTCGCCACCGCTCATCCGGACCGCGACGCCCGGGAAGGCGCGGCCCAGCTCCTCGGCCGTACGCGCCGCGCCGACGACGATCGCGCGCAGGTTGCCGCCGCCGCAGGACGGGCATCGCCAGCCGGCGGCGAGCTGCCCGCACCAGCCGCAGCTGGGCTGGGCGTCGCCGCCTCGGTGCGCGGCCAGCGGCCCGCCGCAGTTGCGGCAGCGGGCGGTGGCCCGGCAGCTCGAACAGGCCAGGGACGGCACGTACCCGCGCCGCGGCGTCTGTACCAGTACGGGCCCGTGCGCCAGCGCGTCCTTCGCCGTCTGCCACGCCAGGTGCGGCAACCGGGCGCTGCGCGCGGCCGCGTCGCGGGCCAGCTCGGCGTCGTCGCCGGAGGGCCGGACCGCGGGCATCCGCGCCCGCGTCGTGGCACGGTCGGCCCCGATCGTGTGCGCCCAGCCCGTGCGTACGAGCTGCGCGGCCTCGGGGGTGCGCGCGTAGCCGCCGACGAACACCGCGGCGCCCTGCAGGTGGGAGCGCAGGCAGAGCACCTCACGGACGTGCGGGTACGGCGCCCGTGGCTCGCTGTGCAGGTCGTCGCCGTCGTCCCAGCACACCACCAGCCCGAGGTCGGTGACCGGTGCGAACATGGCGGCGCGGGTGCCCGCGACGACCCGTACGGTGCCGCGGCAGATCGCCAGCCACCGGCGGTACCGCTCGGCCGGCCCGAGGTCCGCGGTCAGCGTTACGTAGCCCGACGGCCCGACGGTGCGCTCGAGCGCGTCGCCGACCCTGGCGAGGTCGCGCTGATCCGGCACGACGACGAGCGCGCCCCTGCCGGCGGCGTTGGAGGTACCGGCCGCGGCCGCCACCAGGGACGGCCAGTCCTCGCCCGGCAGGGCGTCCCACACCGCACGCGCCGTGCGCCCGTCCGCCAGGGCGCGCAGGAACGCGTCGCCCCGCGCGTACGCCATCCAGCCGCTCGTGGCGGGCGTGCTCGGCGGAGGGGACGGGTGCGCGCCCTCCTCGGCCTCGACCTTGGCGTGTCGCGGGGGGACCGCGAGCCGCAGCACGTCGGCGAGGGTGCCCGCGTACCGGTCCGCGATGTGCCTGGCGAGGTCGGCGATCTCGGGGGCGAGGACGGGTTCGGCGGACACCACCCGGTCGAGGTAGGCGAGCCTGCCCGCGTGCTCGCTGCGCTCGACCCGCTCCAGGACGTAACCGTCGACCAGGGCGCCGGCGAGCCTGGCGCGCACCCGGCAGCCGGGCACGCACCGCTCGTCGTCCCCGGCGGGGACGAGGTAGTCGAAGGGGCGGTCGAGGTGCGCCAGTGAGACGTCGAGGGCGACCCGCGCGACCGGGAGCCGCTCCGCCGGGGTCCGCGCGGGCTTGGCGCGCCGCCCGCGCCGGGCGCCGGCGCGTACGAGCGCCAGCTGCTCGGCCTCCTGATCGCTCACGGACCCGTTGTACCGGACTCCAACGACGGGACGCGACTTGTCAGTGTCTGGTCGAGCTATAGGTCAACCAGACACTGACAACTCATCGGCTCAGGCGCCGACGACCGTACGGAGCTGGTCGACGCGGTTGGTGCGCTCCCAGCCGAAGTCCTGGTCGGTGCGGCCGAAGTGGCCGTACCGCGCGGTCTCGGCGTAGATCGGCCGCAGCAGGTCGAGGTCGCGAACGATCGCGGCGGGCCGCAGGTCGAAGGTCTCCGCGACGGCCTTCTCGATCTGCTCCACCGGCAGGTGCTCGGTGCCGAACGTCTCGACGAACACGCCCACCGGCTGCGCCTTGCCGATCGCGTACGCGACCTGCACCTCGCACCGCTCGGCGAAGCCCGCGGCGATGATGTTCTTGGCGACCCAGCGCATCGCGTAGCACGCCGACCTGTCGACCTTGGACGGGTCCTTGCCGGAGAACGCGCCGCCGCCGTGCCGGCCCATCCCGCCGTACGTGTCCATGATGATCTTGCGGCCGGTCAGTCCGGCGTCGCCCATCGGCCCGCCGACCTCGAACCTGCCGGTCGGGTTGACGAGCAGCTTGTACCCGCGGGTGTCGACGTCCAGGCGCTCGAGCACCGGCCGGACGACCTGCTCGCGCACGTCGGGGGTGAGCAGCTTGTCGAGGTCGACGTCGGCGGCGTGCTGCGAGGAGACCACGACGGTGTCGAGCCGGACCGGCTTGATGCCGTCGTACTCCACCGTGACCTGGGTCTTGCCGTCCGGGCGCAGGTACGGCACCTGGCCATCCTTGCGGACGTGGGCGAGCTGGCGCGCGAGCTCATGCGCCAGGGTGATCGGCAGCGGCATCAGCTGCGGCGTCTCGTTGCACGCGTAGCCGAACATCATGCCCTGGTCACCGGCGCCCTGCCGGTCGAGCGGGTCGACCGAGTGCTCGGAACGCTCCTCCCAGGCGTCATCGACACCCTGCGCGATGTCGGGCGACTGCGATCCGAGCGAAACCGACACGCCGCACGAAGAGCCGTCGAAACCCTTCGCCGAGGAGTCGTATCCGATCTCGAGCACGCGGTCCCGGACGATCTGCGGGATCTCCACGTACGCGTTCGTGGTCACCTCGCCCGCCACGTGCACGAGCCCGGTCGTGAGCAGCGTCTCCACGGCAACCCGGCTATTCGGGTCCTGGGCGATCAGGGCGTCGAGGACCGAGTCGCTGATCTGGTCGGCGATCTTGTCGGGATGCCCCTCGGTGACGGACTCGGACGTAAACAGGCGACTACTAGACACGGAACTCCTCCGGTCGGGAACATTTGGCGAGCAGCCACGCTGATGCTCCGGACCGAGTTTACCGATTGTCCCCCCGCGAGCCCATACGGACCGGCGGTGAAGGCCCCTGCTCGGCCGCCGCCGTTCACAGCGGGTGATCGCCGCACTCGACAGTCGGTCCCGCCCCGGCCGTTATCGAAGCGACGCCTTGCACGCTTTGCCGGATCGCCCTGCGGGGGCGCACGATAATGTGATCACGCTCACGCGGTACCACGCGCCCACAGCCAGGGAGGGACGATCGTGCCAAGAGAAAACTCCTCCAATCACCTCTCGCGCCGCCGATTCATCGAGCTCTCCGCGCTCGCGGCCCTGACCACTGCCTGCAGCAAGGCGCCGGGCACCGAGGGAGCGGGGGGCGGCGCGTCGAGTACGGCGTCACCCGCGCCCTCCCCGACGTTCCTAGAGCCGTCCACGAAGCTGTCCGGCAAGCTGCGCATCCTGCAGTGGAGCCACTTCGTGCCGCACTACGACAAGTGGTTCGACCCGTACGTACAGCAGTGGGGCAAGCACGTCGGCGTCGACGCGAAGGTCGACCACATCAACTACGCCGACATCGTTCCCAGGACCAGCTCGGAAATCTCCGCCGGAAGCGGCCACGACCTCATCATGTGGATCTCCCCGCCGTCGTCGATCGAGCAGAGCGTGGTCGATCTGGCCGACGTCAACGCCGAGGCGCAAAAGCGCTTCGGCAAGCAGGTCCCGTGGGCCAAGCAGTGTAGCTACAACCCCACGACCGACAAGTGGTACGGCTACTGCCACGGCTGGGTGCCCGACCCGGGCGACTACCGCAAGAGCCTGTGGAAGAAAGTCGGCATGGCAAACGGCCCGCGCACGTGGGACGACCTGCTCAAGGGCGGCACGGAGATCAAGAAGAACGGCGCGCCGATGTGCATCGGCATGTCCAACGAGATCGACTCCAACATGGCGGCCCGGGCGATGATCTGGTCGTTCGGCGGCTCCATCCAGGACAAGCACCAGACGGTCGTACTCAACTCGCCGGAGACGATCGCTGCGGTCGAGTACATGACCAAGCTCTACAAGCAGACGATGACCAGCTCGGTGTTCTCCTGGAACGCCGCGTCGAACAACCAGGGCCTTGCCGCCGGCAAGCTCTCGTACATCCTCAACTCGATCTCGGCCTACCGCACGGCGCAGGGTGGGCAGACCAAGGTCGCCAACGACATCTGGTTCACTCCCGCTCTGAAGGGGCCGCACGGCCTCCAGTTCGCCAGCGAGCACGTGATCGCGGTGTACGTGGTGCCGAAGTTCGCCAAGAACGTCGACGCGGCCAAGGAGTTCCTGCTGAACCTGTCGGCGAACGCGCCCGCGGTGACGTACAACTCCCAGCTGTACGACTTCCCGTCCTTCCCCGACACCGTGCCGCACCTGGATGACTGGGTCGCCGACGACCCGTTCGGGTCCAAGCCGGCGAACAAGCTCGAGGTGCTGGGCACGGCGAAGAACTGGAGCACCAACGTCGGGCACCCCGGGCCGGCGAACGCCGCGATCGGCGAGGTGTTCAACACCTTCGTCATCCCGCAGATGATGGCCAAGGCCGCCCGCGGCAAGCTCAGCCCCGAGCAGGCGGTGAAGCAGGCGCACGCGCAGTGCGAGAAGATTTTCGCCAAGTGGCACAGCAAGGGCCTGGTGGGGTGAGAGCGTCCGCCGGCTTTGTCCGGCAGGAGCGCCGGATTATAAGCGAGCGGGTCATCCGCGCCCGGCTCGCAAGGCGGAGGAGGAGAGCGATGCGGCCCATCGGGCGACGACGACAACGCAGCGAGGCGGGATACGGGGGCCCGCGAGTCAGGCAACTTCCCTATTGGCGGACGCTCTAAATGGCGGTCCTGGAGGTCAAGGAGCTCACCAAGCGGTTCGACGGGAAGGTCCTCGCCGTCGACCACATCGACTGTGCGACCCGCGAGGGTGAGTTCCTCGTCCTGCTCGGCCCGTCCGGATGCGGCAAGACCACGCTGCTGCGGCTCATCGCGGGCCTCGAGCAACCCAGCTCGGGCGAGATCTACATCGGGGGCGAGCCGATGGCCGGGCTGCCGCCGCGGATGCGCGAGATCGCGATGGTCTTCCAGAGCTACGCGCTATACCCGCACAAGACGATCAGGAACAACATCGGTTTCCCGCTGAAGGCGGAGAAGATCGCCAAGGAGGAGCGCGCGCGCAAGACGGCGTGGGCCGCGGAGCTGCTCGGTATCGACCATCTGCTCGACCGCCGGCCGCGGGCGCTGTCGGGCGGCGAGCGGCAGCGGGTCGCGCTCGCCCGCGCGCTCGTACGCGAACCGCAGGTGTTCCTGCTCGACGAGCCGCTTTCCAACCTGGACGCGAAGCTGCGCGCCGCGGCGCGGGTCGACCTGAAGGAGTTCCAGCAGCGGGTCGGCACCACCACGGTGTATGTCACCCACGACCAGGTCGAGGCGATGGGCATGGGCGACCGGATCGCCGTGCTGTCCCAGGGGCGGCTGCGCCAGCTCGGCGTGCCGGACGAGATCTACCACCATCCGGCGGACACGTTCGTGGCCACGTTCGTCGGCGCGCCGCCGATGAACCTGATCGAGCGCGACGATCACCTGCTCGGCTTCCGACCGGAGCGGTTCCTGCCACGCGCGGCGGTGCCCACACGCGACGGCGACGTGGTCACGCCGTTCCACGTGCAGCAGGTCGAGAACCTCGGCGCCGAGCGGCACGTTGTCGGTGTCGCGCCCGAGCTGGGCAAGGACACCCGGATCCGGGCGGTGCTGCCCGTCACCGTCGACACCGAGATGCACGCCGACGAGGCAGAGGAGTTCGTCGTACGGGCCGCCGACCTGCGTTTCTTCGACACCAGCACCGGCGAGCGCGCCGAGCCCAAGCGGGTGGAAAGCGGTGACCCGTGAGTCACGGCGACGTGGCGGCGACCGCTACCGAGGGCACCGAGGCGCGGCGACCGCGCACCGCCCGTCCGCGTCGGCGCGGCCACCTGCTGGAACGTGAGGGCCCGCTCGCCGCGGCGATGCTGCTGCCTTCGATCCTCTACATCATCGGCCTGGTCGGCGTGCCGTTCTGCCTCGCCGTCGCGTACA
>JBOHBN010000273.1:0-14821 GCA_050698355.1 Streptosporangiales bacterium | reverse complement strand
CGCGAACGCAGAACAGCCCTGGTACGCCGCCGACTTGCGCCGAGACGACGAGTACGTCGGCGAGGTCGCCGTCGACGACGAGCGTCTTGTGGCCGCTTAGAAGGTCACCGTCCGCGGTCGTCGCGGGTGTGGCGCCGGCACCCTGTCCCGGTTCGGCGAGCGCCGCAGCCCCGATGGACCTGCCAGCAGCCAGTTCGCGCACCAGGTTCGCCGCAACGCCACTCGCGTCTGCGCCGACGATCAGCGGCAGCGCGAGCACCGCGGTCGCGAAGTAGGGCACGGGCGTCAGGGCACGCCCGAACTCCTCGAGCGTCACGCCGAGCTCGACCGCGCCGAACCCCGAGCCGCCGTACGACTCGGGCACGGCCAGGCCGGGAAGCTCGAGCTGCCCGGCCAGGTCCTTCCACAGGGTCGAGTCGAACCGGTCCGGCCGCGCGAGCTGATCCAGCAGTTTGCTCTCGGGGACGCGCTGTTGCAGGAACGCCCGGATCGTACGACCGAACTCCTCCTGCTCCGGCGTGGGTGCGTACCGCACGTAGCTCTCCTGCCCTGCTCGGTCTCAGCCGCCGAGCGTCGAGCCGCCGTCCACGACGAGCAGCTGGCCGGTGATGTAGCTCGCCCGCCGCGAGCACAGGAACGCGACGGCGTCGGCGATCTCGGACGGGTCGGCGAACCGGCCGAGCGGGATGGACTTCAAGAAGCCCTCCTTGACCTCGTCGGGCACCGAGTCGATCATCTGCGTCTGGACCGACCCGGGCGCTACCGCGTTCGCCCGCACCCCGTACCTGGCGCCCTCGAGCGCGACCGTCCGCATCAGCGAGATGATCCCGCCCTTGGCGGCGGAGTAGTTCGCCTGGCCGAAACTGCCGAACGAGGCGGTCGAGGAAATGCTGACAATCGCACCGCCACCGTTCTGGCCCATCTCGCGCACGCCGATCTGGCTGCCGAGGAACGCTCCGCGCAGGTGCACGTCGAGTACCTGCTGCCACTGGTCGTCGTCCATCTTCTTCAACGAGCGGTCGCGCAAGATTCCGGCGTTGTTGACCACAGCCGTCAGGCGCCCCAGGTCTCCCGCCGCGGCGACGGCGCCCTCCCACGCGTCCCGACTCGTGACGTCGAGCGCGTACGGTTCGGCGCGCCCGTCGGCGCGCTTGATCTCATCGGCCGTGCGAGAAGCGCCTGCGTCGTCGACGTCGGCCACCAGGACCGTCGCGCCATCCTCGGCGAATCGGCGTGCTGTCGCGCTTCCGATTCCACCGGCGGCACCGGTGACGATGACGACCTCGCTCATCCCTGCTCCTTCCTGGAGGCGACAAGCACGACGTCGGTTCCGGTCTGGACCACGTCGCCTCCCTCCTTGACCAGCTGGACCGAGAGGACGACAACGTTGGTTCCCGGCTTGCTCCTGCTCGCCCGAGCCTCCGTGACCTCGTAGACCGCATGCACCGTGTCCTGCGGATAGATCGGCCCGGTGAACTTGCGGTTGCACTCCAAGAACGCGATGACCTGCCAGTCGTCGTACGTACTACGCAGGCCGGTCGTCACGGCGATACCGAGGACGCCGTGCGCGATCCGCCCGTCGAACGGGGTGTTCTCGCGTACGAAGACCTCATCGGTGTGCAACGGGTTGAAGTCTCCCGACACGCCGGCGAACGCCACGATGTCGGCTTCAGTGATGGTGCGTCGGCCGGTGACGATCCGGTCGCCGACGCCGATGTCGTCGAAGTAGACCTCGCTCACTGTCCTGCCTCCGCTTGTGCCGGCTGCCACTGGGGGATGGCGAGTTCGGGTGTCGCCCGGTCGAAGCAAACCCGTACCGGCATGCCGATGCGGACCTCTGCGGGATCGACATTGAAGATGTTGCCGGCCATGCGTACGCCCTCGTCGAGCTGGAGAATCGCGAACACGTACGGGAGCTCGTCGGCGAAGCCGGGCGCGTCATTGCGGTGGATCACGGTGAACGTGTGCACGCTGCCCCGCCCGCTCGCCTGGGCCCACTCGAGGTCGGTCGTCCCGCAGTGCACGCAGTGGGGGCGCGGGTAGTGCTGGAAGCGCTGGCATGCCGTGCACCGCTGCAGGATCAGTCGGCCCTCATTCGCCGCCTGCCAGTACGGTTCGGTGAGCGCGTCGGTGACCGGAAGCGGTTTGCGGTACGAGGTGTCGGTCGAGGTCATCGTCAGCTCCTGAGGATCAACGTGGCGGCGGTGGAGAGATAGCCGCCGGAGCCGTGGGCGAGGGCGACCCGGGGGTCGGGCACCTGCACACCCGGGCCCTCGCCGCGCAGCTGGCGGACGGCCTCGATCATTGCGAAAACGCCACGGCGGCCCGGTTGGTTGGAGGAGAGCCCGCCGCCGTCGGTGTTGATCGGCAGGTCACCGCCGACGGTGATCCGACCGCCGCTGACGAAGTCGCCCCCGTCGCCCTTGGCGCAGAACCCGAGGTCCTCGAGGATCAGCAAGGTCGTGATCGTGAACGAGTCGTAGACCTGTGCGACGTCGATCTCCTCGCGCGAGACGCCCGCCTGCGCGAAGGCACGCGGGCCTGAAAGCGCCCCAGGGGTCTGGGTGAAGGACGGCATCTGGTGCATCTGGATCTGGCTCGCGGCCTCTCCGAACCCGAGCAGGTACGCGGGCTTGCTGGTCAGATCCCGTGCCCGTGCGGCGCTGGTGACTACCACGGCGCCGCCTCCGTCGGTGACACAGCAACAGTCGTACCGGCGCAACGGAGACGCGATCATCGGCGCGTTCACCACATCATCGACCGTGAGTGGGTCGCGGTAGCGCGCGTGCGGGTTGTTCGACGCGTGCGCACGGCAGGCCACCGAGATCTCGGCGAGTTGCTCGGGTGTCGTGCCGAACTCGTGCATATGCCGCTGGGCCGCCAGGGCGTAGTTGCCGACGGTCGTGATGCCGTACGGCAGTTCGAACTGACCCGGACCCGAAATGGGGGTGTTCGTGTCCCCGGTTCCGATACTCGACGCCGAGGAACGAGGGGTGGCCGCGTATCCGACGACGACGACCTCGGCCTGGCCGGCGGCGATCGCGGCCGCGGCGTGCCCGACCTGGCTGATCGGGCCCGCACCGCCGAGGTCTGTCGCATCGATCCAGGTGGGTCGGATGCCCAGGTACTCGGCCATCTCGACGGCGTCGGTTACCCCGCCACCCTCGGACTCCTCGCCGGCCGCCGTCGCAAACCCGTCCACGTCGCTGAGGCTGAGACCGGCGTCGCCCAGTGCTCCGACGACGCATCGCGCCTGCAGCTCGAACGGGTGCATGCCCGGACACTTTCTGGCGGGGTACTCGTGGATGCCCACGAGTGCGACGTCGCCACTCCAGTTCGTCGTCATCGGACCGCCTGTGCGAGGGCCATGAGTCTCCGCAAAATTGATTGGTTAGTCAGTTATTAGCCTAGCCTGATCGTACGCCCTGTTCGCTGTCAAGCCGACCCGGCCGGTTGGAGGTGTGCGGGTCCGGTCTCGCGCTCCTCGGGTACGACGATGGAATCCTGTGGGTTCCAGAACACCGTTAGTTCGTCGCCGGGCCGGCAGACGCTCTCCGGCCCCGCCGTCGTGCGCACGATGATCTCGTGGCCCTCTGCAGTGTCGATGTTGAGTCGCCGGTTCGCACCCGCGTAGGTGATATCCCGCACCACGCCATCGAGCGCGTTGCAGCCCGCTGGAACAGCCGAGCCGGTTTGACAGACGCGGAGACGCTCCGGGCGGACGACAAGCGCCACGTTTCCGTTCAGATTCCGGTCGGCGATCGTGAGGCAGAGCCTGCCCACCGACAGCGTGCCCGCGTTGGTGTGGCCACGGAAGATGGTGGACTCCCCGAGAAAGTCCGCCGCGTATACGCAGTTGGGGGACTCGTAGAGCTCGTCGGGGGCTCCGATCTGGAGCACGCCGCCATCGCGCAGGAGCGCGACGCGGTCCGACATCGCCAAGGCCTCGTCCTGGTCGTGCGTGACGAAAATGAACGTCGTACCCAGTTCTCGATGCAGCCGCCGGATCTCCACCTGCAACTGCTCGCGGAGCTTGCGGTCGAGGGCGCCGAGCGGCTCATCCATCAAGAGAACCGCAGGTTGGAAGACGATCGCGCGGGCGAGCGCGACGCGCTGCTTCTGTCCTCCGGACAGCTCGTCCGGGCGGCGGTTGCCGAGCCCGGACAACTCGACGATCTCGAGGGCGCTGGCCACGCTGCGACGCAGCTCGCCCTTGGAATACCGACGTCGGCGCAACGGGAACGCGACGTTGTCGAAGACCGACATGTGCGGGAACAGCGCATAGTCCTGGAAAACCATGCCCAGATTCCGTCGGTACGGCGGCACGAGGGTCAGGTCTCGCCCGTTCACCTTGACCGCGCCGTTCGTCGGCTGGGTAAAGCCCGCAACCACGTTGAGCAGGGTGGACTTGCCCGAGCCGCTGGCGCCGAGCAACGTCATGAACTCTCCCGGCTGCACCTGCAGGCTGACGTCGTCGAGGGCGCGGACGTCTGCGTACTGCTTGGTGACGCCTTCGAGCTGAACCAGCCCACCGGAGCCGCCGAGTGCGACAGTGTCAGGCTCGGACATAGTCACTTGCCTCCCGATGTGCTGGCAACCGTACGAGTCGAACGACCACGTCGCCGCCACAGCAATCGCGCAACGGCCGAACAGCAGAACACGGCCAGCGTGAGGAAGAGCAGCATGCCCGAGACCGCCGCGACCGTGGGATCGATCTGCACGCGCACCCCGGACCATATCTGGACCGGCAGCGTGGTCAGCTCCGGTCCGGACAAGAAGATGCTGATCACCACTTCGTCCCAGCTGATGACGAACGCGAAGAGCGCGCCGCTGAGGATGCTCGGCAGGATCAACGGCAGCGTCACACGAAAGAACGTGCCGAGCGGCCGGGCGCCGAGTCCCATCGCTGCCATCTCCAACCGCCGGTCGAACTGCGACAAGGCGGCGGTCACGTTGATGAAGACATAGGGTATGGCGAGTGCGCTATGCGCGAGTACGAAGCCGAGGGTGGTCTGCGTGAGCCCGGCTCGCAGGAAGACGAGGTACATCGCGAGCGCGGTGATGACGTAGGGCACCAGGAGCGGTGCCAGCACGATCGAGGCGACGGCGGAGCGGAACGGGAAGCGGCCCCGTACCATCCCGAACGCGCACAGGGTTCCCAGCACCACGCTCACGATCGTGACCAGCACCGCTATCCGCAGGCTGTCGGCCGCACTGTCCAGCCACACCGGGTCGGTGAAGAAGTTGTCGTACCAACGCTGGGACAGCCCCTGGGGTGGGAATCGCAGATACGAGGTGTTGGAGAACGACGCGGGGATGATCACCACGAACGGCAACGCCAGGTAGACGGCGGTGATGGCTCCGCCTACGGCCAGCAGGGCTCGTACGAGACGTCGGGGAGTCATGGCAGCGTCCTCAGCAGGCGCCGGAGGTCCAGGAACCGGCTGGCGGCGAGCAGAAACAGGCCGGTGGTGACCAGGAGGATCACGGCCAAGGCAGAGGCAAAGCCCCAACGGAGCGTCGTCGAGACCTGGTCGACGATGAGCTGGCTGAGCATGACGCTGTGCGGCCCGCCCAGCAGAGCTGGGGTGACGTAGAAGCCCAGTGACTGGATGAACACCAGCAAGCTCGCGGCAGCAAGGCCGGGCGCCGTCAAGGGGACGAAAATGCGCCAGAACGCGAGCAAGGGCCGTGCTCCCAAGCCTTCTGCGGCGTGCAACAGTCCCCGGTCGATGCCGCGCATGGACGCGTACAGGGGGAGAACGGCGAACGGCAGCATGACCTGCACCATGCCGATGACGACGCCGGTCATGTTGCGGATGAGGGGCACCGGGTGCTCCACGAGCCCGATCCCTTGGAGCGCGGAGTTGACCGCTCCGGTGTCGCGCAGGAGGAGGATCCAGGCGAAGCTACGGATCAGCAGGCTCGTCCAGAAGGGAAGCAGCACGGCGACGAGAAGGACGGTGCGCCAAAGGCGCGGGGCCAGCGTCATCAAGTACGCGTACAGGTAGCCGATCACTAGGGTAGCCGCCGTGACCGCGAACGCGATGATGAATGTGTTGGCGAGGACATGTAGGTACAGCGGCGAGGTGAGGGCTTCGCGATAGTCGCCTACCCCGGCCTTGGGGTCGGTGAAGCTGCGTACGACGACGATGCTCAGCGGCAACACGAAGGTAACCAGCAAGAATGCCAGCGCCGGAAGCAGCAAGATCCCCCATCGATCGACCGCTGCGGTGGTCCACCGTGGCTTGGGTGTAGGCGCCCGAGGGGCTGGTCTCTCGCCTTGGGCGACACTCACCGGCGTCACCCGGAGATCCACGAATTCAGCTGCTTGGTGAGCTCATCGTAGTGCTTCGCGTAGTAGGGGTAGTCGACGACCGCGGCGCGCTTTTCCTTGTTCTTCGGGTAGGTTGGCAGCTCCTTCGCCACAGTCTCATCGACGTAATCCATGAACTTCGGGTTCGGTGCCGCATAGGCGGTCGTCTCGGCGAATTCCGCCTGCGCCTTGGGAGCGTTGAGGTACCAGTTCATCCACTTCTGCGCCAGCGAGGCGTTCCCGTAGCCCTTCGGGATGAGCAGTTGTTCGTACGACAGGAAGTGCTCGTTCCACTCGTTCGCCACAGGCCGTCCTTGCTGCGCCGCCTGGAAGACACGGCCGTTCCAAGCTTGGACGAGCGGTGCCTCGCCGCTGGCGAGCAGCTGCACCTGCTGCTCACCGGTGTCGTACCAGACAATGTGGTCCCGGATCGTGTCGAGCTTTCGCAGTGCGCGATCAACGTCGAGCGGATAGAGGTCCTGCGGGCCAACGCCGTCAGCGAGAAGTGCGGCTTCGAAGGTTGTCGAGGTTGCATACTTCCAGAAAGCTCGCTTGCCCGGGAACTGTTTCGTGTCGAAGAACTCTTCCCAGGTCGTGGGATGGTTGTCCTTCGAGTACTTGTCGGTGTTGTAGGCGATCGTGAAGGCGTACTGCAGGATCGGTATGGCGCAGTCGATGACGAACTTGTCCTCGACCGCCGAGGCGTCGATCTTGTCGAAGTCGAGCTTGGTGGCCCAGCCATTGTCACAGGCTTGGGTCGCGAAGAAGGGCTCCACCTGGACGATGGACCAACTGACCTTACCGGACTTCACCTGTGTGCGAAACTTCGCATAGTTGGTCGGGGCGTCCGACTGCATGGTGACGCCGTTCTTGTGAGCCCAAGGCTTGAACAGCGTCTTGATCGTGTTCTTTTCCTGTGTGCCGCCCCACGCGACGAAGGTGAGGCTCTTCTCGTCTCCGCTGGCCTCGCCACTGCCGCAGCCCGCGAGCAGCGGGCCGGACACCCCGGCGAGCGATAGCAAGCCGGTGGTCTGCAGGAACTGTCTTCTGCTCCAACGCGGCACAGCCGCCGCGGGGTCGCTTGCATGTGCGGCTCGCTTGACACGGCTCATTGTCTGCTCCTAAACTGACTGGTCGATCAGTTAACGTATTATTGTGGTGGATATTTGCAGTGTCAAGGGCGCACCCAACCACCACCGTCCCAGTAGTGCGGTCGACGGACCGCTGTCACCCTTAACGCTTGCCTAGACAGGGTTGCGACCGTTGTTGAGTAGGCCGAGGCAGTCGCGTGATCCGCTGCTGTCGTTCCGCGACCCCTCCTCGGTGGCCGTCGTCGGTGCGTCGGATGATGCTGCGAAGTGGGGTCACTGGCTGAGTCGAGGGGCGCTGCAGGGAGAGGGACGACGCCCCGTGTTCCTTGTGAACGAGCGCGCCGCGAGCGTGCACGGCCGTCCCTGCGCGAAGAGCCTCGATGACCTCGACGAAGTGCCCGAGCTGGTCGTCCTCTGCGTACCCGCCTCGCGCGTGACGGAGGTCGTGCGAGGTGGCCTCGCCCTCGGGGTGCGCGGGTTCCTCGGCATCACCGCTGGTGTCCCGGACGAAGGCACGCTCGTGCGCGAGATCGCTGCCCACGGTGCCCGGATCGTCGGCCCCAACAGCCTGGGGATCTGCGACCCGAGTCACGATCTCTACCTGGCATGGGGAACGTTCGTCCCCGGGTCGCTGGCGATCGTCTCCCAGAGCGGCCAGCTGGGGACCGAGATCGCGGACCTTGCTGCGCGGTCCGGCATGGGGGTGTCGCGGTTCGTCTCCGTCGGAAACCAACGCGACGTCCGGGCAGTCGAGCTCCTCGTTGACCTGCTCGACCACGAAGCTACCCGCGTTGTCGCCCTGTACCTGGAGAGCTTCGCCGATGGACCGCAGCTCCTGAAGGCGCTCCGCCGACTGCGCGCCGCCGGCAAGTACACGATCGTGCTGTCCACGGGCGCGAGCGAGGGGAGCAGCCGCCTGGCGCGGTCGCACACCGGGTCGCTGACCTCGTCGGTCCGGGTGGTCGAGGCTGCGTGCCGGGCCGTGGGCGCACGCCGTGTGGCCACACCGACCGAGCTCGTAGACCTCGCGCGCTATCTCGAGGTGGCACCCGTACCCCGCGGCAGGCGGGTCGCGATCGTCAGCGACAGCGGCGGCCAGGCCGGGATCGCCGCCGATCTGGGGGCATCTCGTGGATTGAGCATCCCGGCGTTCTCCGCCGGCATACGGCAGCAGCTCGCGGACCGCCTTCCTCCCGTCGCATCCGCGGTGAATCCGGTCGACCTCGCCGGCGGCGGCGAGCAGGACCTGACGACGTACGCCGACGTGACCGGCCGGCTGCTGGCCTCGCAGGAGGCCGATCTCATCGTGCTCTCCGGCTACTTCGGGTCCTACGGCGAGAACTCCGGGCACCAGGAGGATGAGGAGCTTCGCGTCGCCGACCTGTTTGGTGGGCACGGCGCAGTGACCGGTACGCCGCTCATCGTGCACAGTATGAGCGTGGGATCGCGTGCGGTTGCGCGCCTGTGGGAACGCGGTGTGCCGACGTACTCCAGCATCGACGCTGCGATGTCGGTCGCGGCCCATGCGGCGGCGCTCGGTGTCGAGACCGGCCGTGGCCTCGAGACCACGAGATCGACGACGAGAGTTCAGCCCGATGACGTGTGTGGCGACGGGTACTTCGCCGCGCGCACGCTGTTGGCACGACGCGGTGTCGCCTTTCCGGCGGCCGTATCGGTGACGACCGAGGACGACCTGGCAATCGCTGCAGGTCGGCTCGCCGCACCCCTCGTCCTCAAGGCGGGCTGGCTGGATCACAAGACCGAAGTCGGCGGTGTGCGCACCAGCCTGAACAGCCTGGACGATCTGCACCACGCCTGGGACGAGATGCGTGTGAAGCTCGGCGGCGGCACGTACATCGTCGAGGAACAGGACTGCCGCGACAACGTCGTGGAGATGCTTGTTGGCGCCCGCCGTGCCGCGGACTTCGGACCCACGGTGCTTGTCGGCGCAGGCGGCGTCGAGGCCGAGGTGTACGGCGACACTGCCCTCGAACTCGCCCCCGTCGACCATGCCACTGCCCGCCGGATGCTCGAGCGGCTTCGGAGCACGTCCCTGCTGATGGGTTGGCGTGGCCGACCGCGAGTCGACGTGGACGCCCTGGTCGAGGTGATCGTCGCCATGTCCCGCACGATCGTCGAGACCGAGCGGATCGCCGAGGTCGAGCTCAACCCGGTCCGTGTCGGCACGGAGGGCGCGCTCGCCGTCGACGCGCTCGTCGTCGCCAGACCAGCTGCCTCCGACCACGACCAGAAGGACTGACTATGGACACGACCGGCACGCAGCACGGCCCGATGACCGGTGGCCAGGCGCTCGGTGCAGCGCTGGCTGCGCACGGCGTGCGTACAGTCTTCGGGATACCCGGAACCCACAACCTGGCGGTGTACCGGGCGCTGGACGAGTACGGCATCGACCACGTGTTGCCGCGGCATGAACAAGGGGCGGGCTACGCCGCAGACGGGTATGCGCGGATCTGTGGCCGGCCCGGCGTGTGCCTGACGACCACCGGGCCGGCGATCCTCAACGCGGCAACCGCCGCGGCGCAGGCCTACTCCGACTCGGTGCCGGTCCTGTTCGTCTCGCCGGGGATGCCGCTGAGCCACCCTGCGCATGGCAACGGAACCCTGCACGAGGTCAAGGACCAGTCGGCGGCTATGGGTTCGGTCGTCGCCTACAGCCACCGGGTGACGAGCGTGGCGGAGATTCCGGCAGCGGTCGCGACGTGTTTCGCGGCCATGACCGCTGGCAGGCCGCGACCGGTACACCTGGAGGTACCGCTCGATCTGCTCGAGGCCGAGACACCCGTCGAGCTCCTCCATCCGGTGCAGGCGTCTTCGCCCGTACCCAACGAGCAGCTCATCGCCGAGGCCGCCCGGCGGCTGGAGCGGGCCGAGCGTCCGTTGGTCGTCGCCGGTGGCGGCGCCTCGGGTGCGGCCTCGCAGGTCGCGGCTCTGGCCGAGCGGCTCGGTGCGCCCGTGCTGACCAGCTGCAACGGCAAGGGCGTACTTCGCGAGGACCATCCGCTGTCGCTCGGTGCGGGCCCGCAGCACCCGAGCGTCCAGCGCCTCGTCGAGGAAAGCGACGCCCTCCTGGCCGTGGGCACCGAACTCGCCCCGGCCGACTGGTGGCTTGGCCCCCCACGGGTCGACGGAGACCTGATCCGGGTGGACATCGACCCGATTGGTGCGGTCGCCAACGCCACACCGACGCTCGCGCTCGTCGGCGATGCCGCTCGGACCCTGGACGGGATCTGCTCGCGGATCAACGGGAGGAACCGTACGGATGCCTCCCGTGTCGCTGAATGGCGGAAGGCGATCCGGGAGGAGAGCCGGGCCGAGGGGGAGCCGTGGATCGAGATCGTGGAGGCGATCGCCGCAGCGCTGCCCGAGGAGGCCGTGGTCACCGCCGACAACGCGATGGTGAGCTACTACGGGGCATTGTCGAACCTGCCGGCCTTCCACCCGCGCTCGTTCCTCTTCCCCACCGGCGGAGGGACGCTCGGGTACGGCCTTCCCGCCGGCATCGGTGCAAAGGTCGCCTCACCGGCGACGCCGGTCCTGGTTCTCCAGGGGGACGGCGGCACCATGTTCACCGTCGCCGAGCTCGCGGCCGCCGCCGCGCTGGGAATCGCCCTACCGGTCGTGGTCGTCGACAACGGAGGGTACGGGGAGATCCGCAACGAGATGGAGAACCGGGGCGAGCGGGCGTACGCGGTCTCCCTCGGGCATCCGGACTTCGTAGCACTCGCCCGGGCGCTCGGCTGCGACGGTGTACGGATCGAGTCGCCAGCGCACCTGAGCGAGCAGATCGAGACAGCACTGCATGCCGACCGGCCCGTCCTGCTGCACGTCGCGGAGAAGAGTCGCGCAGCGGACCATCTCCTCTGAGTCAGCCCACGGCCTGCAGTCTTTTGCGCACCCATCCCGCGGCCGGTCAGCATCTTGACTCGCTCAGCCCGGGTGCATGCCGGGCAAGTCAGTACAGTCGATCATGGCACGGCGAGTCAACATGAGCCTCGCACGCGCCTCGCGGCGCCACGCCACCCTGTCGACCGATGAGTTCGGAACCCCGACCGGGGTCTGTCCTGGTACGAAGCGGTCAGTGATGTCGAATCATACGGAGGCCCCGGTGCGTACGCTTGCGATCACCCAGAACATCACGGTCGACGGCTCGATCGAGATGCTCGACGACTGGTTCGACCCGCAGGGCCAGGCCGATGCGCAAGGCTCGGACGTGCTGGACGAGCTGCACCGGCAGGACCGGGAGTCCGACGCGTTGGTCCTTGGCCGCCGGACCTTCCAGGACTTTCGCGGTTACTGGCCCAACCAGGCGAACGACGCCACAGGCATCACCGACTACCTCAACGGAGTGCAGAAGTACGTCGTCTCGTCCACCATGAGCGACCCCGCGTGGCAGAACTCCACCGTCCTCGCCGGCGAGCCTGCGACGGAAGTCGCGGCGCTGAAGGAGCGGCCGGGCAAGGACATCGTGGTCACCGGCAGTATCACCTTGTGCCACACGCTCATCAGGGCCGGCCTCGTCGACGAGTACAGGCTGTTCGTCTACCCGGCCGTGCAGGGCCGGGGCCGCCGGCTCTTCCCCGACGGCTTTGCGGTGCCGAAGCTGCATGTCCTCGACGCCAAGGCCCTCCGCGGCGGCATCACGTATTCGCGATACTCGGCGTTCTGAAACGGCAACTCGGGGCGGTCGCTGCAGAAGGCGGCTCCCGTGCGGGAGTTCGGTTCAGCGAGACGTAGGGATCCGGCAATTGCTTGACTGCAGGGCGATGAGGAGATCGTCGAGGACGTGCTCCTCCTCGACGGCGCGGCCCTCCGCGGCCATCGCGGCCGCGAGGTCGTCGTCCCACTGGGCGGTCGCCGGGCCGTCGGCGAGTTCGCGCCCGCTGGCGGTCGAAGACGACGCCCACGAATAGTGTCGTTTCTTGATTGATTCCAGAAACTGCGGCATACTTCGGAGCGTGTCGACGACCTTGGACTTCGAGCGCATGTTGCGCGAGGTTGCTCTGCGTGTGACGCGTCCTCGGGTGGCGGTGCTGTCCGCGGTCCACGATCATCCGCACGCCGACACCGACTCGATCATCGGTGTTGTGCGGGCGGAGCTCGGCGCAGTGTCCCACCAGGCCGTCTACGACGTGCTGCGCGCGGAGACCGCGACCGAACTGCTGCGGCGCATCCAGCCACCCGGTTCCGTGGCCCGCTACGAAGCCCGGGTCGGGGACAACCACCATCACGTCGTGTGCCGGTCCTGCGGTGCGATCGCCGACGTCGACTGCGCCGTCGGCAGCGCGCCCTGCCTGACCCCCTCAGAAGACCACGGTTTCGCTGTTGACGAGGCCGACGTCGTCTACCGGGGCTTGTGCCCCGACTGTTCCATCGCAACCAGTTCCTGAACACACTCACCGAACCCGGAAGGATTCCCGTGTCTGAAACCCATGACACCGTTGTCGGCGAGGTCAACGAGGAGAGCGCGGGCGGGTGTCCCGTCGCGACCGGGCGATTCAGCCACCCCACCGAAGGTGCCAGCAGCCGTGACTGGTGGCCGAACCAGATCAACCTGGCGATCCTCAGGAAGCACCACCCGGTGTCCGATCCCATGGGCGAGGACTTCGACTATGTCGAGGCGTTCAAGAGCCTCGACCTTTCCGCCGTGAAGCGGGACATCGAAGCGGTACTGACGACTCCGCAGGACTGGTGGCCGGCCGACTTCAGCCACTACGGTCCGCTCATCATCCGCATGGCCTGGCACGCTGCGGGCACCTACCGCATCGAGGACGGCCGCGGCGGCGCCGGTTCCGGGCAGCAGCGTTTCGCGCCGCTGAACAGCTGGCCGGACAACGTGCTGCTGGACAGGGCCCGCCGCGTGCTGTGGCCGGTGAAGAAGAAGTACGGTCAGAAGCTCTCCTGGGGGGACCTGATGGTCCTCTCCGGCAACGTCGCGCTGGAGTCGATGGGTTTTTCGACCTTTGGCTTCGGCGGTGGTCGTGAGGATCAGTGGGAACCCGACGAGGCCGTCTACTGGGGTCCCGAGACAACCTGGCTCGGCGACGAGCGCTACAGCGGTGAACGGGAGCTGGAGAAGCCCTTCGCCGCGACGCAGATGGGTTTGATCTACGTCAACCCAGAGGGTCCGAACGGCAACCCGGATCCGCTGGCCGCGGCACGGGACACCCGCGAGACGTTCCGCCGCATGGCGATGAACGATGAGGAGACCGTCGCGCTGATCGCGGGCGGACACACGTTCGGCAAGACCCACGGTGCCGCCGATGCGGACGAGTACGTCGGCCCGGAACCAGAGGCGGCCCCGCTGGAGGAGCAGGGCCTGGGCTGGAAGGGCAGCTTCGGCAGCGGCAAGGGCCGGGACGCGATCGGCAGTGGCCTGGAAGTCACCTGGACGAACACCCCGACCCAGTGGGACAACAGCTTCTTCGAGATCTTGTTCGGTTACGAGTGGGAGCTGACCAAGAGCCCAGCAGGCGCGTACCAGTGGCAGCCGAAGGACGGCGCGGGCGCCAACACCGTGCCCGACCCGCAGGACGGTTCACTGAGCCGCCCGCCGACGATGCTGACGACCGACCTCGGGCTCCGGTTCGACCCGGTCTACGAGCCGATCTCGCGGCGCTTCCTCGAGCACCCCGAGGAGCTCGCGGACGCGTTCGCGCGGGCGTGGTTCAAGTTGACGCACCGCGACATGGGGCCGATCCAGCGCTACCTCGGGCCGCTGGTCCCGCAGGAGAAGCTGATCTGGCAGGATCCGGTTCCCCCCGTGGACCACGAGCTCGTCGGCGCGGACGATGTCGTCGCCCTCAAGAGCCAGATCCTCGCCTCGGGACTGTCGGTTTCCCAACTCGTGTCCACCGCATGGGCGTCCGCTTCGACGTTCCGCGGCAGCGACAAGCGCGGCGGGGCGAACGGTGCCCGCATCCGCCTCGAGCCCCAGCGGGGCTGGGAGGTCAACGACCCCGACACGCTGGCGACGGTTCTGCGCACCCTGGAGGGGATCCAGGAAGGCTTCAACAGCTCGCAGGCCGACGGGAAGAGGATCTCGCTCGCCGACCTCATCGTGCTCGGTGGGTGCGCCGCCGTAGAGCACGCTGCCGAGACTGCAGGCTACGACGTCCCTGTCCCCTTCACCCCAGGACGCATGGACACCTCTCAGGAGCAGACCGACATCGAGTCCTTCGCCCTGCTCGAGCCCACCGCGGACGGGTTCCGCAACTATGTCGGGAAGGGGCTTCGGCTGCCGGCCGAGTACCTCCTGGTTGATCGCGCGAACCTGCTGACCCTGAGCGCACCCGAGATGACCGTCCTCACGGGCGGCCTGCGTGTCCTGGGCGCGAACCACAAGCAGTCCACGCTGGGCGTGTTCACCTCGACACCCGAGTCGCTGACCAACGAC
>JBOHBN010000272.1:0-5409 GCA_050698355.1 Streptosporangiales bacterium | reverse complement strand
GCGTGGCCGCCCATGCCGTCGGCGACGGCGACCAGGTGGGGGCCGGCGTACGCGGAGTCCTGGTTCTCCTTGCGGAGCAACCCGACGTCGGAGGCGGCGGTGTAGCGCAGGCTGAGTGTCATCGGCGCAGCTCGAGGACCGTCTTGCCGATGCGGATGGCCACGCCGACGGGCGCGGGCGTCGGCTCGGTGACCTTCGTACGGTCGAGGTAGGTGCCGTTCGTCGACCCCATGTCCTCCAGGTCCCAGCCGCCATCGTTCGGGACGAGCTGCGCGTGCCGCGTGGACGCGTAGTCGTCGTCGATCACCAGCGAGGAGTCGCTCGACCGTCCGATCGTGATGGGCCGGTCGGACAGCTGCAGGGTGGTGCCCGCCAGCGCTCCCGCGGTGACGACCAGCCGGCTCGGTGCCCCCCGGCCGCGGCGTTGGGGTCGCGCCGGCTTGGGCTGCGGCGCGCGGGGCCGCGCGGTCGTGCGCGGCGCGATGCGCGTGCTGAACAGGTCATGGCGGATGACGCTGAAACCGACGAGGACGAAGATCCACAGCAGGACGAGGAGCCCCAGCCGGATCAGCGTGATGGTGAGCGCGGACATGTAGCCGCGTCACCCCTCGGTGCGGAAGGTGAGGGTGGTGCGGCCGACCTGGATGCGCGCACCGTCGTACAGGTTCGCCCGGCGCACGGGCCGCCCGTCGACGACGGTGCCGTTGGTGGAGCCGAGATCGACGATGAGGAAGCTGCCGTCCTCGGTGCGGATCTCGGCGTGCCGTCGGGAGATGCCCGGGTCGGAGATCTTGACGTCGGTCTCACTGCCCCTACCGAGTACGCTCACCGGCCCGGAGACCGTGCCGACGACCGTGCCGTCGGCGTCCTCGAGCCGGCCCTCGGGCCCACGGCGCATCGGCGTGACGCGGGTGCGCTCGTCGTCGGCGGCGTACGCGTCGAACCGCGCGGTGTGAGCGGGCTCCGGGTACGCGGCCGGGGGCTGCACCGGTTCCTGCGCGCGGGGACGCTCCTCCTGGGGCGCGGACTTCGCACCCGACTGCACCCCGCTCCTGACCCGGAACACACCGGTCCGTAGTTCGTCGGAGTGCTGGAACCGGATGCGCACCGGGCCGACCAGGGCGTAGTTCTCCTCGTCGGCGTGCTCCTTGACCACCGTGGCGAGCTCGGTGCCGAGGCTCTCGGAGTACACCGACAACCGGTCGTGGTCGGTCTCGCCGACCTCGACGACGAAATCGTTCGGCACCAGGACCCTGCCCTTGCCGATGATCGCGGCCCGGTCGTCGACCTCACGGGTGAGCGCGCGGGCGACCTCGACCGGCTGCAGCTCCGAGCGGAACGCGCGCGCGAAGGCGCCTTCGACGAAGCCCTCGAGGCGCCGTTCGAAGCGTGCGAACGCCCGCATCGGCCCCTCCTCCCTGCGTCGCCCGTACGTTGGTGCCTTGTCCGACCCGCCCGTCAGCCGTACGGTTCGCTCGACCGGTACCGCGACGGCTCTTTGCGTACGATCATATCGGGGTCTGGCCAGCGCGGATGCCGTCATCCACACCTAGGAGACCACCGCGTGGTGTGGCCACCACAGTGGGGTGCGGGACGGTCCCGGGCGCCGCGTACGCACCGCGGGCCGGCCCGTCGCGGCATGCTACCCTTCCCAGGCGCCCGGGCGAGTGGCGGAAAGGCAGACGCGCACGGTTCAGGTCCGTGTGTCCGAGAGGACGTGGGGGTTCAACTCCCCCCTCGCCCACCCAGAGCAAGGTAACCACCGAGTTGCCTCGGTGATCGTGGGAAGCGTACCCGTTGCCGAGCACGTGTGGGCTTCCTACGATCATGTACGCGCGTCCTGTTAGTCGAGCAGGTCAGGGCGGAAGCGCAGGCCCTCGCGTGGCATCCGCGTGAGGTCGCCGAGCACTCTGGCAATGACCGCGAGTTCCGCGTCCTCGTACCGCTCGAGGAACGCGTGCAGTCCGTGGCCCATCTCCTCGTGCAGGCTCTGGTGGGCGCGGCGGATCTCCGCGCCGGTCGCGGTCAGGCGGAGGTGGACCTCCTTGCGGTTGTCCGGGAGCCGGTGCCGGGTGACGGCTCCATCCGCGATGAGGCGGCGGACGGTCTTCGACACGGTCCCCTTGGGAACTCCCGTCGCGCGGGACAGCCCGACGATGTTGACCGACCCTTCCACCGGGACCGCGTCCAGCAGGTGGAGCGCATGCACGCTCATCCGAGACACCACGCCGGCCGCCTCCGGACCGCATTGGTCGACCAGCCACTGCTGCTCGGCATCGTCCTCGGCGGCGAAGCGGGCGGTCACCTGGGCGACCAGCGCCTCGATCTCGCCGATCGCCTCACCTTTTGTTTGCACAGAAACCATCTTGCCTTCCGCAGTGCCCCAGGCATATTGTTTCGTTGGAAACCAAACTGATCGGGGAGGGCACGTTGAAGGCAGCGGTGGTGGAGCGGCTGGGCACGGTACCTGCGTACGAGGAGGTCGACGATCCGGTGCCGGGCGACGGGATGGTCGTGGCCGAGGTGCGCGCGGCGGCGGTGAAGAACATCGAGCGCGCGCTGGTCGCGGGGTCGCACTACGGCAGCCGGCAGCTCGCGCTGCCCGGTCTCATCGGACTGGATGCGGTGGCGGTGCTGCCGGACGGCCGCCGCGTGTATGCCGCGGCGACCCCGCCGGGTGGCGCCATGGCCGAGCGGATGCTGGTGAACCCGGACTGGTCGGTCGAGCTGCCCGCCGAGATCAGCGACCCCCTCGCCGCGGCGCTGCCCAACGCCGCGATCTCGGCGTGGTTCGCGCTCGAGTACGCGGGACGGATCCAGCCGGGGCAGTCGGTTCTGGTACTCGGCGGTACCGGGGTGACGGGTGCGCTCGCGGCGCAGCTGGCGAAGCGCAGGTTCGGTGCCGAGCGGGTCGTGGTGGCGGGCCGTAACGTCGAGCGGCTGGACCGGCTGGCCGGGCTCGGCGCCGATGCCACCATCCGCATCGACCGAGCGCCGGCGGGCGGGATCGAGCCGGAAGTCCGCCGCCTCCACGATGAGCGGCCGTTCGACCTCGTCCTGGACTACCTGTGGGGACCGCCGGCCGAACAGGCGCTGCGGGCGCTCGGTGGCGACGACCTCGCGGCTGAGTTCCACCGCACCAGGTACGTACAGATAGGTGAGATGGCCGGGCCGACGCTGGAGCTTCCCGCCGGTGTGTTGCGCAGCACCGGCATCGAGCTGCTCGGACAGGGCGGCGGCAGCGTCCCCCGCGAGGCGTTCGGCCGGATCATGACCGAGGTCCTGCCGGCGCTGTTCGCGATGCTGGTCGACGGGTCGGTGACGGTGGACACGCAGGTCCGGTCGCTCTCCGAGGTGGCTGACGCGTGGACGGCGCCGGCACCGTCCGGTGTGCGGGTGGTCCTGCAACCTTCGCCTGGCGAGGGGTCGAACCTCTAGTCTCCTGACACCCCGTAACCGCATGGTCAGCAGATAGTTATCCAGCACGCGGTAACGAGTCGCGCCCCGCAGGGGATGACTCGAGTGGCGCGACCCCGCGCCCCCCGTTGGGCCAGTGGCCCGCAGGGAGCGCGGTGCCGGATTCGCCAATCCCCCATGGGATTACGCATCGTACAGATTAGCTCACACAGCGTGTGCTATACATATGGGTGACCGATCCGACACGAAAAGCAAGGAATCAACACCCTTGCTTGCGTTCCGTGCTCGGTCTGATACATTCCGTGATCGCAAGGAAACATTCGCCCACCGCCCCGAGAGGATTAGTTGAGTATGGCTGTACTTCGTAGGCTCGCTGCTGGCGCAGCTGTCGCGGCGTTCGCCACCCTGGGCTTCGCATCGGCCGCGAACGCGTCGGTCACCGATGGCCTGAATGGCCTGAACAGCCTGAGCGGCCAGAACGAGCACCACATGCAGTGGTACGGCGTCGGCGACGACGGCGGCCTGGTGTCGCTCTCCGACAACAACGTCGGCCCGTTCCAGGCTTGCCACAACAACGTGCCGGTCAACGTCGTTGGCGGGCAGGTCCCGATCTCCGACATCGTCGGCGTGCTGGGAATCGGCTCCGACGGCAACTGGGCCACCCAGGTGCACAACTGCGACCAGACGACGGCGCAGAACAACGGTGACGAGTGGCGTGCCGACCCGGGCAGTGAACACTGGTACCGCGTTGGCGACGACGGTGGTCTTGTCGCGGTTGACGAGAACAACGTCGGCCCGGTGCAGGGTTGTGACAACAACGTGCCGGTCAACGTTGTCGGTGGCCAGGTTCCGGTCGACGATGTCACCGGCATCATCGGCATCGGTTCGGACGGCAACACCGCCAACCTGCTGAACAACTGCAGCCAGGACACCGCTCAGGACAACTGAGGCAGTGACCGCCGGCACTAGCTGCCGGTACCTGGAAGCAACGCCCGGCACCGGGGCTCTTCCCTCCCGGAAGGGTCTCGGTGCCGGTGCGCGTCGTCCCCCATGCAGCGACACGCCCCCCAGCCGTCGGGTCATCAGCTGGTCCGGCGACGGTGGCGGCCAACGGATTCGCCCCTACCTCGCCCCGAGAGGATTACGAAAGAGATGGCTGTACTGCACAAGCTCGCGGCCGGCGCGGCTCTCGCCGCCCTCGGCACGTTCGGCTTCGCATCCGCCGCCAACGCCGCGGTCGACGACCACCACAAGCGCTGGTACGCCGTCGAGGACAACGGCAGCCTGGTGAAGATCTCCGACAACAACGTCGGCCCGTTCCAGGTGTGCCACAACAACGTGCCGGTCAACGTCGTCGGTGGTCAGGTGCCGCTCTCCGACATCGTCGGCGTGCTGGGCATCGGCTCGGACGGCAACTGGACCACCCAGGTGCACAACTGCGACCAGGACACCACCCAGAATAACGATGGGAAGACCAGCAAGCACTGGTACCGCGTCGACGACGACGGTGGGCTCATCGAGGTCAGCGACAACAACGTCGGCCCGTTCCAGGTGTGCAACAACAACGTGCCGGTCAACGGCGTCGGCGTGCAGGTTCCGGTCGACGATGTCACCGGCATCATCGGTATCGGCTCGGACGGCAACAGCGCCACGCTGGTCGAGTCCTGCGACCAGGACACGACTCAGAACAACGACGGCCCGAACCCCACCGAGCCGAGCAACCCGACGCCGTCGGAGAGCACCCCGAGCACCAGCAACCCTTCACCGTCGGAGAGCACCCCGAGTACGAGCAACCCGACGCCGTCGGAGAGCACCCCGAGCACCAGCAACCCTTCACCGTCGGAGACTGACAACGCGCCGCAGCCGACCCCGGTCGAGACCAACGCGCCCGTCACCGGCTGAGTAGGCCGATCGGCTCCGTACGAAGAAACACCCGCGGCGCTTGCGCCGAGGAACGTGTTGCGGGCGCCTACCGCGAGTGCGCGGTAGGCG
>JBOHBN010000271.1:0-6085 GCA_050698355.1 Streptosporangiales bacterium | reverse complement strand
GCTCAACCTCAAGCAGTTCATCTACGAGCTGGACGTACCTGTCGTGGTGGGATGCTGCGCGACCTACCAGGCGGCCCTGCACCTGATGCGTACGGGCGCGGCCGGCGTCCTGGTCGGTTTCGGGGGCGGCGCCGCCCACACGACCCGCAAGGTGCTCGGCGTGGCCGTCCCGATGGCCACCGCGGTCGCGGACGTCGCCGCGGCTCGCCGCGACTACCTCGACGAGTCGGGGGGCCGCTACGTGCACGTGATCGCCGATGGCGGCATGTCCAGGAGCGGCGACATGACCAAGGCGCTTGCGTGCGGCGCCGACGCGGTGATGATCGGCTCGCCGCTCGCGCGTGCGGCAGAGGCCCCCGGTGGCGGTTGGCACTGGGGCGCGGAGGCGACCCACGACGAGCTGCCGCGTGGCGAGCGGGTCTACGTCGGTACGGTCGGCACGCTCGAGCACGTCCTGCTCGGGCCGTCCAACGTGCCCGACGGCTCGATGAACTTCGTCGGCGCGCTGCGGCGCGCGATGGCCACGACCGGCTACTCCGAGCTCAAGGAGTTCCAACGGGTCGAGGTCGTGGTGGACCCCTCCACCCGCTAGTAGACTTCCGGTGGAGGGGAGTACTCCCTACAGCGGCGACGTCGTCATCACGGCGCTCCGGTACGAACCGGTGCCCCGGCGTCGCGGGCCGCTCAGGCGGCGGAGGAGACCTCCGGTCGTTGACGTCGGCACGTCCACCGGAGGCCCGAAAACATGCAGACGCCCGTGTGGGTCTGGATCGTCGTGGTTGCCGGGTTCACCGGCCTAGTGCTGTTCGATCTCCTGGTGGTCGCCCGGCGCCCGCACGCGGTGACCATGCGCGAGGCCAGCCTGTGGGTCACGTTCCACGTCTCCCTCGCCGCCCTCTTCGGCTGCGGGGTCTGGTTCCTGGCCGGTGGGGGCCTCGGTGAGGCGTTCTTCGCCGGCTACGTCACCGAGTACAGCCTGAGCGTCGACAACCTGTTCGTGTTCGTTCTCATCTTCAGCCGGTTCGCCGTACCGGCGCGGCACCAGCAGCGGGTGCTGCTTATCGGCATCGTGCTCTCGTTGGTGATGCGAGGGGTCTTCATCATCGCCGGTGCCGCCGCGATCAACGCCTTCGACTGGATCTTCTATATCCTCGGAGCACTCCTGCTGTACACGGCCATCCGGTTGCTCGTCGAGAAGGACGACGACTCCGGTTTCGAGGACAGCAAGACCGTTCGGCTGATGCGCCGCGTCGTCCCCACCAGCGAGGACTACGACGGCGCGCGCATGACGACGACCGTCGACGGCCGCCGGATGTTGACGCCGATGGTCGTGGTGATCCTGGCCATCGGCGTCGCGAACGTGATCTTCGCGCTCGACTCGATCCCCGCGATCTTCGGCCTCACCCAGGACGCGTTCATCGTCTTCACCGCCAACGCCTTCGCGCTCATGGGCCTGCGGCACCTGTTCTTCATCGTCGACAGGCTGCTGCGCAAGCTCGTCTACCTCAACTACGGGTTGGCGGCGATCCTGGCCTTCATCGGTATCAAGCTCATCCTGGAGGCGCTCGAGGGCTCACACATCGAGAGCATCCTCGGCGTCCCGTTGCCGCACATCGGGATCACGCTCTCGCTGGGGTTCATCGTGGTCGCGCTGAGCGTGACCACGACGGCGAGCCTCATCGCCTCCCGGCTGGGCGAGGAGTCCGGCTGAGCGTCCGTGCTGGTCCGGGGTCATTGCGGCCGGGCAGTCTGGCGGCGAAGATGAAGACCAGTCGAGGAGGAGGGCGGAGCCCCGTGAAGAAGCTGATCAACGACCCTGCCGATGTCGTCGCCGACGCGTTGCGCGGGATCGAGGCGGCGCACGGTGACCGGTTACGGGTGAGCCACGATCCGCGCTACGTCGTACGCGGCGACGCCCCGGTGGGCGGCAAGGTCGCGCTCGTCTCCGGCGGCGGGTCGGGCCACGAGCCGCTGCACGCGGGTTTCGTCGGCGAGGGCATGCTCGACGCCGCCTGCCCCGGCGAGGTCTTCACCTCGCCGACGCCCGACCAGATGACCGAGGCCGCGAAGACCGTCAACGGCGGCAACGGCGTGCTCTTCCTCGTCAAGAACTACACCGGCGACGTGATGAACTTCGAGATGGCCGCCGAGCTGGCCGGCGAGGAGGGCATCGAGACCGCGTCGGTGCTGATCGACGACGACGTCGCCGTACGCGACTCGACGTTCACCGCGGGACGTCGCGGCGTCGGCGCCACCATGCTCGCCGAGAAGATGGCCGGCGCCGCCGCCGAGCGCGGCGACTCGCTGGACACCGTCGCGCAGGTCGCCTCCCGCGTGAACGCGCAGGCCCGCAGCATGGGCGTGGCCCTGACGTCGTGCACGGTGCCGTCGGCCGGCAAGCCGACCTTCGAGCTGGGCGCGGAGGAGATGGAGCTCGGCATCGGCATCCACGGCGAACCGGGCCGCGAGCGGCTACCGCTCGAGCCCGCGTCCGGCATCGTGTCCCGCCTGGTCGAGCCGGTGCTCGATGACCTGCCGTTCGAGCGGGGCGACAGTGTGCTCGCCCTCCTCAACTCGATGGGCGGCACGCCGCTGATGGAGCTGTACATCGCGTACGCGGAACTGGCCGGCCTGCTCGACGCCCGTGGCATCACCATCAGCCGCAAGCTGGTCGGCCCGTACATCACCTCACTGGAGATGGCGGGCTGCTCGATCACCCTGCTGCGGATGGACGAGGAGCTCACCGACCTGTGGGACGCCCCGGTCGACACTCCCGGCCTCTGCTGGGGCGGGTGACCGTGGCCGGCATCGACGTACGCGCGGTCGTGGAGGCGTTCGCCGCGGCCGTCGCCGAGCACAGGGACGAGCTGACGGAGCTGGACTCCGCGATCGGCGACGGTGACCACGGCACCAACCTCCACCGCGGCATGCGGGCCGCGGTGGAGAAGATCGCCGGTGCCGACGACAGTGATCCCGCCGGGACGCTGCGCGCGGTGGGCATGGCGTTGATCTCCAAAGTCGGCGGCGCGAGCGGCCCGCTGTTCGGCACGTTCTTCCTTGAGGCCGGCAAGGCGCTCCATGGCGCCAACGAGGTCGGCGGGGTCGAGTGGGCCGCGGCGGTGGAAGCCGCCGTACGCGGTGTCCGGGCCCGTGGCAAGGCAGAGGTTGGCGACAAGACGATGGTGGACGCGCTCGTGCCTGCGCGTGACGCGCAGCGGGAGGCGGTCGACTCCGGCGCGTCCCTCGCCGATGCGGCGCGTCGAGCCGCGGATGCGGCCGAGCAGGGCCGTGACGCGACGGTGCCGCTGGTGGCCCGCAAGGGGCGGGCGAGCTACCTTGGCGAGCGCAGCGCCGGTCACGTCGACCCCGGCGCCACGTCTACCGCGTTGCTCTTCCGTGCGGTCGCCGAATCCTTGCCCCGGTGATCATGTTTCATGATCACCGAGTGGGTGGCGGCCCGCGTCAGCGTTCGGCTTGGAGCACCCTGTTCACGTCCTGGGACGTGCCCCAGAACTTGATGAGTATCCGCTGCGGGGGCGGCCCGCTCACATACGACCCGATCACGTACAGCACCGCGGACACGACGAGCGACATCACCACCGACTGCATGCCGAGAGCGAGTTGAGGCAGCCACTGCGTCGCGAGGATGTAGTACACCAGCCCGCCGACCATGCCGCAGATCGCGCCGAGCGTGCTGCCCCGCCGCCAGTACAGCCCTACCAGCAGGGGGATGAAGAAGAGCGAGCCGAGGCCGCCGATGGCGAAGATGACGACGAGCTCAAGGTACTTCGGCGGGTTCAGCGCCAGAAGCAGGACGATGATGCCGATGACGGCGCTGACCGTCGGCCCGAGGAGCGCGATCTCGCGGTCGGAGGCATTCTGCCGGATGTAGCGCCGGTAGACGTCCCGGACGATGGTCGAGCTCACCACGAGCAGCATGGAGTCGACGGTCGACATGATCGCTGCGAGCGGTGCCGCGAGCAGTGCGCCGGCCAACGGTCCGGGCAGCACCTCGAGGATCAACTTGGGCAGGGCGAGGTCGCCGCTCGCGAGATCGGGAAAGTACGGGTGGGCCACCATGCCCATGGTGGAGAAACCGAGGGTGAACACCGCGCAGACCACCGGCCCCACGATCATCGCCTGATGCACGGTCTTGCTGTCCCGGTAGCTCATCGCACGCACCGTCAGGTGCGGAAGCGCGAGCGAGGCGAGCCCGAAGACGATGAAGTACGAGAAGATCGTCCACGAGAAGAGATCCGCGGCGCCAGGAAGCAACAGCAGGTCCGGGTCCTGCTCGACCACGGCGTCGTTGACGGGCGCCATGCCGCCGATCGCGGTGAGGATGGCGATCCAGAGCACGATGCCGCCGAAGAACATGATGACGCCCTGTAACGTGTCGCTCACCACATCGGCGAGGAACCCGCCGAGGGAGGTGTAGATCACCAGCACGCCCGCGACGATGACGACGACCCAGACGTACGGGAGGCCGGTCACGGCCTGGATGACCCTGCCGCCGCCGGTGAACTGGGCGGTCATGTACGCGATGAGGAAGAGGACGATGCCGAGTGAGCCGAGGCCGACGACGAAGCGGCTCTCGTACCGGTGGCGCAGCACGTCGATGACCGTGACCGCGCCGAGCTTCCGCGCGACGATCGCGAACTTCTTCCCGAGCAGGCCGAGGATGACAAACGATGCCGGTGCCTGCCCCATGAATGCGAGCACCCACCCGTACCCGCCGCCGTAGACGAGCCCCGGCCCGCCGATGAAGGTGCCCGCGCTCGCGAGCGAGGACAGCAACGTGAAGACGAGGACGAGCCAACCCAGGTTCCGGTTGCCGATGTAGTAGTGCGCTGACTGGTCGCCGACGGCTATCGCGCGGCGCCGCCGGAACACGACCCACGCGATCCCGATCAGCAACAGCAGGTAAATGAACAGCGGGATCAATACGTTCCAGCGCATGGATGGCTCCGTTCAGTCCCGCTGAGTAGCGTCAGGACCCTGCTCCGTATCCGATTCCGAATCGAGCGGCACGTCGGTAAACAGGTACCTGACAAGGAAGTACGGTACGACACAGAACACCGCGCCGAAGAAAAGCGCCGACCAAAAAAACCACGCCGGAAATCCGAGTACGTACGTGATGTCGGAGATCGAGTCGCCACCGCCGATTAGCCAGGCAACGCCGACCATGACCACGATGTAGACAGCGAAGAATATAGCAGTTATGGCGAGTTCGCGCTGTGAGGTTCTGTAGCGCGGATCCTCTGACCATTCGATGTTATCGGGGGCAGGATTGTACTCATGGGTCACTGTAATACCTCCGCGTCGGTACGAAAATAGACCAGGCCAATGATGCAGTCAAGTGCCGGAATTCACGTGTCTTGCATGTGTCGTGCGAATTCTGGTCGGAAGTCGTGGCGTGTGGTATGAGAAGGTGATGGGAGCCGGTGCCAGGAGGGTCGTGCAGTGACGGTCGGGATCGTCCTCGTCTCGCACAGCGCCGCGCTCGCGCGTGGCGCGGCCGAGCTGGCGCGGCAGATGGCAGGCGACGTTTCGGTGGAGCCCGCCGGTGGCATGGACGAGCCGGACGAGCCGCTCGGTACGGACGCCACGCTGGTCGCCGCCGCCATCGGTCGCGCGGACGGCGGTGACGGGGTCCTCGTCCTCATGGACCTGGGCAGTGCGGTGCTTTCCGCGGAGACGTCACTCGACCTGCTCGAGGCCGTCCATGCGGACCGGGTGCGGCTCAGCGCCGCGCCGCTTGTGGAGGGCGCGGTCGCAGCCGCGGTCGCCGCACAGGCGGGTGGATCGCTCGACGACGTCGCCCGGGAGGCCGACGGCGGGCTCGCCGGCAAGGCCGAGCACCTCGGGACGGGTGACGGCGATGACGCAGCCGAGCCCGCGCAGCCTGCGTCTGCGGCCACCGCGCAGGTGGATGTGCGCAACCGGCTCGGCCTGCACGCGCGCCCCGCCGCCCGGCTCGTCCGCGCGCTTGCCGAGATGGACGCCGACGTGCGCATCGGGGTACGCCGAGCGCAGCGTGACGTCGCCCGCCCCGTTCCCTGGGCCGAGGTGCAGGGTCTCACCG
>JBOHBN010000270.1:0-3056 GCA_050698355.1 Streptosporangiales bacterium | reverse complement strand
CCCCGGCATTGGCCGCCGCGGTGAGCAACGCCGGCGGGCTGGGAATGCTGGCGCTTACCTGGACGGACCTCGATCGGTGCCGGGAGCGCATTCGAGCCACCCAGCAGCTGACCTCTCAGCCGTTCGGGGTCAACGTCGTGCTGGAGTGGCCTCAGATCGATCGCCTGAAGGTCTGCCTGGAGGAGAACGTGGGCGTGGTGTCGACCTTTTGGGGTGATCCTGCCCCTTACACCGAGATGAGCCACCAGGCCGGAGCGATTCACGTCCACACCGTCGGGTCCGCCGCCGAAGCCCGGCGGGCGGTGGAAGTGGGCGTGGACGCGGTGGTGGCGCAGGGGTGGGAGGCCGGAGGTCACGTCTGGGGCCAGGTGTCCACACTGGCGTTGGTGCCAGCGGTAGTCGACGCGGTCGCTCCGATCCCGGTCCTGGCCGCCGGGGGGATTGGTGACGGCCGGGGCCTCGCCGCCGTCCTGGCGTTGGGCGCGGCGGCCGGCTGGGTCGGAACCCGGTTCCTGCTGGCCACCGAGGCGCACGTTCACCCCGACTACCAAGCAAGGGTGGCCGCGGCGGCCGAGACCGACACGGCCTATGGCGTCATCTTCGACGGGGGGTGGCCCGACGCCCCGCATCGGGCGCTGCGCACCAGCACCGTCCAGGCATGGGAAGCCTCCGGGCGGCCCCCTGCGGGGCGGCGACCCGGGGAGGGCGACGTTATCGCCGCAGCAGGGAACGGCTCCGAGCTTCGCCGCTACGGCGACGACCTACCCACCCCCAGCACGACCGGCGAGGTCGAGGCCATGGCCCTCTACGCCGGACAGGGCTGCGGACTGGTGCACCACTCGGCTCCCGCCGCCGTCATCACCCGTACCCTCGCCGACGACGCCTGGGCGGTGGTCCAGACGTTCCGCACTTCTGGTCGGCAATATCGGCGATTTAGTGGGGGGCTGGCGTGTAGCTGGCGGTGGGAAGGTCGAGTAGGTCGAGGACCTGTAGCTGAAGTGCGGTGAGTTCGGGTTCGAAGGTCTGCACGTGTTGGCCGTGGTGGTAGAGGTGGTGTCGGGCGGTGTCTTGGAAGATCTCGAGGATGCGTTCGGTGGAGGGCGCGGCGCAGCCACGGAACTCGGGGTAGAGCGGGATCTTGGCGGTCGCGGCACGGCGCATGCCGGCGCGGATTTGACGTTCGATCAGTGCGCTGATGAGCAGCGCGAGGAACTGGCAGCAGAACAGTGCCTCGATGCGTGCTGGGTTGTGCAGTAGCACGGGTGCGGCGTTCTGGACGGACTTGAGCAGGTGGTGGCGGCGTTCGAGGTTGGGCTGGTAGCGGTAGGCGGCGAGCACGCCGGCGTCGGGTAGGAGCGTGTCGTTGGTGATCAGCGGGAACATGCCGTCGCTGACCGCGTCGTAGGAGATCGCGGACAGATCGATGTCGTGGCTGAGGGCGTAGCGGGTGCTGGTGACCTCGCGGTAGCGGGTGGCCGGTCCGGGACGGCCACGGCGTTCCTGCTTGTAATCCTTGATCACGGTTTCGGCGATGGTGAAGCTGACCCAGCGTGCGGCGCCGGTGTCGGCCAGTGCTGCCGCGGCGGCCTGTTCGGCGGCGACACGGCTGTGGGTGCGACAGCGTGGCCGTGACAGCTTGTCGGCCAAGGCGTCCATCGCCGCGGCGCCGGCTTCGATGCGGGCTTGGCGGGTGGCCGCGTCGCGGGCGGCTTTGGCGGTCGAGTGCACCCACACGATGCGATGTCCTTCGGCCGAGGGCGCCGGTGCTGGGCAGGTGCTGTAGATCTGCTCGGGGTCACCCGGGCGTGGGCCGGGGCGGCGGGCAGCCTCGGTCCAGACCGGGGTGTGGGTCTGCAGCCACTTGCGGAACTGTCCGTCTTCGCTGCGGCTGCGTGGCAGCACGGTGACGAACCGGCCACCACCGTCGGCGATGTGGCCCATCGCCGCGCGCGAGCACAGCTTGGAGTCGGCGACGTAGAGGAAATCGGCCCGCCCGAGCAGTGTGACGAGTTCATCCCAGGTCGGCACGTGCGTGCGGTCATCGACGGTGTTGCCGTCGGCGAGGCGGTAGGCCAGCGGTACCGCGCCGTCAGCAGCGACCGTGAGGATCCACACGAGTTGTTTCAGGTCGGGCCGGTGGTCCTTGCAGTGACCATAGGTGATCACCGGGGTCGCTTTGCCGCCCCGGTGATGCCCGTCCGCGTCGCGGTAGACGCCGCTGACCGAGACCGACGTGGAGTCGTTGTGCAGTTGGCTGGTGTCGATGTCGAACTCACGCACCGCGGCCAGCACCACCGCGGTGAGCAAGCTGGCCCGGTCAGCGTCGAACAGTGTCTCCAACGCCCGCCCGACCCGGTCGTCGTTGAGGACGCCGAGTTGCGCCTCATCCAAACCGAGCAGGTCGGGGCTGTAGCGGGCGGCCCACTCGCCGAGCCCGTAGAGCGGCTCACGACCCAGCACCAGGTTGCTCACCACCAGACCCATCGCGCTGGCCGCGGGCAACTTGACCCGTGCGTCGGTAACGGGCAAGAACTGCGCGAGCAACCCGGGCAGCCCGATCCGCTCGGCGATGTGGTTGACCACCGGCAGCCCGCCCAGCGCGCTGGTGACAAGGCCGTACTCGTTGCCCTCGCCCATCACGACACCTTCTCCCTCGGCGCTTGCGTCCAGCGAAACACACGTTATCCTTCGGTTGGCAACCGAAAGACTCGACACGCCGCAGGAGCCACCAGCTGATGCCATCACCCAACCCCCCGCAGCCCCCCGGCGCCCGACTCAGCAGCGAGCTGGCCGGCCTCGACTACGCGCTGCCCGGCAGCCTCGCCCACCGCTACCTGCGCTGCGGCAAAGCCAACTGTCGCTGCAAGGCCGAGCCACCAGCGTTGCACGGGCCATACCTGCACTGGACGCGCACCGTCGCCGGCAAGACGATCACCAAGACGCTGAGCGAAGAGCAGGGCCGCCGCTACCAAGCCTGGTTCGACAACGCCAGCCGGCTGCGCCAGCTCATCGCCGAGATCGAGGCCAAATCCCTCCAGGCACTCGAGAACGCCGAA
>JBOHBN010000269.1:0-1190 GCA_050698355.1 Streptosporangiales bacterium | reverse complement strand
CCTAGGTGGCTGGTGTGAATCGAGTGTCGTGTGGGGAGGTGGCCGCGGCCGGTAGTGGTCGGGTAGTCGGCATGTCGGGTCGGGTGGCTGGCGCATCGTGCCGGCTGGCACTGGCGGGTGCCGCTGGTTCTTCCGCGTCGTGGTTCATCGCATTGGTCCCGGCCTGTTCATGGTGTGGCTGCGGCCCATCCAGTGCGAGTGGAACGCACGCCGAGGGCGGCGAGTCGTGCGAGGTTCGCTGCGGCGGCGAGCAGCCGGAAGTCGGCGTCGATCTTGGTCTGTCCGCGCATTCGCGCTCTTCGGCCGCCGTGTCGGCGGCGCATCAGGTGCGCCAGCTTGCGTTCGACCTTGGGTCGGGTGGCGCGGTAGTCGCCCTGCCAGGCCGGGTCGACCTGGCGAGCGCGCGCGTCGGCGAGTGCCTGTTCGTATGGCCCGACACTGACGGTGCGGCCCCCGGCCGCGGTGGTGCACTGCGCACGCAACGGGCAGGTCGTGCAGGCCGCACCGAAGTAGGCCATGCCACCGCCTGCTGTGCCGCGGCGGATCGAGGTGACCTGCCCGGCCGGGCAGGTCACCGTGTCTTGGTGCAGGTCGATGGCGAAACGATCCTTGGCGAACAGCCCGCCGGCCGCGACCGGCTGCTGAGTCTTGCAGCGCGACTCGATCCCGGCGTTGTGCAGCAGGTCGTGGAACGCCCCGGTGCCGTAGGCGTTGTCGCCGTAGACCACCGCGGCGTCCTCGCGGTCTTCATCGCTTCTCGCCTGTCCGTGCTCGGCCGGCTGGTCTGCGGCGATCTCCTCGCCTTCCGCTTCGTGGTCGAGCAGGTCGGCGATCAACTCCTCGGCGACGCTGGTGTCTGCGGCGTTGCCCGCGGTGACCGTGGTCGCGGTGACGATCTCGCTGTCGGGGTCGACCGCGGCGTGACCCTTATACCCATCGAACCCCCGAGCCGACGTCTTGTGCCCGTGCCGGGCCTGCGGGTCGACAGTGGAGATCACCCGGTCAGCGGCGACCCGGCGGGCGATGCGAAACACCCCGTCGGTGTCCTGGTCGAGATCCTGGCCCGCCACCGTGGCCAGCAGCCGGCCCGCCTGCTCCACCCCGGTGTCGAGGTCGCGGCCATCAAGCACGGCCAGGCAGGCGTGCGCGTCGGTGGCACACGCGTCGATCAGCTCTTCCCGCGCGGCCCG
>JBOHBN010000268.1:0-8048 GCA_050698355.1 Streptosporangiales bacterium | reverse complement strand
AAGCTGCCTCCCGGTGGAGTCGCCTAGTGGCCGAGGGCGCACGCCTCGAAAGCGTGTGAGGGGGCAACCTCTCCGTGGGTTCAAATCCCACCTCCACCGCGGCGGTCGCCCGCGTCTCCGCTGGTTGAAGACTCCACCGAGGGTCTCCCCGTGAGACGCGGGCGATCTCTTACCCGCGCGCGACCCCACGCCCCTCACGGCACGGGGCCAGCGCGCGTGCCGTGAGGGGCCGGACTCAGTTCGGGCAGTCGTAGCCCCTGGTAGGGCGCAGCGCGGCGCGGCCGTGCGCGCCACTGTCCCGCAGGTGGCGCTGGATCCGCTTGATGTCAGGCGAGTCGGGCGACAGGTCCTCGGCAGCCGTGACGCCGCGGGTAGCCAGGGTGGTGAGGAAGTACGTCCCGCCGGCGGTGACGCGCTGCTCGATCCTGTCGGCCGCCATGGCGTTGCCCTGGCTTCGTAACTTGCTAGCCTCCGCCTGCATCTTCTGCTGCGCCTTCTGCCACCGTACGGCCTGGCAGGAGGAGTAGCTGGCGAAGTGGTTGGCGACGCACCGCCCGAGCTTCGCGGTGACAACCCACTGCGCGAGTAGCTGGTCGAAGTAGCTCTCCAGCTCAGCGGTCGTGTCCACCGCGGTGAACGAACCGCCGGACACGTCGGCGACGTTCGCGAGCTTCGCGCGCGAGGAGTGGTCTTCCACGCCAAGGCCGACGACGTCGATCTGCACGTTGAAGCCGGAGCGGTTGAGCTTGCGCGACTGTGCCTTGGGATTGCCGCCACATTCTTCGATCCCGTCGGTGACCACGACGATCCGGTTGACGCGGCTCTTCTGCCCGTCGAACTCCTTCGCCGCCGCCCGCAACGATCCGGCCAGTGGCGTCCAGCCGGTGGGTTCGAACCGTTTCAGGTTCCTCCCTACGTTGTGCCGGTTGAGGTCGCCGATGCTCTCGAGTGTCTTGATGCCCTTGCAGCTCTTGGCCTTGTCTGCCTTGCTGTTGCTGCCGACCTGCCCGTAAACCATCAGGCCGAGCCGCTCGGCGGAGCCGGGTGCGTTCTGGACGTAACCGCGTACGGCCTTCTTCGCCGCTGCCATCCGGGTCTGGCCGTCCTTGGTACGCGCGGCCATCGAGCCGGAGCTGTCCAGGATGATCATCGTGCTGGTGCCGCGGATGATCCGGGCGATTCCGTGCGCCTGCTTCGCGCTCTGTGACTTGCACACCTTCGAGGCGCAGGGGTCGACCGCGCCGTTCTCGCCCATCTCCTGTTGCACCTTGTCGGGTACGAAGTCGTGGTCGCGGTCGTTGAACCACTCGTCGAGCCCGTCGTCCTTCGCGTACGCCTCCGCCGCCGTGCTGGACGGTGTGGGCGTGCTGAGCGTCGGGCTGCTGGGCGAGCTGGACGCCGACGGGTCAGCCTGCGGCCGTTGCTGCGTGCAGCCGGTGAGCACCAGGCCGCCGAGCGCGAGGACAGCCGCCGACGTCGAAACGATCCTGCGCCCGGCGCGGGTGCGGTGTACGTGCACGCGGAGTCTCCCTGGTAGCTGGCCGCTCACACCCTAGGTGACGTACCGAGAGCGCGATCGGCTCCATAGCTCCCTAGTTGAGTACGAGTACCCGGGCGTGCAACACGGTGCGCTGGTGCAGGGCGCTACGCAGAGCGCGGTGCAGGCCGTCCTCCAAGTAGAGGGTGCCGTTCCAGTCGACCACGTGCGCGAACAGGTCACCGTAGAACGTGGAGTCCTCGGCGAGCAACTGGTTCAGGTCGAGGTTGCTTCTCGTGGTGACCAACTGGTCGAGGCGGATTTGGCGCGGCGGGATGTCGGCCCACTGCCGGTGCGTGTAACCGTGGTCCGGGTAGGGGCGCCCATCGCCGACCGCCTTGAAGATCATCGTCGCTAGTCTAGCTACCGGGTCCGGGTGACGAACGGGACTTTCCCAAGGTCGGCATCATGTGTAACGGCTCGGATCGGGCAGGCGGCGTACAGGGAGCATGCGAATGGCCACGCAACCCGGTGGCGACTGGAGGAGCCGGGTACGGCAGGAGTACGCGTTCACCGAACCCACAGTCGAGCTGGGACACCTCATCGTCGACGGCGTCCCCGACGCTGATACGCCCGTCCGCATACCACTGGCCGCGGCGTCGCGGCACGGCTTGGTGACCGGAGCGGACGGCACGGGCAAGACGACCACCCTGCGTGTGCTGGCCGAAGGGCTGTCCGCGCGCGGTGTGCCGGCCGTGCTCGTCGAGCTGGACGATGGCCTCTCCGGTCCCGCGCAGGCGGGTGCTGATGCGTCTGTACGTGCGACCGTGCGCGGGTTCGGGCCAGCGTTGCTCGCCATGGTGCTCGGACTGGACGACATGCAGGCGGATGCGCTGAGCGAGGTCTTCGACCTCGCCGCCGAGCAGCAGCGGCGCCTCGTCGACCTGGCCGACCTGCAAGCCGTACTGGACGATCTCGCAGCCGATAAAGAGGCGCTCGCACGGCTCGACGGGACGTCAGCGGCGACCGTCGGTGCGATCGCGCGGTCCGTCGGCCTGCTCGTGGTGGAGGGAGCGGAGGCCCTCTTCGGCGAACCGACGATGGAGGCTGCCGACCTCCTGCGCGCGGGCGACGATGGTGAGGGCGTCGTGTCCATGCTCGCGTTGCCGGACGTGAGTAGCCGGCCCGTACTCTGCGCTGCCCTGCTGCTGTGGTTGCTCGCAGAACTCGCCGCCACGGTGCCGGAGGGTACGCAAGGGCCGACCCTCGCGCTTCTGGTCGACGAGGCACAGCTCCTGTTCGACGACGCGTCGAAGGACCTGGTTACCTCGGTACGCCAGGTGCTGCGGTCCGTCCGGGCCAAGGGAATCGGGGTCTTCCTGGCAGCCCGGGATCCCGTCGATCTCCACCCGCACATCCTGCGCCAGCTCCGCACTCGCATCCAGCACGCCACCGCGGGTTCCGGTGACGCGGTCCATGCCCTCGAGGGTGCCGCGCCGACGGCCGTCCCGGCTCCGTACGAGCTGGACGAGATGCTCCCCGGCCTCGGAACCGGCGAGGCCGTCGTCACCGTCTCGTCCGCCACAGGAATGCCGACGCCACTCGCGTGGACTCGACTCCGGGCGCCCGGACCGCTGGTGGCCAACCGTGATCGGGGCGATCCGCAACCGATGGTGACAACGTCACCACAAGAACGTGCTGCGGTACGTGGTCCGCAAGCGCGGGATGCGGCAGCGGCCCATTCCACAACGCAACCGCAGCGGCATGCTGCTGCGACTCGGGGTTCCGTACCCGGCGGCGAGCTGTCCTCGCCTGTGTTCAAGTCGTACGCCCGCTCGGCTGCCAGCGCGGCGAGCAGGGAGATCGCCCGCAAGCTGTTCGGCACCGGTCCGCGACCGGGTGGCGGCTGACCGTAGCCGTCCAGCGTTGCGCAGCGTAGGTGTTCCCCGGTGCTGTGGACGTCGATGTTGCCGTCCGCGTACTGTCGCCGCCGACGCGCGACCCGGGGCCGCTTACCGGCCGGAACCTCGAGAGGGGCAGGCGATGGTGGGTATACGACGTCGAGTGCTTGCGGGCGCGGCGGTCGCCGCGACGACCGTGGCGATGGCCGCGACCCCCGGTACCGCGTACGCCGCGGGACCGGGCCACGGCTCGGGACGGCCCGCATTCACGCTCACGCTCATGCACAGCAACGACATGGAGTCACAGTTGCTCGGTGTCGACGCCGGCGGTGCGGAGCTGGGGTACGGCGGCGTCGCGCGCTTCGCGACCGTCGTCGACCAGCTGCGCCGCGACGCTACGCACGGCCCGCCGGGCCCGGGGGAGGCCGCGCACCGCGCGGCGCTCGTGCTCTCCTCGGGTGACAACTACCTCGCGGGTCCCGAGTTCACGGCGAGCCTCGAACACGGCATACCGTTCTACGACGCCACCGCCATGCGCCTCATCGGCTACGACGCGTCGGCGATCGGCAACCACGGCTTCGACTTCGGCCCGGATACCTTCGCCGACTTCGTGCAGAGCACGAAGGGCGCGTTCCCGTTCGTCTCGGCGAACATCGACGTGAGCGGCGAGCCGCGGCTGGCGGAGTTCGCGGACGATGGCACCATCGTCGCGCGCACGGTCGTACGCAAGCGCGGCGCGCGCATCGGGCTGGTCGGGTTGACCACGCCCGCACTGCCGACGATCACGAGTCCCCGCAACGTCACCGTCTCCGACGACCTGGTGAACATCGTCAGGAAGCAGGTCGCCGCACTGACCGATAGCGGTGTCAACAAGGTCGTCCTCGTGTCGCACTTACAGGACATCGACAACGAGCGGGCGCTCGTGCACGAACTGGACGGCGTCGATGTCGTCGTGGGTGGCGGCGGCGCCGAGCTCCTCGCCAACGACGACGACCGTCTCGTACCCGGCGACGAACGAAGCATCAACCCCGACACCGGCGAGCCGTACAGCTACCCGATCGTCGAGTCCGACGTCGACGGGACGCAGGTGCCGATCGTCACGACCAACGGCGACTACAAGTACGTCGGTCACCTAAGGGTGAGCTTTGACCGGGCGGGCAACGTCATCCCCGGAAGCTGGAAGTCCGCGAGCGGGCCCGTACGCGTCTCCGGCGTCGGTCCGGATGCCGTCGAGCCCGACCCGCAGGTACAGAAGCGGGTCGTCGAGCCGGTGGCTGCGTTCCTCGACGAGCTGCGCAACACCGTCGTCGCCGACGCGCGGGTGCCGCTCGACGGCGTGCAGACGCACGTGCGCAGCGAGGAAACCAACCTCGGTGACCTGATGGCCGACTCGCTGCTGTGGACGGGCAGGCAGCAGGCCGAGGAATTCGGCGTCCCCGAGCCGCAGGTGGCGATCCAGAACGGCGGCGGCATCCGCAACGACTCGGTGATCGGGCCGGGCGAGGTGACCGCATTCGACACGTTCAGCATCGCGCCGTTCCCGAACCTGGTCGCCGTTCAGAGTGGCGTGACCAGGGACGCGTTCAAGGCGCTGCTCGAGCGGTTCGTGTCGGCGGCGCCGTCCCCTGAGGGGCGGTTCGGCCAGATCGCCGGGTTCTCGTTCACCTACGACCCGAGCGAGCAGGCGCAGGTCATCGACGAGCAGTCCGGCGAGATCGCCACCCCGGGTGAGCGCGTACAGGAGGCGACGCTCGCCGGTCCGGACGGCGAGCCGAGCACCGGCGACGACATTCCCGTCGTACAGGGTGGCCAGGTCGTCGCGGGTGACCCGATCACGTTAGCCACCAACGACTTCTCCGCGCGTGGCGGTGACGCCTACCCGCTGGGCGAGTTCGACTTCACGGTCGTCGGCAAGACGTACCAGCAGGCGCTCGTCGACTACCTGAAGGGACCGCTCGGCGGCAAGGTCACGTCCGACCAGTACGCCGAGGGCGGCGGGGGGCGGATCACCGCGACCGGCTGATCAGGCCGGTTCGCGGTGGACGAACGCGAGGGTCGCCGCCGCACCGGCGATGAACAGTCCTGCGGCGACCAGCACGACGACGTGTAGGCCCGGCAGAAAGGCCGCGCTCCCGGGCCGGCCGGCGATCGCGCCGAAGGCGGCGATGCCCACCGCGCCGCAGGCCTGTCGGGCGGTGTTGTTCACCGCCGAGGCGAGCCCGGCGCGGTCCGCCGGTACTGCGCCGATCGCGGCCGCCACCACGGCGGGCGTGAGCAGGCCAAGTCCGATTCCCCACAGCAGCAGGGCAGGCAGCAGCACCAGGTAGCTGGAGTCGGCGCGCAGCAGTGCGAGCAACCCGACACCTGCCGCGGCGGTGAGCAGCCCGGCGGTCATCGGCCACCTGGAGCCCAGCCGGGCTGTGAGCCGTCCCGCGGGCGGACCCAGCAGCGTCAGTGGCAGGAACGCCGGTACGAGTGCAATACCCGCGAACAGCGCGGAGTAGCCGACGACGTCCTGCAGGTACAACGTGAGCACGAACAGCGTGCCCAGGGTGCCGAGGTTCATCGCGCCAGCCACGGCATTGGCGGTCGAGAACACCGGTCGGCGGAAGAGTGCCAGCGGGACCACTGGGTGCGTACGGGATCGCTCGATCACCACGAAGACGGCGAGCAGGCAGACCGCGGCAACGGCCGCGGCGATGACCGGTGGCCCGACGCCCGCGTGCCCCGCCCGCACGAAGGCGAAGGTCACGACGAGGAGCAGGGCGGCGCCGATGAGGATGCCCGGTACGTCGACGCGCCCGTCGCGCCGGTCGGTCGATTCGCGTACGACTCTTGCGGTGACGACGAGCGCGACCGCGACGACGGGCACGTTGAGCAGGAACACCGCTCGCCAGCCCACTGCCTCGATCAGCGCTCCACCGAGAAGCGGCCCGGCGGGCAGCGCGGCGCTGCCGATTCCCGCCCACACCCCGATCGCGCGGGCCTTCTCCCGATTTTCGGGGTAGGCGTGGGTGATGACGGCCAGCGTGCCGGGCAGCATCAAGGCGGCGCCGGTGCCCTGCAAGGCGCGGAAGACCACGAGCGTCGCGATGCTCGGCGCCAGGCCACATCCGAGCGACGCCAACGCGAAGATCCCCAGCCCGGTGATGACGACGCGCTTGTGTCCGTACACGTCACCGACCGTTCCGCCGCCCAACATCAGGGCCGCGAGCGCCAGCGCGTACCCCTCTACCACCCACTGCAGGCCGCGCACGCTGGCATCCAGTCCGGACGCGATGGACGGCAGCGCCACGTTGACGATCGTGACGTCGAGCAAGACCAGGAAGTACCCGACGCACATCACCACGAGCACCAGCCGTCGCGACGACCCGGCCGCGCCGGCCTCGGCGCAAGTCTGCTCAACCACGAATGGCACGTTAGGGCCGCGACACTTCAGCAGGGACTGAAATGTGCGGCGGGTGTGGAGCCGCGCTCCCAGGGAACACCACGTCGACTCGGTGGAGGCTGTGGCCCGGCGCTCACCGGTCGTCGGCGCGGGCCATCCGTACGACGTGGCGCAGTGGCACGAGATCGACGTCGGCTCGCCGCAGGCCGTTGCCGACCTCGTCAGCGTCTTCCGGTCGGCCGACGCGGTGGTTGCCCTGGCATGGCTTCTGCAGCCGAACCGCCAGCCGGGGCTGCTGCATCAGACCAACGTGTCAGGCAACCGGAACATCATCGCGGCGGCGCGCGACGCCGGCGTACCGCATCTGGTCTACGCGTCATCGCTCGGCACCTACGCGCCGCACCCCGAGCCGGACGTCCCCGTCGACGAGCGGTGGCCGGCCACCGGCGTTCCCGGCTCCCTGTACTCCCAGCAGAAGGCCGCCGTGGAGGCGATGCTCGACGCGACCGACGCGCGCGGCATGACGATCACCAGGATGCGTCCGGCGCTGGTCTTCCAGCGGGCGGCCGCGAGCGAGATCGCACGGTACTTCATCGGCCCGCTCGCACCGCTCTCGCTGTTGCGTTGGCGCCGTGTCCCGGTCGGCCCGTTCCCGGCCGTGCTCCGGTTCCAGTGCGTGCACGCCGACGACGTCGCCGCGGCAGTACTCGCGGCGTTGCGCCGGCGGGTGGGCGGTGCGTTCAACCTCGCGGCGGGCCCGGTGCTCACCGGTCCGCTTGTCGCCGAGACGTTGCGGGGCAGGCACGTGGACGCGTCGCTCCGATTGCTCGCCGAGGCCGCGGATCTGACCTGGAAGGTGCACTTGCAGCCGACGAGCCCTGGTTGGCTCCGGATGGGACTTGCGGTACCGCTGATGGACTCGCGGCGCGCCGCCGAGGAGCTGGACTGGGCGCCGACGCACGACACCTCGGCCTGTCGCCGCCCGACGACCGGCAGCACCGCAGGGTACTCGCCGTCCTCGCCTACCTCGGCGTCTGACCACCGGTCACCCGCTCGCCTCTGGTGTCAGGCGGGTACGCGGACGCCCCGCGAAGCCCTATGACGGACGGCGCGCACGGCCCCGTATCGTTCTGAGCGCAATACGGCGTTTCTGCGGGTCACAGTGGCGGAGGATGCGGGATTCGAACCCGCGAGGGGTCGCCCCCAACACGCGTTCCAGGCGTGCGCCCTAGGCCACTAGGCGAATCCTCCGCGACCGACCCTATCGGACGGGCGGCGTTCC
>JBOHBN010000267.1:0-13672 GCA_050698355.1 Streptosporangiales bacterium | reverse complement strand
CCGTCCAGGCGCTCGTGCGCCGGTACGCCGCGACCTGCGGCATGACCGGCACCGCGATGGCCGCTGCCGAGCAGTTCCGCGAGTTCTACGCGCTCGAGGTCGCGGTGATCCCACCCAACCGCCCGTGCATCCGCGAGGACGAGCCGGATCGTCTCTACGCGACGGTGGCGGACAAGGAGTCCGCAGTCGTCGCTGAGATCGTCGCCGCGCACGAGGCCGGCCGGCCGGTGCTCATCGGAACCCTCGACGTCGCCGAGTCGGAGCGGCTGGCCGGCAAGCTGGGGGACGCCGGCGTCGACTGCGTTGTGCTGAACGCGAAGAACGACGCGCAGGAGGCCGCGATCATCGCCGAGGCCGGCACGTACGGCGTGGTGACGTGCTCCACGCAGATGGCCGGACGCGGCACCGACATCAGGCTCGGCGGTGCGGCCGGGGCGGACCGAGACCGGGTGGTCGCGACCGGTGGCCTCGCCGTCGTCGCCACCGGGCGGCACCGCAGCAGCCGGATCGACGCGCAGCTGCGCGGTCGCGCGGGCCGACAGGGCGACCCCGGCAGGTCCGTGACCTTCGCCAGTTTGGACGACGAGCTCGTCCAGAAGTACGTACCCGACGCCGCGCCGGCTGCCGAGCCCGCCGCCGACGGCAGGGTCGAGGACGGACACGTCCGGCACACGATCGAGCACGCGCAGCGCGTCGCCGAGGGCGTCGACCTGGAGATCCACCACAACACGTGGCGGTACAACCGGCTCGTCGAGGGCCAGCGCGAGGCTATGTCGGTGCGCCGCCGGGAGTTGCTGCACACAGACATCGCCGCCGAGCGGTTGCAGGAGTGGCGCCCGGAGCGGTACGCAGAGCTGCGCGACGCGGTCGGCGAGCCCGAACTCGTGCGCGCCTGCCGGCTCGTGGCGCTGCACCACCTTGACCGGTGCTGGGTGCAGCACCTGGAGTTCCTCACCGATCTGCGCGACGGCATCCACCTGCGCGCGCTCGGTCGGGAGAGCCCGCTGGACGCGTTCAACAAGGCCGCGATCGAGGCGTTCGAGAGCGGTCTGGCCGCCGTCGACGAGGAGACCGTGCAGACCTTCGAGGCGCTGGAAGTCGAAGGCGACCGGATCGACCTGGACCTCGCCGGCCTCAAGCGGCCCACGGCCACCTGGACGTACCTGGTCAAGGACAACCCGTTCGGTACGCAGGGCGACCGTGTACTCGCCTGGCTCGGTTCCAAGGTCCGCCGCCCGCGGCGTTAGTTTGGTGGGGGTCCCAGTACACCGTCAGGAGGAAGGAACGATGGCAGCTAGCCGCGGGTGGCGCTCGCTCGTCATCCCCGTCGCGGTCGCGACGCTCGCCGCAGTCGTCCTTAGTGGCGGGCTGCTGTGGGCAGGAGGCGCCCAGCACGGCGGCGGTTCCGGTAAGCCGGCCGCGCACGTGGAGTCCAAGTCCCAGCACGACTTCGGCCCCGCACCCAGCTACATGCTGACCGACCAGAACGGTGACCGGGTCTCGTCGAAGCGTCTCGACGGCAAGGTGCAGATCGTCAGCTTCCTGTTCCCGTACTGCACGACCGACTGCCCGATCCTCGCCCGCGATCTCGCACGGCTACAGCACAAGCTGGCCGCGAAGGGGCTCGGCGACAAGACCGCGATCGTGACGTTCAACGTCGACCCCGGCGGGCCGGGCCCGCGGCAGCTCAGCGAGTTCCTCCACCAGTACGGGGCGCACGCCGATCCCGCGACCGCCGACGTGCCGTGGTACTTCCTGACCGGGTCGAAGAAGCAGATCAAGAGCGCCGTACGCGAGGGGTACCACGTCCCGTACTGGAAGGTGAAGGGCGAGGAGGAAGGCGTCGAGCATCCCAACAAGCTCGCCAAGCAGGTCGACCCCGGCTACGACGTCAAGCATGCCGACGTGATCTACCTCGTCGACGGCGCGGGCGAGATCCGCACCCGCCTCGACAGCACCTCGCAAGCGGACCCGAAGACCGTCATCCACGCCGTACGCAAGGTGCTGCGCCGCTGACCGGCGACCGGCCGGCGGAGGCGGATGTTGGTCAGGAGGCCGTGTCGACCGGCCAGAATGGCGTGGCGGAATGGCGCGGATGCTGCTTGACCCGCAACCCGGCGCACTCGGGGCAGGGCATACCTGCCGCCGGCGACAGGCAGGGCAGGCCCCTGCGATGCCAAGTCGAGAACTCCCCACCACCGAAGTCCGGCGTCGCGTGCAGCTCGTACGTCTCGGTCCACCGGTGACCGCAGCGCTCGCAGTCGAACGCCCACACCTCGCTGGTGATGTGCACCTCGTGCATCTGTCGCCTCCTACGGAGGGCATAGAAGCATTGGGACAAATAGTGCCCTGTGCAATAGTCTAGGTCGATGACGGGCGGGAAGTCCAGGGATGTGCACCGTACGCGCGAGGATCTCGTGGACGCGACCGTTGCGGCGAGTCGCGCCCTGGTAGGCGTTGCGGCGCGCTCGCTCGCCGGCATGTCCGAGGACGTGACCTTGCCGCAGTACCGCGTCCTCGTCCTGCTCGCCTCTCGCGGCCCGCAGCGCGTTGTCGACCTCGCCCACAGCCTGGACGTCAACCCGTCGACGGCGACCCGGATGTGCGATCGGTTGAAGCGCAAGGAGCTCGTCGACCGTGAGCCCGTTCCGGGTGACCGCCGAGCTGTGCGGCTGGTCCCCACCGAGTCCGGTGCCGCGCTCGTCCGTGCCGTGATGCGGCGCCGTCGCACCGAGGTCGGTCGCATCCTGGACAAGATGTCGGCAGCACAGCGCCGCGAGGTGGCAGACGGCCTCACCTTCTTCGCCGAGGCGGCGGGCGAGGCCCCGGAGCAGGAGTGGTCCGTGGGCTGGCGTTGACGCCGGCAGCGGGTGCCTGTTCGGCGACATTAATTGCAGTCTGCGATAATGTCTATATGCAACGAAGATCCGCGGGTAACTCCGCGCGCGCCGTGATGAATGCGGTCGCCTGAGTGAAGGATGACGCTGCTGGCTCCGGTTGGGATCCTGGTGTCCGCGTCCACGAACGCGACGACCTTCGTGGTCGCGTAGCGGGGTGGCTGCGCGGTAACCGCGCTGGGCTGCTTCTCGCCGCGGTGGCAGTGGGCATCGCTGCCGGCTTCGGCGCGGTCGGCTTCCGCTACCTGATCTTCGCGTTCACCTGGCTCGCCACCGGACACCTCCACCCGCTCGCAGGTACGCACCCCAGCGACCACCTGGCGTTCCTCGGGCGCTGGTTCTACCTGCTGATCCCGATTGTCGGTGGCGCGCTCTACGGACCGATCATCTATCGGTTCGCGCGAGAGGCGCGCGGGCACGGCGTCCCCGAGGTCATGATCGCCGTGGCGGAGAACGGTGGCCGCATCCGTCCGCAGGTGAGCGGTGTCAAGGCTTTCGCGTCGGCGCTCTGCATCGGCGTGGGCGGCTCGGTCGGCAGGGAGGGGCCGATCGTGCAGATCGGCTCCGCGCTCGCCTCCACGTTCGGGCAGGTCGTGCGCATGTCGGAGCGGCGGCTGCGCGTACTCGTCGCGTGCGGTGCGGCAGGCGGCATCGCCGCCACCTTCAACGCTCCCATCACCGGCGTGTTCTTCGGCTTCGAGCTGATCCTGCGGGAGTTCTCCATTGACGCGCTGCCTGCGATCCTGCTGTCCGCGGTTGCCGCGAACGTCGTCAGCTACCAGTTCTTCGGCTCCGGCCCGTTCTTCGCGAGCTTCCCGCACGACCTATCCGTCCAGCACATCTCCACGTACCTGCTCGTGGCGGTTCTCGGCCTCATCGCCGGCCTGATCGGCGTGGGGTTCAAGTCGTTGCTGTACCGGATCGAGGACCTGTGCGACGCGGTGTGGAAGACACGGCCGGAGTGGGCGCGGCCGATCGTCGGCGGCGTCGCCCTCGGCATCGTGCTCTTCCTGCTGCCGCAGATGTACGGCGTCGGCTACCCGGTGATGGGAGAGGTCGTTGGTCACCCGGCGCACTTCGCGCTCTGGTTCGTTGCCGTGCTCGTGATCGGAAAGATGGTCACCGCGGGTCTGACGGTCGGCATCGGGGGCTCGGGCGGCGTCTTCGCCCCGTCGCTGTTCATCGGCGCGATGGCCGGGACGGCGTACGGCATGGTCGCGCATGCCGTGTTCGGTCCCGTCGTCGGCCCGCCCGCCCTGTACGGCATGGTGGCGATGGGTGGCGTGTTCGCCGCCGCCGCCCAGGCACCGCTCACCTCGCTCGCGAGCGTGGTGGAGATGACCGGCGCGTTCGGGTTGACGTTGCCGGTAATGGTCGCCGTTGGTATTTCCACAGCGCTGTCGAAGCGGCTCACGCGCGGCACCATCTACACCACCAAGCTCCTGCGCCGCGGTACCGACATCGACCGCCCTACACCGTCGAGTGCCCTGCACCAGGTGACCGTGGGCGAGGCGATGCAGCCGCTGCCCGGAGGTGCAGCGGAGGACCACCACTGGCGCGTACGCGATAGCAACGGGTCCGCTCGCGAGCCGGTCGCGGCCGACAGCGGCGCCGCGCTCTGGACGGTGCTAGCGGGTCCCGTGCTGCGCAGCCGCAGGCCGCAGGCCTTGTTCCGGGACGAGACCCTGAACCAGGCCCTGCGTCAGCTCGTCCTGTACGGCCGCGACGGCCTACCCGTCGTGTCGACCGAAACCCACGAGCTGATCGGCTGGATCACCAACCGGAACGTTCTCGCGGCCGTCAACGAGCGACTCGAGGCGACAGCGGCCGAAACCGAGCAGGCCGAGCTGGCCGCCGACTTCGGTGCGCCGGACCCGCAGGCGCGCCTACACGAGCCCAATACCCCGCTCGAGAACTACGAGATCCTGGAGATCACCATCACCAGGGACGCGCTCGCGTCCGGTCGTCGCGTCGGCGACCTGGGCTGGCCCAGCGGCAGCCTGGTCGTCGCCACCACCCACAGGGGTCGCACGCACGCCGCCCATGCGGACACCACGCTCGACCCGGGCGACCGGATCACCGTGCTCGCACCCACCCGCGAGGGCCGGCAACCCGTCCCCGCGACCTGATGCCGCTGCCCCACACCCAGTCGCCACAACCCGGCCGGCTCTTCCCGAAATGATCATGGTATGTAACTGGTTTCCTGCTTCTCATGGCCTGCAGGCCATGAGAAGCAGGAACTCCTCGTGGTAGGTGCGCCCGGATGCTTGGTGTACGTACTAGGGCTGGTTCTGCTGCGATGCCTCGTCGCGGGGAATGCGGCCCATCAGGTAGAACTCGTCGTTCGGCGGGATGGCGGCGAGATGCGCCAGCCGGTTCGAGAGACCGAAGAACCCCGTGATCGCGCCGATGTCCCAGATGTCGTCCTCGGTGAAACCATGCTCCCGCAACGCATCCAGGTCCGCCGGCAGGACCTCGGCCGACCGGGTGGCGAGCTTCACCGCGAACGCCAGCATCGCGCGCTGCCGGTCGTCCAGTTCCGCCTTGCGCCAGTCGGTCGCCACCTGGTCGGCGATGCGCGGGTTGTGGCTGCGGATGCGGGCGACTGCCCCGTGCGCCACGACGCAGTACAGGCAGTCGTTCTCCGCGCTCGTCGCAACCACGATCAGCTCCCGGTCACCCTTGCTCAGCGCCGGGGTTTCCTTGTCCATCAAGGCGTCGTGGTAGTCGAAGAACGCCCGCCACTCCGCTGGCCTGTGTGCCAGCGCACGGAAGACGTTCGGTACGAAGCCGGTCTTCTCCTCCACCTGTTTGATGCGCGCTGCTATGTCCTCCGGCAGGTCGTCGAGCTCGGGAACCGGGAACCTGCTCACCGGCGCCCGTTGCCCGCCCGCGTCAGTGCCATCCGTCATGAGCTCACCTCCGATAGGCACGTTACGCGTGCGTACGGCCATTACCACAGGCGTGGGGTCCGGGGGCTCGGCCCCGGGAATCATTGCGGCGCTCGGCGAAGCTGACCGTAGGTCAGCGAGCAGGCTGAGCTAGCTCGTGGGCAGGGGCGGGATCGAACCGCCGACCTCTCGCTTTTCAGGCGAGCGCTCGTACCGACTGAGCTACCTGCCCGTACTCTGGCCGGTGCAGTCTAGCCGACGCCGTGCACGCAGCGTCCAGGCCGTCAGCCCTGGGCGACTCCGCGGCGGTGCAGGCCCTCGACGAGAACCCGACTGGTCTTCGCCCCGGTGGCTGTCAGGCCGATGAACTCCGCGCCCAGGCTCTGGTCGTGGGCGAGCTGCTGCAGTTCCCTCGGGACCGCGGACAGCTGCGAGAAGCCGTAGACGATCGCCGAGCTCTTGTTGGCGCGCAGCTCGACGGTCCTGGTCACGGTCAGCCGGGCCGTCGCTTGCTGTACGGGCACGTCGAGGTCGATGCGGCCCTGCTTGCCGAGGATGCGCAGGAAACCGTCGCGTACGACGAGGACCCGCTGACCGCCCATGGGGGCGAGCTTGCTGCGCTTGTAGCCGACGACCGCGACGAGTGGCGTGGTGACTTCGATCATGGATGCAGCGTAGGTGCCGGCTCTTACGGGTAGTCCACCGGACGGCCGGTGGGGAGGCTGCTGCCGCCGGGCGTGGGCGTGCCCGAACGGGTCCGGGTCCTGGACGGCTGACGCGACGACGGGCTGTGCGACTGCGACCGTGACTGGCTGTTCGATGCTGACTGGCTCGCCGACTGCGACCGGGTGGGTGACTGTGACCCCGTTCCGGAGCCCGTCGTCGTGACCGTGCTGGTGGATGTGCCTGACGGCTGCGGCCCCGGGCCGCCGCCGCACTTGGCGAGGAAGACGAGCAGGAGCAGCAACAACGCCAGCAACAGGATGCCCACGACCAGCCACCACCAGCCGGAACGCCGCGGGCGGGACGGGCCCTGCTTGCTCGGCACGTACCCGGTCTCGGCGGGGTACTGGGTGAACGGCTGGAAGTAGCGGGCGGTGGCGTCGCGGGTGGCGAGCTCCTCGATCACGCGCTCCGCACCCGGCCGCACCGCGTCGTACGCGGTGGCCACCCAGGGCGTGGCGCCCTCGAAGTCGGCGGCCAGCACGCCGATGCCCTTGCTGTACAGCTCGCCGGGGTCGGCCACCTCCCGGAACCGTTCCTGCATCGCCGGGTCCTCGGCGGCCGGCCCGACGAGCGCGGCGATCGCCGCGCGGCGTCCCTCGGCATCCGAACCGAGGAAGACCACGCCGCCCTGGGCGTCGGCGAGACGCGCGTCGACCTGGAACGGTCCGAGCGCCGTCGGGTCGCCAGGTTGCAGCGGTCGCGTCACGTCTTCCTCGTCTGGGGCAGCGGGCGGCGGTCTGCCCAAACCCTATGGCTTAGAACGTGTTTGGAAAGGTCAGGTCGAGGTCAACCCGGTGTGGCTTGGGCTTCAGACAGCACCGACATGTCGGACAACTCCGACTCAACTCTCGTCCACAACGTTAGTTTCCAAACACGTTCTTCCCGACGAGCTCCCGGCGGACCACGTGGCAGGCCGTCCAGTGGCCTGAACGCAGCTCCTCCAGGTCCGGGACCTGCTGGCGGCACACGTCCTCGGCGAGCGGGCAGCGGGTGTGGAAGCGACACCCCGGTGGTGGGTGCGCGGCGTCCGGGACCTCACCGGTGAGCGCCGTCACCGTGCGCCGTGCTTCCAGCCGCGGGTCGGCGACCGGCACCGCCTCCTGCAGCGACCTGGCGTACGGGTGCAGCGGGGCGTCGGAGACCTGCTGCCAGGGCCCGAGCTCGACGACGGTGCCCAGGTACATCACTGCGACCCGGTCGCTGATGTGGCGGACGATGCCCAGGTCGTGGGAGATGAACACGCAGGTGAGCTCGAACTCCGCGCGCAGTCGCACCAGCAGGTTGATCACCTCGGCGCGCACACTCACGTCGAGCGCGGACGTCGGCTCGTCCAGCACCAGCACGTCGGGCCGGACCGCGAGCGCGCGGGCGATCGCGACGCGCTGGCGCCCGCCGCCGGAGAGCTGGTGCGGGTGCTGGCCGGCGGCGGACGCGGGCAGCCCGACCATCTCGAGCAGTTCGGCCACCCGGTGCCGGGCCGCTGCCTTGCCCGCTGCCATGCCGTGCACGTGCAGCACCTCGGCCAGCGCGTCGCCGATCGTCAACCGCGGGTTGAGCGAGGCGTACGGGTTCTGGAACACCAGCTGGATGCGGCGGCGAGCGGCACGGAGCCTACTGCGCCGCATCGCGGTCAGGTCGTCGCCGTCGAGCACGACCCGCCCGGCCGTCGGGTCCTCCAACCGGACGAGCAGGCGTGCCAGCGTCGACTTGCCGCACCCGCTCTCGCCGACTACGCCGAGCGTCTGCCCCCGCTCGATGGCGAGGGACACGCCGTCGACCGCGCGTACGGCCGGGCCCCTGCCCGGGGGACGGTAGTGGCGTACGAGCCCGTCGGCCTGGAGCATCACGAGTGCCACTCCCGCGGCGGCACCCAGCAGGCCGCGCACCCGGTCGTACGCTCGGTGAGCGGCGGCGTATCCACAGCGCACCGGTCCCGCGCCTGCGGGCACCGGGGGTGGAAGGCGCAGCCGCTCGGCAGCGCGGCGAAGTCCGGTGGGCGCCCGCCGATCTGCCGCAGCGGCGGCCGGTCGGCGCCCTGCGGTACGGGGATCGACTGGAGCAGCGCGGCGGTGTACGGGTGCTGCGGGTCGTCGAACACCGCCACCGTCCGGCCCTCCTCCACCAGGCGGCCGGCGTACATGACCGCGACGCGATCGGCGATGCGGGCGAGCACGCCCAGGTCGTGGGTGATCCACAGGACCGCGAGACCGGTGTCGCGGCGCAGCTCGTCGACGAGCGCGATGATCTGCTGCTGGATCGTCACGTCCAGGGCGGTGGTCGGCTCGTCCGCGACGAGCAGGCTGGGCCGGTGAACGAGGGCCGTGGCGATCATCGCGCGCTGCTGCATCCCTCCGGACAGCTGGTGCGGGTACGAGCGTGCGATCCGTTCCGGGCGTGGCAGGCCGACCTTGTCGAGCGCCTCGAGCGTGCGGTGCCTGGCCTCCTCCCGGCCGGTGCCGTGCGCGCGCAACCCCTCGGCTATCTGGGGGCCGATCCGCATGAGCGGATTGAGTGAGGTCGTGGGGTCCTGGTAGATCATCGCGAGCCGGGCACCGCGCAGGGTCCGGGCGTCCCGATCCCGAAGCGTGCGCAGGTCGGTCCCGTCGAAGCGGATCTCGCCCGCCGTGACGCTGGCGTTCTCCGGCAGCAGCCCGAGTACGGCGAGCGCGGTCAGCGACTTGCCGCTGCCGCTCTCGCCGACGACGCCGAGCACCTCGCCGGGCCGTACGGTGAACGACACGTCGCGCACGATCGGCTGCGCCGCCTCGCCGCGGTCGACCTGGACGCAGAGGTCCCGTACGTCGAGCACCGCGGTCACTTGTCCTCCGCGGGGTCGAGTGCGGAGCGCAGCCCGTCGCCCAGCAGGTTGAACCCGATGACCGCGACGACGATCGCGACCGCGGGGGCCGCGAGTGTCCACCACGCTGTGGTGACGAGGTTGCGGGCGTCGGAGACCATCAGCCCGAGCGACGGCTCGGGCGGCTGGGTGCCCAGGCCGAGGAAGCTCAGCGCGGACTCGGTGAGGATCGCCCACGACAGTGCCAGCGAGATCTGCACGATGATGGGCGCGAGCACGTTGGGCAGCACGTGCCGGAAGAGCAGCCGTGTGTGGGAGAAGCCCAGCACGCGGCCGGCCTCGACGTACGTGGACGACCGCACGGAGAGCACCGGACCGCGCGAGACGCGGATGAAGATGGGGATGAAGACCACCGCGATCGCGATCCCCGTATTCAGCCATCCGGGGCCGAGCGCGGCGACCACAGCGAGCGCGAGCAGGATCGCGGGGAACGCGAAGAGCACGTCGGCGAGCCGGCCGATGACCGCGTCCACCCACCTGCCGAAGTAGCCCGCCGTCACACCGGCGAGCGCGCCGAAGAACGCCGCCAGCCCGACCGCCACCGCCGCGACCCGCAGCGAGGACATGAGGCCGGTGAACGTACGGGAGGCAACGTCGCGGCCGAACTGGTCGGTGCCGAACCAGTACGCCGACGACGGTGACTGCAGCCGGTCCGCCGGATGCTGGGCGATTGGATCGTACGGCAGCAGGCCCGCGGCGCTCGCGACCACGACAAGGACCACGAGCGCGCAGATGATCAGGCCGATGCGGCCGCTCGCGTCCCCCCACACCCCGCGCACCAGGCCGCTGAACCGCCCGCCGGGCCGCACCTCCACCGGCGCTGCCTGGGTCGCCGCAGTCACGCCGGCCTCGCCCGTGGGTCGATGACCTTGTACAGCAGGTCGACGATCAGGTTCACCAGCACGAAGGCGACGGCGATGAGCAGCACCGTGCTCTGCACGACCGGGTAGTCGCGCTGCACGATCGAGGTGAACAGCAGCCGGCCGAGGCCGGGGAGGGCGAAGATCTGCTCGACGATGATGGTGCCGCCGAGCAGGTACCCGAACTGGATGCCGACGATGGTGACGATGGGCACGGAGGCGTTGTGCAGGATGTGCCGCAGCCGCACCCGCATGGGGCGCAGGCCCTTGCCGTGCGCGCTGCGGACGAAGTCGGCGTGCGCGACCTCCCGGTACGCGGATCTGGTCGTACGCATCACCGTGGCCGCGATACCGACCGACAGCACGAGCGCCGGGTAGATCATCTGGCTGACGTTGCCCGCCACCGAATCGGTGAGCGAGACGTACGTACCCGGGCTCGGGAAGTACCCGAACGTCACGGCGAGCGCGGTGACGAGGACGGACGCGGTGACGAACTCCGGCAGCGCCAGGCCGAGCAGCCCGAACGACTGCATGGAGATGTCGCGGAGGCCGTGCGGTTGGCTCGCGGCGACGACGCCGAGCAGCACGCCGACGGCCGACCCGATCACGGTCGCGAGCACGGCGAGCTCGACCGTGACGGGCGCGGCGTCGGCGATCAGCGAGGCCACCGAGTTGCCGCTGTCGACGGAGATCCCCAGGTTGCCCTGCAGCACGCTGCCGAGCCAGGTGAAGAACTGCACCGGCGGTGGCTGGTCCAGCCCGTAGTAGTGCTCGAGCGAGCGGAGCTGCGCGTCGGTGAGCAGGCCGGTCGAGGTGCCCACCTTGGCCGTGATCGCGCTTCCGGGCAGGGCCCGGAGCACGATGAAGACCACGACGGCGACGCCGAACAACGTCAGCACAGCGCTGCCGAGCCGTGTCGCGAGGTACCGGCGTGTCATTACCCGACTGAGGCGTTGACGAGCGGGCGCAGCGACTCATCCGGCATTGGTTGGAAGCCGTGCACGTCGCTGCCCACGAGGTAGTACGCCTCTTCCTGCAGGATCCACACCCACGGCGAGAGGTGCAGCATCTGCTTCTGCAGCTGCTGGTAGGTCTGCCGCTGCGCGTCCGTGCTCGTCTGCGCGTTCCCCTTGGCGAGCAGCGAGCTGAGCTCGTCGGATGTCAGGCCCGCGGGCTTCTTCAGGCTGCCGCCCGTAGTGAAGTACCGCCCGTACATCAGGTACGGGTTGTAGGAGCCGCCGTTGCGGGCGATCGTCGTGTCGAAGTCCGCCTTCAGCCAGTCCTGCACGTAGACGTTCGACGGCTCCTTGTTCAGCGTGAGCTGCACGCCGACCTTCGCCAGCTGCGCCTGGACGTTCTCCGCCTCGGCGACTCCGGTCGCCCAGAGCCCCGTTGGTACGAGGCAGTCGACCTTGAACCCGTCCGGGTAACCGGCCTGGGACAGCAGCTGCTTGGCCTTGGCGGTGTCCGGAGCGTTGCAGGGCAGGCCCGCGGTGGGCGGGTAGGAGAACGCCGGGCTCGTGATCGGGCCGGTCACCTTGCCGTCGCCGTCGAGCGCGGTGTCGATGACCTGTTGCCGGTCGAGCGCGCAGGCGATGGCCTGCCGCACCTTCAGCTTGTCCAGCGGGTGATGCCGGCCGTTCAGCATCAGCGCGTGGTATGGGAGGCTCGGCTTCTTCACCAGGTCCACCTTCCCGCCCTTGACCTGGTGGGCGACGCTCGGGTCGGTGATGAGGCCGAGGTCGAAGGCGCCCGAGCGCATGCCGGAGAGTATCGAGGACTCGCTGGGGATCACGCGGATCTGGATCTTGTCGATCTCGGGCTTCGTGCCCCAGTACGCCTTGTTGGCCTCGAGGGTGAGTTGCGATCCCTGCTTGCGCTCGCCGAAGCGGTACGGGCCCGTGCCGTTCGGCTTGCGCGGAAGCTTGCCGTTGCTCTTGATCGAGGCGTGGTCGACGATCGAGGTGTTGACCGAGGTGAGCGCGTAGAGCAGCGCCGAGTCGGGCTTGCTGAGGTGCAGCACGACCTGGTGGTCGCTGCGGGTGTCGACGGTCTTGACGCTGGCCAGGTTGGACGCCCCGACGCCCGCGGTCTTGGGGTCGAGTACCCGTTCCAGGCTCGCCTTGACGTCGGTCGCGGTGAGCGGGTCACCGTTGTGGAACTTCACGCCCTTCCGGAGGGTGAACGAGACCGTCTTCCCGTCCTTGCTCACGTTCCAGTGCTGGGCGAGCCGGGGCGCGAGTTCGCCCTTCGCGTCGGTGGTGAGCAACGAGTCGTAGACCAGGCCGAGCGCTTGCACGGTCTGGAAGGCCGTCGCCCGGTGCGGGTCGAGCACGTCGACGTCCGCGGTACGGGCGATGACGAGCGTGCTGCCGCCGTCGCCCCCGTCCTGCGACGAGCCCGATTGCGCCGCCGGGTTGCACGACGCCGAGGTCACGAGCGCGACCGCCGTCAACGTCGTGGCGGCCAGCCCCCACAGTCTGCGGGCCATCGGTCCTCCTCGCCCTCGTGCGTACAAGTAGATTACCTACTTGTACTTCAGCTGCGACAGGAGGAGATTTTCGCATGGCGGTTGGTGCGCCCCGGGACCTGGTCGGCCGGTTGGCCGCGATCGCCGATGAGCTGGTCGCGCGGGAGACCGGCCCGACGGGTGCCGTCCTGCGGGTGGCGACGGCGGAGAGCACAGCGGTCGATGTGGCGATCGGCGCGCGGCAGACTCACGACGGCGAGTCGCCGCTCGCGGAGCCGCTGCCGATGACGCGCGACACGCTGTTCGACGTCGGGTCGGTGACCAAGGTGGCCGTGACGACTTGCCTTGCCATGCGGTTGCACGACGCGGGAAGGCTCGGCCCCGACGACCCGATCGCGCGCTGGTACGCGGCGTTCGGTGAGGGAGTCAAGCGCGAGGTGACCGTGCGCCACCTGCTCGCCCATCGCGCCGGGTTGTGGGAATGGTGGCCGACGTACGCGTTCACCCGCGACCCGGACCATGCCCTCGCGTACGCCGCGGACCTGCCGCTGCGCTACCCGCCGGGAACGGCGAGGCACTACTCCGACCTCGGGTTCATGCTCCTCGGCGGCATCGTCGAGGAGGTCGCGGGAGCGGGGATCGAGGAGGTCGCGCGGCGCGAGCTGTTCGCGCCGCTGGGGCAGGGCGGCTCGTGTTTCCGCCCGGGTGCCGCCTCGGGCGTACCGGTTGCGGCGACTTCCCACGGGGACCGATACGAGCGGGCGATGCTCGCGACCGGCGACCCGTACCCGGTCGGTGTGGAGCCGGGGGCGTTCGCCGGGTGGCGCAGCCACACGTTGGCCGGTGAGGTGAACGACGGCAACGCCTTCCACGCGTTCGGCGGTGTCGCCGGGCACGCCGGTCTGTTCACGACCGCGAGCGACCTGACCCGGCTCGGCCGGGCACTGCTCGCGGCGTTGCATGGCGCGGGG
>JBOHBN010000266.1:0-3288 GCA_050698355.1 Streptosporangiales bacterium | reverse complement strand
CGTCAAGCCGGCCGCCAACCTGACCCGCTCCTCAGCCGGGCGGCTCGTCCAGCCCGGCATGAAATGTCGCGGCCGCGAGTACCTGCGCCTCGTGTACGGGCCGGAGTACACCGAGCCCGCCAACCTCACGCGGCTAAGGGACCGCAACCTAGGGCACAAGCGCTCGCTCGCCCTGCGGGAGTACGCGCTCGGCCTCGAGGCGCTTGACCGGGTTGTCCGCGGCGAGCCGCTCTGGCGGGTGCACGAGTGCGTGTTCGCGGTGCTCGCGCTGGAGTCGGAGCCGGTCGACCCGCGGCTGTAGGCCTGGATGGTTAGCCTGCGTGTGCAGCTCAGCGAGAGGAAGCCATGGCAGCAGCGGGACGCACCATCCTCGTCACCGGCGCCACCGACGGCCTCGGCCGGGCGGTCGCCGAGCGGCTCGCGCGCGACGGCGCAACCGTCCTGCTTCACGGCCGCGACCGGGGCCGGTTGGATGAGGTCGCCGCGGGTATCGGCAGCGCGACCGGAGGCGACGCTCCCCGCACGTACCAGGCCGACCTGGCCGACCTCGCCGAGGTGCGCGCGCTGGCCGGGGAAGTACGTGACACCACCGACCTGCTGCACGTCCTGGTCAACAACGCAGGGGTCGGTTCCGGCGAGCCGGACGGACGCGAGCGCAGGACGAGCGCGGACGGGTACGAGCTGCGGTTCGCCGTGAACTACCTCGCGGGGTTCCTGCTCACCCTCGAGCTGCTGCCGCTGCTGATCGCCTCCGCACCCGCCAGGGTCGTCAACGTCGCGTCCCTCGGCCAGGCGCCGATCGACTTCGACGATGTGATGCTCGAACGCGGCTACAGCGGCGACCGCGCGTACGGGCAGAGCAAGCTGGCGCAGATCATGTTCGGGTTCGAGCTGGCGGACCGGCTCGATCCCGAGCGTGTGACTGTGAACAGCTTGCACCCGGGGACGTTCATGCCGACCAAGATGGTGATACGCGAACGCGGTGCGTCGGTGGATGAGCTGGAAACCGGCATCGAGTCGACGACGTGGCTCGCGGCGGCCTCGGAGCTGGATGCCGTGACCGGCCGGTTCTACGACCGGCAGCGGGAGGCGCGCGCCGACGCCCAGGCGTACGAGGAGGCCGCGCGCGTACGGTTGTGGCAGCTCAGCGTCGACCTGACCGGCGCGCCGGACGCGTTCGCGGGGAGCAGGTAGCGCGGCGGCTCAGGACTGCACCGCACCGCCGTCGACGTTGATGCCCTGGCCCGTGACCGACGGGCTGTTGACGCAGAACATGACCGCCTCGGCGACCTCGGCCGGTGTGACCAGCCGCCCGGTGGGTTGCTTGTGCTCCAGGATCGCGCGCGTGTCCTGCTGGCTGCGGCCGGTCTTCTCGGCGATCTGCGCGATCGAGAGGTCGGTCATCGGGCTGTCCACGTACGCGGGGCACAAAGCGTTGACCGTGACGCCGGAACTGGCGAGCTCGCGCGCGGCCGTACGCACGAGCCCGAGCACGCCGTGCTTGCTGGCGCTGTAGGCGCCGAGGTACGGCTCGCCGGTCTTGGCGGCGATGGACGCGACCATGACGATCCGGCCGGTTCCCGCGTCGAGCATGGCCGGGATCGCCCGGCGGATGCACCGAAACGGCGCGGTGAGGTTGAGGTCGAGCATCCGCTGCCAGTCCTCGTCGGACGTCTTGTGCACGCGCGCGGACGCGCCCGCGCCGGCGTTGGCGACGAGCACGCCGACCGGCCCCCACTCCCGTTCGGCGGCGCTGAACAGCCGGTCGGGCGTCGCGGGGTCGGTGATGTCGGCCGGGAGCGTCATGGTGGGGCCCGCGCACGACGCGGCCGCGTCTTCCAGCTCGTCCTTGCTTCGCGCGGACAGTGCCACTCGCATGCCGGCGGAGCTGAGCCGCTGCGCCACGGCCCGGCCGATACCTCGGCCGGCGCCCGTCACGAGCGCGACGCTGTTCTCGAACTCCGGCACCCCGCCAGCGTACCCGCGCCCCACCCGTCACAACCCGACACGTCGCCGCACGAGCCGATGCGCCGGGACCGAGTTGATCACGGTATGTAACTGGTTACCTGCTTCCCACGCCCTGCAGGCAATGGGAAGCAGGGACTCACCGTGGGAAGTACGGCTCTAGGCTGGTGCGGTGATCACGGTCGTTGACTATGACCCCGCATGGGCGAGACAGTTCGAGATGCTGCGCCACGAGTACGCGCGGGCGATGGCAACGGCAAATGTGCCGGTCGTGACGATCCAGCATGTGGGCAGTACGTCGGTGCCCGGCCTTGCCGCCAAGCCCGTCATCGACTGCGACATCGTCGTCGCGGAGGCGGACGTCGAGTCCGCCTCCGCTGTGCTGGTCGGTGTCGGGTTCACACCGTTGGGTGAGCTGGGCATCCCCCAGCGGTGGGCGTTCAAGGAGCCGTCGGGCTGGCAGAAAACCAACACCTACGTGATCGTCGAGGGTTCGTTGTCGCTGCGTAACCACCTGTGCGTCCGGGATACGTTGCGGTCCAGTGCCGCCTTGCGGGAGCAGTACGCGTCGGTGAAGAGACGGGTCAGCGCGGCAGCGGCGAACATCGACGAATACGGTCGCGGCAAGAATGCACTGGTTCAGAGGATTCTCCTCGAGGCAGGCATGAGCGAGGCTGAACGACGATCGATCGACGCCAACTGCGTGCCATCACATGAGGACCTTCCCCGCTAGTCACGACTCCGCATCCACGACCCCACTACGGACCCGCGCCGCAACCGCGGTGGGGCTAGCGCTGGTCGCGGCGCAGCGGATGGTCCTGGGGAATCTCGACGAGCACGATACGTACGCCGTCGGGGTCCTCGAGCCACGCCTCGATCAGGCCCCACGGCTCCTGTTTCGGCTCTCGTACGATCGGGACGTCCAGCGCAGTGAGGCGCTCGTACTCCGCGTGGACGTCGCGGACCTGCAACCAGATCGCAAGCGTGTCTGACGCCTGTTGCTGTTCGGACTGCATCGACACCTCGATGAAGCCGTGCCCGGCGAAGAAGACCATGCCGGGGTTGTCGGCCGGGCCGAACTCGCGATAGATGGCCAGCCCGAGCGTGTCCCGGTAGAACGTACGGCTCCGCTCCGGATCGGACGGCCGGATCAGTATCCGGCTGCTGAGGACGTCCACGAGTCGATTGTGTCGCCTGCCGAACGGTGGGTCGACCCCAGTGCATTCCACAGTGGAATCTTGTGGCGCTCCGGTCGGTGCTGTTGACTCCTGTAAAACGGTCTCGCCACGTGGCGCCTCGCTCGAGCTGGTAGGCGGCTCGCGA
>JBOHBN010000265.1:0-6490 GCA_050698355.1 Streptosporangiales bacterium | reverse complement strand
TGACGACGGTCTCGGTGAAGCCATGGCGCTTCAACAGGCGCAGGACGTGCTGCATGATGGGCCGATTGACGACCGGCAACAGTGGCTTCGGAGTGTTCGCCGTGAGCGGACGTAACCGCGACCCTTCGCCCCCGGCCATGACGACGGCCCTCATCTGCCCATGACCTCCTTCCCGATCGTCCTCAACCGGTCGCGCGGCATACGCGCGCGACCGTGACCCGTGTCGCTAGACCACCGCCTCGCTCGCATCAGTGCTCGTGCCCGCCTCTCCGGGGAGGTAGGGGACCCGCCCCCGCCGCTTGTCCCGGAGCAATCGGCGTGCCTGCTCGATATACAGCACACCCGCGATCCAGTACAAGGCGATGCCCCAAATCGCGAACGCCCAACCGATGATGTGCGCGTACGGCTCGAGGGCGGGTACGGCAATACCAAGGTAGAGCACGGGAAACGCGTACAACACACAAAGCGTCCCCGCCTTGCCGAGGATGTGCACCTGGAGTGGCCCGTACCCGTGCCGGTAGAGCGCTGACGTGATCGCCGCCATCGCGACGTCGCGCAGGACGAGCGCCGCGACCAGCCACCACGGCACGACGTCGCGCATCGTCAGCCCGACCCCGACGGCGAAGATGTACAGCCGGTCGGCGAGCGGGTCGAGCAACTGTCCGACGCGGCTGGTCTGGTTGAAGGTGCGGGCGAGCCACCCGTCCAGGTAATCGGTGATGGACGAAGCGGCCAGCACGCCCACCGCCCAAGCGTCGCTCCTCGGGCCGAGTACCAGCCAGAGGAACAGTGGCACGCCGAGCAGCCGGAGGGCCGACAGCAGGTTCGGCCAGGTCAGGATCCGGGCGGGTGGCGCCTCGCTTTCAGCAACCACCGCGTCCCCCTTGGGGTGAGGCCAGCTACGGACGACCATCGTCCAAGAGTCGGCGGTAGCCGCCGCCCGCGCCCGCCGCCTCGCTCGCTTTCTCGACTCTAACCAGGACGAACGACAAGCCCGGTAGTAAACGTTGTGCCAAGCGCCCGAACAGGGACGGAGGATCGGCGGCATAGTCCGCGGTGGGAAGGCGTGGCACGATCCCACACACCCGTTTTAGTACAGTCGTGCGAACTACTTGATACGACTGTGTTAGAAAGAACCCATGTCGCGAGTGGTGGATCACGACAAGCGCAGGCGAGACCTGGGTGAGGCGGTCCGGCGGGTGATCGTCCGCGATGGTGTGGACGGGGCGTCGGTGCGCACCGTGGCGCAGGAAGCCGGGGTCTCTGCCGGCTCGCTCCGCCACTACTTCGGCACGCAGGCTGAACTGCTCGCCTTCGCCATGCGCCAGGTCGACGCCCGCGTACGCGCGCGCATCGCCCGCATCGATCCCGAGGGGGCTCCCGCAGAGCTCGTACTCCGCTACTGCGTGGAGGTGCTACCGCTCGACGACGAACGCCGTACCGAGGCCGAGGTATGGTTTGCCTTCACCGGGGCCGGCCTGTCCGACCCCGCGCTGCACCAGGTGCGGGACGAGACCGACGCCGGCATGCACGAGCTGTGCTCCTCGCTCACATGGTCGCTGGTGCACGCCGGACTGCTCGCCGGCGACCGCGCCGAAGTGGAAGCCAACCGGCTCTGGGCCCTACTCGACGGCCTGGCGCTACAGCTGCTGCTGAGCCCCGGGCGCACGACCCCGGACGGCGCCCTGGTCGTACTGCGCCACCACCTCGCGGACCTGCTGGCCCGCCCCGTACCTGGGTGACGGTTGCGTCAGGCGGCGCAGGTGCGCGCCGCGGTGACGCCCACGGTGGTGTAACGGCAGCGGAAGGCGCCTCCGGCCGCGTCGATGGCAGTGCCGAGGCCGGTGAGCACCTCGTCCAGGTCCGTCTTCGGGAGCCGGGTGGTGACGCCGGTGCTGGACGACAGTTCCAGCCACTCGTCGCGGGTATAGGGCTGCTCCCAGTCGAACCGCCACTGCTCCGGCTCACCGAACATGCCCGTTCGTCGCATCCCGTCGGATGCCTTGTCCACCATCGCCGCGTACACGTCCGGAGCTGACCCGGCCGGGAGGCCCGCAATGGGCGAGTCGGGCAGCACCCGGCGGTAGACCTCGACGAACGCCGCCTCCAGCTCGCGCGGCGGCTGGCTTGCGTTCCAGAACAACGCCAGCTGGCCGCCCGGCCGCAGCACCTCGGCCGCCTTGGCAGCCCCTGCAACCGGATCCACCCAGTGCCAGGCCTGCCCGGCGACGACTGCATCGAAGGTCCGGCCGGCGGGATCCCAGGCTTCGAAGACGGCCACCTCGACCGCGGTGCCGCCGCGCCGCGCGAACTCGGCCATGCGCTCGTCCGGTTCGACCCCGAGCACCGTGCAGCCGGCCGCCTGGAGCTGCCGGGCGACTATGCCCGTACCGCAGCCGACATCGAGAACGTCCGGTCCCGGACTGGTGGCGACGATCGCCTCGGCCATGGCGCTGGGGTAGCGCGGCCGGACACGGTCGTAGCGTTCGGCGTTCACCCCGAACGACTCTGCTACCTCTCGTGCCTGATGGGGCTCCTGCTTGGCGGCGGTTTCTTGGCGGGACGGCATAGTGGGCATGCGCCCACTATAGTGGGCGCATGCCCATGCGGCACATGGTGCACCACCGGCGAACCGGGCCGCGAACGAACCCAGGGAGGCACGGTGCCGACAGGGATACACATCCGGGACGTGCGCGCGCAGTTGTTCGACGCCGCCGAGCGGGTGCTCCTCCGGGATGGCCCGAGCGCGCTGACCAGCCGGGCGGTCACCGCGGAGGCAGGCTTCGCCAAGGGCGTCCTGCACCGGCACTTCGACGACTTCGACGCGTTCCTCGCAGAGTTGGTGCTCGACCGCGTCGACCGGCTGGAGGCGCAAGCCGTCACGCTACGGGAGTCCGCAGGAACCGGCACCGTCACCGGCAACGTCGCCGCCGCGTTGACGGCCCTGTTCGAATCGGTTGCCGTGGCGATCGTTCCGCTCGTCACCTTCCGCGACGAGCTCCGCGAGCGGTTGCGCCGGACGTGGCCGACCGGCGTGCCGGTCCTCACCGAAGCCGCCGCCATGATCGCCTCCTACCTGGCCGCGGAACGCGACCTCGAACGCATCACGGCCGATGCGGACGTCGATGCGCTCGCGCCCACGCTGGTCGGAGCGGGGCACCTCCTGTTCGCCGACCGGAAGGGCACGCCGCCCGGCACCGAAGCCGTACACAAGACGGTGGCTACCGTCATCGGCGGAGTCACACAGTGACGATGGCGAGGCTGACCGCGTTCATTGGTAGCCTCGGTTGCCCAGCGCTGGGGTCGGCTCGGATCACATCGAGCCGCGAGTCGGCGACGAGCTGATCGACCACGGTCGGGCCGGCGCCGCTCACGGTACCGGCCAGTTGACGCTCGCCCACCTACTTCGCGGCTCGGGACACCTTCAGAGGCTCCGGGCCCACTAGGTTTGTCCGGGTGGACGTCGACGTGGCCCAGGCGATCGCCGAAGACAGATTGCACGCACTCGGCCAGCGGCTGCGTCACGTCCGGGCTGTTGCGACGCTCGCCGCGGACGTGTCGGCTTGCCTGGGCTGCCAGGAGCGCGAGGTGCTCGTCGCAGCCGCGTGGCTGCATGACATTGGGTACGCGCCGAGCCTGGTCGAGACCGGACTTCACCAGTTGGACGGTGCCCGTTGGCTCGCTGCGCAGGGTGAGGCACGGCTGGCGAGCCTTGTCGCACATCACACCTGCGCGCACTACGAAGCGTCCCTACGGGGTCTCGGCGATGAGCTCGCGAAGTTCCACGACGAGCAGTCGCTTGTGAGCGACCTGCTCGCGTGGTGCGACGTTCATCGCGGACCGAGCGGCGAAACGGTGACGGTGGCCGAACGGTTGGACGAGGTCGAGCAACGATATCCGGGTGGGCACATCGCTCCGCGTGCGCTGCGTACGGCGGAACCGACGCTGGTGGAGACCTGCGCTCGCGTCGATGCGCTGCTGGCTCGGTCGGCGGACAGGTGAAGCGGCCTTGACACTCCGAGTGGAGGCCGAAAACTGTTCCCAGGCGAACGACGGATACGCCCTACGCGGCGTCGGGTCGCTCATGGAGGGTCCGGGCATGGTGGTGAACAGGACAACGGGGACGGCCAGCGTCGTACCGGAGCTTGTCTACGAGGATGTAGGCGCTGCGGTGGACTGGCTATGTGCGACGTTCGGCTTCACTGAGATGTGGCGTGCCGGAGACCACCGCGCCCGGCTTTCGTTTGGCAACGGTGTCGTGATCGTGGCCGATGCCGATCCCGAGTATGGCCGTGATGTCCCAGGTGCGAACGGGCCACAGTGCCATTCGGTGATGGTCCACGTTGGGGACGCCGACGCTCACCACGACCACGCGCGGTCTTGCGGTGCTCGGATTCTGAGTCCACCGCGCGATTACCCGTACGGCGAACGGCAGTACTCAGCTGAGGACCTCGGCGGTCACCAGTGGACGTTCTCGCAGTCGATCGCCGACGTCGCGCCGGAAGACTGGGGTGGCACATCGGCTACCCCCAGCACGGCGAGTGAGGCCTGGTAGCTCGGATCGGCCCGATGGACACTGGCGTTCATGGGAAACCTACTGCTCGTCGCGGACACCCGCAGCGATGACTCCGCCGGCGCGATCGGGTCGACCGGGTCGTACCGGCTTCGGTTGTGCCGACGGTCCGATCTCGACGCGCTCGGCAAGCTCTACTTCGAGGCGTACGACCCCGGCATCGCGGCGGCCACCGTGGACGAGGCGGTCGCGGACATGCATGCGACTTTCGCGGGAGAGTACGGCGAGCTGTGGATGGAGGCGTCGCCCGTCGCGGTCGACCACGACGGGCGGATCGTCGGCGCGGTGCAGACGGTTCACCGAGCGCCTTGGAATGATGTGCCGGACTGCCCATTCGTCATCGAGCTGTTCACCGCGCGCGACCAGCGACGGCGCGGAATCGCCCGCGCCCTCCTGTCGGCAGCGATCGCGAAGTCCACCGGCGCGGGCTGCCGGCAGATCGCGCTTCGCGTGGAGGCCGACAATGCAGCGGCGCTCGCGCTCTATACCGGGCTCGGTTTCCATACGGCCGCGTGAAGGTCGGAGCACCCGAGGCGTTACCAGGGCAGCGGTCCATCCTTGCTGAAGAATCCGCCGGTGGGTCCGTCCGCACCCGGGCTTGACCTTGACGCAGCGTCAACCCTGCACGCTGACGCCATGTCCATAGATATCCAGATGACAACCGAGCAGGCCCGGGGACCCGCGATCCACACGCTGGGCCTGGAGAAGTCATACAAGGAGTTGCACGTCCTGCGCGGCATCGACTTCGACGTGGCGCGGGGCAGCATCTTCGCTCTGCTCGGCTCCAACGGGGCGGGCAAGACCACGGTGGTGAGGATCCTGTCCACGCTGCTCAAGGCGGACGCGGGGACGAGCAGCGTCAACGGATTCGACGTTGCCACGCAAGCAGCGAACGTGCGGGAGTCCATCAGCCTGACGGGGCAGTTCGCGGCTGTCGATGAGATCCTCAGCGGGCGCGAGAACCTGGTGCTGGTCGCTCGATTGCGGCACCTGAAGGACGCCGACGGGACCGCGGATGACCTGCTGGACCGCTTCGGGCTGACCGACGCGGCCGCGCGGAAGGTGTCGACCTATTCGGGTGGCATGCGTCGGCGCCTGGACATCGCGATGAGCCTCATCGGGGACCCGCCGGTGATCTTCCTCGATGAACCGACCACCGGGCTCGACCCGCAAGGTCGGATCGAGGTGTGGAACAGCGTCAAGGATCTCGCCCAGGGCGGCACGACGGTGCTGCTCACCACGCAGTACCTGGACGAGGCCGAAGAGCTCGCCGACCGGATCGCGATCCTCCACGAGGGGCGCATCATCGTGAACGGCACCCTCGCCGAGCTGAAGCAACTGCTCCCGCCCGCCAAGGTTGAGTACGTCGAGAAGCAGCCGAGCCTCGAGGACGTCTACCTCGCCATCGTCGGCAACGACGCCTCCGTCACCGCGGCCAGCGCCGACGACACAAACAACTAAGGACCCACAATGACCAAACACTTCTTTGGCGACACCGCCGTCCTACTGGGGAGGTCCCTGCGCCACATCAGCCGCAGCCCGGACACCATTATCACGACCGCGATCATGCCGATCGCCCTCATGCTGCTGTTCGTCTACGTGTTCGGCGGCGTGATCCAGGCCGGGTCGGATCAGTATGTGAACTACCTGTTGCCCGGCATTCTGCTCATCACGGTCGCCTCGGGTATCTCCTACACCGCATACCGGCTCTTCCTCGACATCAAGGGCGGCATTTTCGAGCGGTTCCAGTCCCTGCCGATCACACGCTCGTCCGTGCTCTGGGCGCACGTGCTAACCACGCTGGTCGCCAACCTGATCTCGCTGGCGGTGGTTATGCTGCTCGCCCTCCTGATGGGCTTCCGCTCGGGGGCCGGCGTGGTGGCGTGGCTCGCGGTCGCCGGCATCATGATGCTGTTC
>JBOHBN010000264.1:0-28508 GCA_050698355.1 Streptosporangiales bacterium | reverse complement strand
CCCCTGAGGTCCTGACAACCTCTGCTACTCGTCGGTCACGAGCGGGACGAACGCGACGGGCACCAGCGTCTCCCGCCGGTCGCCCTGCACGCGGATGAGCTCCCCACGGTTGTGCCCGCCGACGGGGCAGACGAGGACGCCCTCGGGCGTGAGCTGGTCGAGCAGCGCCTCCGGCGGCTCGCGGGTCGCCATCGCGGTGACCGTGATGCCGTCGAACGGCGCGCGGTCCGGCGCGCCCAAGCTGCCGTCACCCACGCGGATGTCGACGTTGTCGTAGCCCAGGTCGGCCAGGGTCGCGCGTGCCCGGTCGGCAAGCTCAGCGTGCCGCTCGATGGTCACCACGCTCGCGCAGCAGCGCGACAGCACCGCGGCGGCGTACCCGGTGCCGGTGCCGACCTCCAGCGCATGGCCGTCCTCCGGCAGGGACAGCGTGGCGGTCATGAACGCGACGATCCAGGGAGTCGAGATCGTCTGACCGGAGCCGATGGAAAGCGGCCGGTCGGCGTACGCGTCGTCGCGCGAGTCCTTGCCCACGAAGCGGTCGCGGGGCACCTCCGCCATCGCCGCCAGCACGCGCTCGTCTGTGATCCCGTCCTGGCGTAGACGTCGGACCATCCCCTCGCGGGTGGTTCCAGTGCCAAACACGGTGTCCTCCCAATGACCATGGCCCGTCACATCACCTGGTACCCGCCTGCCCGCCCGGCATGCCCCGACCGCGCGGCTCCGGCCGGCGTGACTCGACGATCTTCACGGCCACGTGCGCGAGCAGCCTGTCGTCGGGGTCGGACAGGTCGAGGCCGGTGAGCCGCTCGATCCGGTGCGCGCGGTACGCGACGGTGTTCGGATGCACGCGCAGGTCGCGCGCGACCTGCTTCAAGCTGCCCTGCCGGCGCAGGTACACAGACAGCGTGGAAAGCAGCTCGAGCCGGTGTGCGGCGTCGTAGTCGACGACCGCGCCGAGCACGTCGTCGGCGAACTCCCACAGCTCACGCATGTCACCGATCCGCAGCAGCAGCCGGTAGATGCCGAGGTCGTCGTGGGCGATGAGCTGACCCTGCCTGCCGAGCCGTACGCCCAGGTCGATCGCCTGCTCCGCCTGCCGCAGGCCGGTCGGCGCCTGCTCCGGCCGGGCCAGCTGCTCGCTGAGCCCGCAGGTCAGGCCGGTACCGGGCACCCGCGCGGCGAGCCGATCCCATGCCGCGGCAAGCCCGCCTGCCGGCGCATCCAGCACGAGCACGTGGCCGCTCGACTGCCGCGGTGACGCGACGAGGGCGGGCGTGGCCTCCGCCACCCGCTCGGCCACCTCGGTGACGGCGGCACCGGGATCGTCGCCGGGCCCCACCCGGATGAGACCGACCCGGTACGGCGTGGCCTCCCCCACTCCCAGCGAGCGCGCCTTGTCGCGTGCGTCGTCGGCATCGAGGAAGTGACCGCCGACCAGGGCCTCGAGGATGGCGTGCCGGTAGCGCTGCCCCAGCTCGGTGCTGGTGCGCTCGTGCGCGAGCGTCAGCGCGAACAGGGTCGCCGCGTACGTGGCGCTGAGCAAGTCGACGTCGTCGGGCTCGGCGTCCTCCTCGTTGTCGACGACCAACAGGTAGCCGAGCGTCCGTGTGCCCGCGGCGACCGGCGTGACGAGGAGGCCACGGTCCAGCGGGAAGCCGGGTACGGGCGGCACCCGCATGGGCCTGCGCCGCGCCTCCAGCGCGCTTGCCAGCCGCGCCACGCTCGGGTCGGACCTGTCCCAGCGCCACCGCGTGCCGCCCGCTTGGGCTCGCACCGCGAACGACGGGTCCATCAAGACGACCTGCTTGCCGACGAGGTCGGCGAAGACGCGGGTCAGCTCCACCGGGTCCACACCCTGCACGGCCGCGTCCGCGAGCCGGTCGTACGCGGCGATGGTGCGGCGGTAGAGGGAGTTCTCCCGGGACAGCCCGGAGACCGCGTCGTGCGGCTCCGGCCGGGCGCCGTACGGACCGAGGGGTGCCGGCTCACTCATGGGCCTGCCCCGCGATCCGGGCGACGACGTCGGCCGCTTCCTTCCCCGCGGACGGCGGCACGTGCACCGTGACGCCGCTGACCAGGTGCCGCAGCTTCGCCACCGTCTCGGTCACCGCGTCCATCCGCGACCCGCGCGGGCCGGCCTGGCCGGGTCGGGACGCCGCGACCTCGGGCAGCTCGTGGCGCAGCCGCTCGATCGCGCGGCGCCCGACGAACGGGGCGACCGCGCAGACCACCGGGATATCCACGCCGCGCACCCGCAAGGCCGAGAGCACGCTCTCGGCCTCGTCCACGTCGTAGATCGCCTCGGTGAGGAGGAAGTGCGCCCCCGCGCGTACCTTCGCGTCGACGCGGTCGAGTTCCCGCTCGACATCGGCCGCGGAGGTGTTCACCATCGCGCCGACCACGAAGCCGGTGCGATCCGGGATCGGTACGCCGCGCCAGTCCGTACCGTTGTTCAGGCCGGTCAGTGCGCTGATCAGGCGTACGGAGTCGACACCCCACAGCGACGCGGGGTCCGGGTAGCCGCCGGCGACGCGTGGCGCGCCCGTGCGGCATACGAGCATGCGCAGGCCGAGGGCCTGAGCGCCGAGCAGGTCGGCTTGGAGCGCCGCCAGGCTGTGCGCGGCGGTCTCCACCGGGAGCAGCACCTCCGCTCCCACCCGCTCGCGCAGGACCACCCCGGCCGCCACCGGGTTGACCCTGGCCATCGGCGGTGCGGCGTCGGTGATGGCCAGCGCGTCCGCACCGGCCGCGACGAGCTCGCGTGCCTGGTCGACAAAGGCGTCGACTTCACCGCGCGGAGCCTCGATGCTGGCGAGGACGGCGAAGCGGTCCGCCGGCGGCCAAGCCGCCGACGCGCCCTCGCGGGCAGTCGCCGCCGTGTCGGCCCGGCGCGACGCCGGCGGCTCCACCCGAGCCCGGCGCGGTTCGAGTCCGGACACCGCGCGGGCGATCGCACGGATATGCGCCGGTGTCGTGCCGCAACACCCGCCGATGATGGTCGCGCCGGCAGCGACGAACTGGCGCGCCGCGTCGGCGAAGTACGCGGTGTCGTGCGCGTAGCGGACCTGGTCGCCGAGGCGCCGGGGCATGCCGGCGTTCGGTTGAACGGAGACAGGCAGCGGCACGGCACGGGCGAGCTCGGCGACGACGTCCTGCAGGACGGCGGGACCGACGGTGCAGTTCGCGCCGAGCGCGGCCAGGTCGAGCTCACCGAGCACGGCGGCGACGTCTGCCGGTGCCTCGCCGCGCAGCGTCCGGCCGTCATCGCCGAACGTCATCTGCGCGATCACCGGCAGCTCGGTCTCGGCGAGCGCGATCTCGACCGCCTGGACCAGCGAGTCGACGTCGCCGAACGTCTCGAAGATGAGCAGGTCGACCCAGTCGGCGAGCGCGCTCACCTGCTCGCGCACGATGCCGGCGCGGTTCGGCACCAGCGGCACGACGCTCGCGTTCGTCGCGGGCCCGACCGAGCCGGCGACGAGCACCCGGTGGCCGGCCGCCTCCACCGCCTCACGCGCCAGCCGGGCGCCGGCGATGTTCAGCTCGACGACGCTCTCCTCGAGCCCGACGCGCGCGAGACGCATCCTGTTGGCGTCGAACGTGTTGGCCTGGACGATGCCCGCGCCCGCCGCCACGTACGCCGCATGCAGGTCGCGTACGAGGCGCGGCTGGGTGCTGTTGAGCTCGCAGAGAGCCCGGTCGAGGGGGACGCCGGCCGCGTGCAGCATCGTGCCCATGGCCCCGTCGCACACCACGACGCGGCGGGCGAACTCCTGCCTGAGCCGCACCCGGCTGAGGTTGGCCGCAGGAGCCATCATCTCTGCGGCATTCATCGGTCACCACCACGATTCCGGGCTGCTGCGGGCCCTGCCCGCACTCCCATGACGCAGGGAAACGTTGACCACCCTACTCGCGTTGCCCACCGTAATCGCCTCGCACCAAGTTGCGAAGTTACCGGAAGGGTTCTCGTACACCCGGTTCGTGCGAGAGGGTGAGAGAACTTGGTCGCATCTTGGGGGCGCCCATGGCTGTATTGCTGGCCGGCGTGCGGGCGATCGCGGTGTCCGCCGCGATCGTGCTGTGCGTCTCGGGCGTGCTCGCGACCGCACCCGTCCTGGCTCCCGCAACGGCTCCGATCGGCCCGGGTGGCGGCCCGCCGCTCGCGCTGACCGGATTCGGGCCGCGCGGCGAACACCAGACCGCAACGAGGCACCCGGACGAATCCAAGCCCACCAGGAGCACGAAGGACCCTGAGCCGGCGCGGGACGACATCGTCTCCGGCCTCACCGGAAACGGGATCCCGTACGTCGCGCTGCGCGCGTACAAGGCCGCGGCGAAGAACCTCGCCCGTACCGAGCCGACGTGCGGCCTCGACTGGGCACTGCTCGCGGCGATCGGACGGGTGGAGTCGAACCACGGCAGGTACGGCGGGGCGGCGCTGCTGGCCGACGGCAGGGTGACGGCGCCGATCTACGGCCCCACGCTCTTCCGGATCGGCGACAGCGACGGCGGGCGGCTCGACGGCGATGACGGTCACGACCGCGCGGTGGGGCCGATGCAGTTCCTGCCCGGCACCTGGGCGTCGTTCGGCGCGGACGGGAACGACGACGGGCGCGCCGACCCGCAGAACATCAGCGACGCCGCGCTCGCGGCCGGCCGGTACCTGTGCGCCGGCGGTGCGGATCTCGTCCGCCACCCCGGCGCGGCGGTGTTCCGCTACAACCACTCCACGGAGTACGTGGCGCTCGTCCTATCGCTGGCGGAGTCGTACCGCTCCGGCGACGCCCCACAGCTGCAGGCGGCGGGCGACATTTCCGCCAGCGGTGGAGGCGGCCAGAGAGGCGACACCAGAGGGCGGCGGCACGGCGACGGTCCCGGCGCGCACGAGCGGACGGATCGCCACGGACCGGACCACATGAGGACGAAGGCAGAGTTGGATCCCGACTCCGGGTCTCACGACGGGAAGGGACCATCGGGCTCGACGGATCCGTCGGGTCCGAAGGGCCGGACGGAACCGAGGAACTCCGGCAACGAGAAGCCGAGCGCCGGTCCGTCGAAGAGCTCGTCGCAGTCGCCGCCCGACGAAGGGCAGTTGCCGACCGACGACCCCACAGAGTCGCCCACGAAGACGCCGGGCGGAAGCCCGAGCGACAGCCGTACGCCAGGTGACAGCCCCACGCCGAGCAAGAGCGCGACGAAGTCGCCTCCGCAGACACCGAGCGCCACCTCGAGCCACTCCGCGACGCACAGCCTCAAGCCCGCGACGCACACCGCGGACGCCAGCCCGACGCCGAGCGGCTCCCCGACGCCGACCCGCTGCGCGTCGCCCACACCGTCCACGAGCGCGAGCAAGAACGCGAAGCCCACGCCGACCGCGAGCAAGAAGGCGACTCCGACGCCGACTCCGACGTCATGCCCCGCCGATCAGCGCCACCACCACAAGGGGCACCACGGGGAACCCAAGAACCCCGAATGACGTCAGCGTGCCAGGCGCTCGGCCACCTCGGTCGCCCAGTACGTCAGCACCATGTCGGCGCCGGCGCGGCGGATGCCGGTCAGCGTCTCGTGCACGACACGGTCGCGGTCGAGCCAGCCGTTCGCGGCGGCGGCCTCGATCATCGCGTACTCGCCGGAGACCTGGTATGCGCCGACGGGCACGTCCACCTCGTCGGCGACGCGGCGCACGACGTCGAGGTACGGCATGGCCGGCTTCACCATCACCATGTCGGCGCCCTCCTCGATGTCCAGCCGCACCTCGCGCAGCGCCTCGTCGGAGTTCGCCGGGTCCTGCTGGTAGGAGGCGCGGTCGCCGAACCGCGGTGCGCACTCGGCGGCGTCGCGGAACGGTCCGTAGTAGGCCGAGGCGTACTTCGCCGCGTACGCGAGCATCGCGACGTCCGCGTGGCCCGCGCCGTCGAGCCCGGTGCGGATGGCGCCGACCTGGCCGTCCATCATGCCGCTCGGTGCGACCACGTGGGCGCCCGCGCGCGCCTGCGCAACGGCGACGGACGCGTACCGCTCCAGCGTCCTGTCGTTGTCCACCGTGCCGTCGTCGCGGACGATGCCGCAGTGGCCGTGATCGGTGTACTCGTCCAGGCACAGGTCGGCGAACAGGACGGTCGCGTCGCCGACCTCGCCCGCCAGGTCGGAGAGCGCGTGCTGCACGATGCCGTCCGGGTCGTCGGCGGCCGAGCCGTACGGGTCCTTGCGCTCGGGGACCCCGAACAGCATCAGCCCGCCGACCCCCGCGTGCGCGGCGTCGGCGGCAGCCTTGCGCAGTGACTCGAGGGTGTGCTGCACGACGCCCGGCATGGACGGCACCGGCTGCGGCTCGCTGATGCCCTCCTTGACGAACAGCGGCTGGATGAGGTCAGCAGGGCGTACCGACGTCTCGGCGACGAGCCGTCGCAGGGCGGGCGTACGCCGCAACCGCCGCGGCCTGGACACGGGGAAACCCGGAGCGTTCACCGTTCCACCGTACCCGGCTCAGTTGTCAGTGCCTGGTCGACCTATAGCTCGATCAGACACTGACAACGTGCCGCAACTACCGGGAACGGCGACGGGCGCCGCGGCGCATCTCGCTGGGCTTGCGGAACGGCTGGCCGGACTCGGCCATGTCGTCCCTGCGCTGCGCCGCGAACTCGGCAAGCTCGTCGGCGAGCTCGAGCACCGACGGCGTCGACGCGGTCACGTCGACCCGCAGACCGAACTCGTCTGCTGTCTCGGCCGTCTGCGGGCCGATCACGCCGACGACGGTCGTCGCGTGCGGCTTGCCCGCGATGCCGACGAGGTTGCGTACGGTCGAGGACGAGGTGAACAGCACGGCGTCGAAGCCACCGGTCTTGATCGCCTCGCGGGTCTCCGCCGGCGGCGGCGCCGCACGCACCGTGCGGTACGCGGTCACGTCCTCGGCCTCCCAGCCGAGCTTCGCGAGCCCGGCGACGAGCGTCTCGGTCGCGATGTCCGCACGCGGGAGCAGCACCTTGTTGATCGGGTCGAACACCGAGTCGTACGGCGGGAACTCCTCCAGCAGGCCTTCGCTGCTCTGCTGCTCGGACGGCACGAGGTCCGGGCGGATGCCGAACTCCTCGATCGCCTTGCCGGTCTGCTCGCCGATCGCGGCGATCTTCACGCCGGAGAACGCCCGCGCGTCGAGCCCGTACTCGTCGAACTTCTCGCGTACGGCCTTGACCGCGTTGACCGAGGTGAACACGAGCCACTCGTAGCTGCCGTTGACCAGGCCCTTGACGGCACGCTCCATCTGCTGCGGCGTGCGCGGCCGCTCGACCGAGATGGTCGGCACCTCTTCGGGTACCGCGCCGTACCTGGTCAGCCGCTCGGCAAGCGGGGCGGCCTGCTCCCTCGTGCGGGGTACGAGCACGCGCCAGCCGAACAGCGGCTTGCGCTCGAACCAGGACAGCCGCTCACTGCTCGCCACGACCTCGCCCACGACGAGCACGGCGGGCGCGCCGGAGTCGGCGTCCTTGGTGTCCGCGGCGACCTGACCGAGCGTCGACACGACGGTGTGCTGCTCGGTCGTCGTACCGCGCCAGGTGACCGATGCCGGTGTGGACGCGTCGCGTCCGGCGTCGACGAGCGCGTCGGCCACGGTGCCGATCTCGTCCTCGGCGTCCAGGACGACCACGGTCTCCTGGCCGGCCCCGGCCGTGCTCCAGTCGACCGCGTCCCGCGCCGACAGCACGCGTACGTCACGGGACTTGGCGGTCGTGAGCGGCACGCCCGCGTACGTGGGTACGGCGACTGCGGCGCTCACTCCGGGCAGGACCTCGTACCCCAATCCGGCCTTGGCGCACGCGAGCGCCTCGTCCGCGAAGGGGCCGAACAGGTTGGGGTCACCGGCGACGAGGCGTACGACGTCCTTGCCGGCCTTGGCCTCGCGCACGACCAGCTTGGCATTCGCGGCGTGCTCAGTGCCGTCGACCTCGTGCACCTCGACGTCGTCGCGGCATCGGTCACGTACGAGCGCGGTGTCGACGTCGCGGTCGACGACGGCGACCTCGGCCTCGCCGAGCGCCGCGACACTGCGCATGGTCAGCAGCGCCGGGTCGCCCGGACCGGCGCCGACGAACCAGACCTGCCCTCTTACCTTCTTCTTCCGGGTGCGAGCCGAGCTCACGAGACCTGCTCTCCCATCAGGGCTTCTGCCCCGCAGGCGAGGAGCTCTTCCGCGAGCACGCGGCCGAGCCGTTCTGGCTCGCCTGGGGGACCGTTGGCTGACCTTCCTATCGAAGCCTTGCCGTCCACCGCAAATACGGCACCGTCGAGTTCAAGGTGCCCGGTCGCGGCGACGCGTGCAAGCGCTCCCACCGGCGCGGCGCAACCCGCCTCGAGCGCGGCGAGCAACGCGCGTTCTGCGCTGGCGGCGGCGCGCGTGTCGGCGTGGTCCACGGCGGCGGCGAGCGCGAACGCGTCGGCGTCGGCGGCGCGGCACTCGACGGCGAGCGCGCCCTGGCCGGGCGCCGGCAACACGGTCGCGGGCGGGAACACCTCGCGGACGAGTTCCGCGCGGCCGAGCCGGCGCAGACCCGCGTACGCGAGGACGACGGCGTCCAACCGGTCGGCGCTCGCGGCCCCGGGGCCGCCGGTCACCCGCGCGATCCTGCTGTCGATGTTCCCGCGGATGTCGACCACATCGAGGTCGGGGCGGGCGGCGCGCAGCTGCGCCGCGCGGCGTGGCGAGCCGGTGCCGACCCGCGCCCCCGCTGGCAGCTCCACCAGCGTGGCGCTGCCGACGAGCGCGTCTCGCGGGTCGTCGCGTTCCGGCATGGCGGCGATGGCCAGGCCGGACGGCCGCGCCGTGGGCAGGTCTTTTAGGGAATGCACGGCGAGGTCGACGTCACCGGCGAGCAGCCGCTCGCGCAAGGCGCCGACGAAGACCCCGGCACCGCCGAGCTGCGTCAGCGAGGCGCGGCTCGTGTCACCTTCGGTCGTGACGTCGACGAACTCCACCGGCCGGTCCGACACCCGCGCGAGGGCATCCGCGACGAGCTGGGTCTGGGCACGGGCGAGCTTGCTGCGCCGTGTTCCGATCCGCAGCGCGCTTTCGCTCACGGGGTAGCCTCCCCGTCGTCATCGTCGACCCGCGCGACCGCCTCCGGCGTCGCCGGGTCCAGGTCGAACAGCGTGGAGAGGGCGCTGGCGTACGAGCCGCCCTCCGGGCCGGTGGCGAGTTGCTTCACCCGAACGGTGGGCGTGTGCAGCAACTTCTCCACGATCCGGTGCACGGTGCGGGCGACCTCCTGGCACGACCGGTCGTCCAGGTCAGGCACCCGTGCATGCAACCGGTCCATCTCCCGCTCGACGACCCGCTGCGCCGACCCGCGCAGGGCCGCGACGAGCGGTGCGACCTGCGCCTGCTCGGTCGCCTCGATGAACGATGCGACCTCGTCTCGTACGATCGCGCGGGCCGCGTCGACCTCCGCCGGATCGCCGTCGTGCTCGCCGAGGTCTTCAAGGCCGATCAGCGTGGCATCCGCCAGCTCGCCGGCCGCGGGCTCGATGTCGCGCGGCAGCGCGAGGTCGACCAGGCACAGTGGCCCGCCGCCGCGGCCGGGAAGGGCGCGCTCGACGGCCGTACGGGTGAGCACGGGCCCGACGGAACCCGTGCAGGCGACGACGAGGTCCGCCGCGGGCAGTTCGGTGTCGATGGCGGCCATGTCCACCGCGCGCCCCGCGTACGCCTCTGCCAGCCGCTCGGCCCGCTCGGCGGTGCGGTTCGCGATCACGATGTCGGTGACGTCCTGCTTGGCGAGCGTCGAGCACGCCAGCGCCGCCATCGCTCCCGCCCCGATGACGAGGACGCGGCGGCCGGCGAGCGAACCCAGCGGGGTACGGGCCGCGTCCAGTGCGAGGTGCACGATGGATGCGCCGGTGTGGTCGATGCTGGTCTCCGACCTGGCCCGCTTGCCGGTGTGCAGCGCGCGGCGGAACAGGTCACCGAGCGAGCGCCCGAGCGTGCCGCGCTCCTCCGCCGCGTGCAGCGCGCCCCGGACCTGCCCGACGATCTGCGGCTCCCCGATCGCCACCGAGTCGAGACCGCAGGCCACCGTGAACAGGTGGTGGACGGCGCGGTCCTGGTAGTGCACGTACAGGCACGCGAGCAGCTCGTCCTGCGGGATGCCGGTGTGTCGGGACAGCAGCTCGGTCAGGTCGGTGACCGCCGCGTGGAACCTGGTGACGTCGGCGTACAGCTCCACCCGGTTGCACGTGGAGAGCAGCGCGGACTCGGTGACGTGCTCGCTGCGCGCCACGTCGGCGGTCAGCTTGGCCTCCGCCTCTCCCGTGACGACGGCCCGCTCGAGCACGTCGAGGTCGGCGGTGCGGTGGTTGAGCCCTACGACGAGGACGGTCATGAGCGCATCACCGACCCAACGAGTGCGCTAGGAACCGAACGCAGGGCGATCATCCGTCCTCCACCTTGGCGAGGGCTCCGGCCGGGTCGAGCCCGGCGGCGCGCTGGACGTGGAACGCGAGGATCTGCAGCTCGATGGAGAGGTCGACCCTGCGGATCCGCACCCCGTCCGGCACCTGCAGGATCACGGGCGCGAAGTTCAGGATGCTGCGTACCCCCGCAGCCACCAGCCTGTCACAGACGTGCTGCGCGGCGGGCGGTGTCGTCGCGATGACCCCGATCGTGATGTTGTGCTGCTGCACGATCAGCTCGAGGTCGTCGACATCGCCGATCTCGTGGCCGGCGACGGCCTGGCCGACCTTCGTACGATCGGCGTCGAGCAGGGCGGCGATGCGGAAACCGCGCGAGGCGAAGCCCCCGTAGTCCGCGAGCGCCCTACCGAGGTTGCCCAGCCCGACGATCGCGACGGCAGAATCCTGGGTCAGTCCGAGCTCACGGGAGATCTGGTAGACGAGGTACTGCACGTCGTAACCCACGCCGCGGGTGCCGTACGAGCCCAGGTGCGAAAGGTCCTTGCGGAGCTTGGCGGAGTTCACGCCGGACGCCGTGGCGAGGTCCTCAGACGACACGGTCGGCGTACCGCGCTCGCTCAACGCGGTCAGCGCACGCAGGTACAGCGGGAGCCGAGCGACCGTCGCGTCGGGGATGCCGCGGTCGACGCGCACGCGTGCTGCGTGCTGACCGGCACGATTCGAGGACGACACGGAACTCCTGGCTCGGTGCAGCGGGCCCGGGCACGACCGGACCGTAGTGGACGGAGGGCAGGGCCCCAGGTTACGACTTTGTGAACGCTCGCACAAAGTCAGCGGGGACCGGCCGCCGGACTCGTCTGTAGCCGGCCGCCCGCGTACCGTAGGAAGGGTGAAGCTGCCGGAGGTCGTGACCGCACCCACCAAAGTGCTCGGCACCGCGACCGCGGTCGTCACCGTCTTCGTGGGTGTGTTCACATACGGCCAGGCGAACGACCGCCTCGGCATGATCATCGCGTTGCTGCTGCCCATCGTCATCCTCGCTGTCCTGGCCGCGAGGAAGCCGGGGTTCCGTTCCTGGCTGTTCCTGTTGGGCTCCTGGGTGCTCGGCGTGCTCGCGCTTGGTTACCTGGTGCCCGGCACCTGACCGAGTGCGACCGTCTCCACCGCGAGACGACCAGCGCGAAGCGCGAACCGAACGCCACGAAACCCTTCGCGTACACACGCGCGAATGGCATGAAACTACGCGAATCGCAACCGCTTCGGTCCACTCTGGGCAATAGGCAGCGAAACGATTACCGTACGTGCCATGGGCCGACGTTCTGCGCATCAGGCCTCGCGTAGTGGAAGAGGAGGCAAACACGCCGCAAATGGCACTAGTCTCGCCACGATGCCGGACTCCGAGCCCCCTCTCGAGCGATCTCCTGGGGACCGCACGACCAGGTTCGGCGACGTGCTTGCCATCCGCGAGTTCCAGTTGCTGTGGGTCGCCGTCGCGCAGTCGGCCATCGGCGACCAGCTGGCGAAGGTCGCGCTGTCCATCCTCGTCTTCGACCGGACCGGCTCGCCGCTGCTGACCGCCGCGACCTACGGCGCCACCTACGTGCCGTACCTGGTCGCCGGGCCGCTGCTCGCACCCCTCGGCGACCGGTACCGGCGGCGCGAGGTCATCATCGTGTCCGACCTCGTCCGCGCCGTCCTGATGGGCGTCATGGTCATACCCGGCCTGCCGCTGTGGACGCTGTTCGTACTGGTCTTCGCCGCCGGCCTTGCCAAGCCGCCGTTCGACGCGGCCAGGTCCGCCATGCTCCCCGACATCCTGCCCGGCGACCTGTTCGTCATGGGCACCGCGGTGACCCAGACCACGAGCCAGCTGACGCAGGTCATCGGCTTCGCGGTCGGCGGCATCATCGTCGGCACGATCGGCGCCCACGAGGCACTGCTCCTCAACGCCTTGACGTTCGCCCTGTCGGCATTGCTCTTCCGCATCGGCATCAAGAACCGGCCGGCCACGCGCGGGCGCGGCCAAGGGATGGCCAGGGTGATCACGACCGGCACCAAGGTGGTGTTCGGCGACCCCCGGCTGCGCGCGCTCATCGGCATGGGCATGCTGGCCGGCTTCTACGTCGTGCCCGAGGGGCTCGCCGTCCCGTACGTGCAGAACCAGCTGAGCCTCGACCCGTTCCACTCCGGGATTCTGCTCGCGAGCGGCCCGCTGGGCATGGCCCTGGGCTCGCTGATGCTCAGCCGCTTTGTCCGCCCGATCCGGCGCACGCGGGTGATGGGACCGCTGTCGGTCGTCGGCCTGCTGTGCCTGATCCCGTTCTGGTTCGTCCCGAGTTTCCGGGTCGCCTGCGTGCTCGTCTTCGTCTCCGGGCTCGCCCTCGGCTACAGCATCGCGGCGAACCAGGCGTTCGTCTCGATCGTCTCGAACCGGTCCCGCGGTCAGGCCCTCGGCCTGGCACAGGCGTTGCTGTCGCTCGCGCAGGGCGCCGCGATCGTCCTCGCCGGCGCCGTCGCCACCGCGATGAGCTCCGCGGTGACCATCAGCATCTCCGGCACGCTGGGTGCCATTGTGGCGTTCCTGCTGTGGCTCGGCTGGGCGCAAGCAACTCGGTCCTACGAGGGCGACCGGGACGACTAAGGCGGCCTCGAACCTCATCCGGTCAGGGCGGCCCGCAGCCGGTCGGGCTCCACCCGCCAGTAGTCGTGCACGGCACCGTCCACGAGCGTCACCGGCACCATGTCCCACCAGCGGGCCAGCTCGTCCGGGAACTGCGTGAGGTCGCGATCGGACCACTCGACGCCCATCTCGGCACAAACCGCCGCGATCACCGCGCGGGCGTCATCGCACAGGTGGCAACCCGGCTTGCCGAGCAACTGCACTCGTACGCCACCCGCGTCGGTCACGTGATCACCTCGTCACTGTCCGTACCACCTGGTCACTCCTCATCCCGTACAAACCCCACCATATGCGTCCGCAATTCTTGTCAGAACGGACGAGAAGTGGTCATCACCAGTCATCACGGAAAGTAACTACATGTCGACATGGCGTACGGGGCTGCGCGAAGACATGCCCGACGGTAATGTCTACCCGGTTGCTGGCGCTTCCTGCCTGGATGCGTCGGCGATGGGCTTGACCGTGGCGGGGCGCGGCGAGCAACGCAGAGCAGCCAGTGCCGTCCGCTCGGTTTCCGGCGTACGGTGCGCTGCTCGCGTCCGCGAACGCTCCGTACGCGAGGGGAACAAGCAACACACATGCCGACCAGGGGACAGTCGGACACTCTGCGCGACTCCATTTCCACGCTCGCCGAACAGGTCGCCGAGGCTGTGCGACCCGCCGCGGCCCCAGCGCTCAGCGCGGCCGTGGCCGCACCGCGCGGAGGGGCGCTCGCGACGGTTGACGGTGCGGGCACGCTCCCGCGTGCCTTCCGGCCGCGCCGTGCGCGGCCCGGCCGTGAGCCGGCACCGGCGGACGCTCACGGAACCCAGGACCAGCCGACCGAGGTCGTGCACCTCGTCCAGGAGGCCAAGGACGGCGACGCCGAGGCGTTCGCGGGACTGTACGACCGCTACTTCGACGTCGTGTACCGCTACGTGTACTACCGCGTCGGCAGCCACCCGGCCGCGGAGGACCTCGCCAGCGAGACCTTCCTGCGCGCCCTCCGCCGGCTCGATTCGTTCACCTGGCAGGGACGTGACTTCGGCGCGTGGCTCGTGACCATCGCCCGCAACCTGGTCACCGACCACTTCAAGTCCTCGCGCTACCGCCTCGAGGTGACCACCGCGGACATGCTGGACGGCGACCGCGTCCAGGAGGGCCCGGAGAACGCGGTGCTCCAGTCCCTTGCCAACGACACGCTCATCGAGGCGGTCAAGCGGCTCGGCGCAGAGCAGCAGGAGTGCATCGTGCTGCGGTTCCTGCAGGGAATGTCGGTGGCCGAGACCGCCCAGATCATGGACCGGGCCAGCGGCGCCATCAAGGCACTGCAGTACCGGGCAGTGCGCAGCCTCGCCCGGATACTGCCCGCCGAACGGCCCTGAGGCAGCCGTCCGCGTCGGTGCGTACGCGGGTATTGATCACCGCAGCCGTAACGCTTACCCCAACCGTTCGTTACGTACCAAGGAGCCGGAGGCACCCGGCGGGTTGAGTGAGCCGGCCCCGAAGGTCATAACGATCGACGCAGTGCCTGGCCGGGGGACGCCGTGGCGCGCTACCGGGAAGGGACGCCGATGACGGGCTGGCCGTCGCGCGGCCGCCGGGAACTCGCCCGACGGCTCGACGCCGACTGCGCACCGGGCCATCGCGCGGGTGACCCCGGCGTGGACAGGCTTGTCGCGGTCGCGGTCCGCCTGCGCTCGATCCCGCTCCGCACCGACGCGAGCCCGGACTTCCGGGATGCGTTGCGCGAGCGGCTCCTCACCAACGCCCGCACGAACCCGGCGCCGCGTACGGCCGGAGCGCGCCGTTCCGGCTGGCGCCACCTGCTCACCGACCTGCGCGCCCAGCGTGGCCTGGCGCTCACCACCGCAGTCCTCACACTGGTCGTGGCCGTAGCCGGGCTCTGGGCGGGCGCCGACCGCGCACTGCCAGGCGAGCCGCTGTACGGCCTCAAACTTCGCGCAGAGAGCGTCCAGCTCGCGTTGACACCCTCGCGGCAGGAACGCGGCCGCGATCACCTCGCGTACGCCGACCGGCGCCTGCAGGAGGTGAGCGGGCTGCTGCAGCGCTACCGAGGACGCGGCGGGCAGGGCGTCGTCGGCATGCCGAACGCGTCAGGCCCCGACCGACGGGCGACGCGGCTGATCGACCAGACCCTGGTGGCGATGGACCAGCAGACGAGTGCTGGCGCGCACACGCTGCAGGCCACGTACAAGGACGCCGGGCGCACCACGTCGCTGCAGTACCTGGACGACTTCAGCCGTGTCCAGCGCAAGGAGCTCACCGGCGTGCTGCCCGAGCTGCCCGCGGCGGCGCAGCCTCGAGCGCGTCAGTCACTGGACCTGGTGAACAGGCTCGGCCAGAAGACGAGCGCTCTGCTCGACCGGAGCCCGGTGAGTACCGCGAAGCGGGGCGAGGCCCGGCACGCTGCATCCGCGAAGAAAGCGACGCCCATGCCGTCGGTCAGCGGCGCCCGTGCCACGGACGGGCACCTACCCAGCACCACCGCCCCCACGCCCAGACGTACGGGCACCTCGCCGGCGCCGAGCACCGGCTCGCGGGACCGCTCGTCACCCACGAGCGAGCCCACCAGGGTCGTTCACAGCGGCGCCTGCGCCGTCGGCCTCTGCGACTCCGACAAGCCCCGTCCACGAACCCCGCACACGCCGACGACCGAACCTGCCAATCCCACGACGACCAAGCCGTCCAGGCCGTCCAAGCCGTCCAAGCCCGGCGTGGACGTGAGCGTCGGGCCCGGCGGGGTGGGCATCGACATCGACACCTGTCGGCTGCTGAAGGCCTGCTGAGCTCCGCTCTGTTCTAGGCTCCTCGCTATGCGAATTCGGCGCGGTGACCGGCGACGGTCCGTGAGCGGCCGTGAGCGGCTGGAGGCAGCTGCCAGCGAGGCCGCTCGCGCCACGGCCGGCGAGGACCCGCTGGGCGATCAACCAGTCCTGTCGTTTCCGCACGGCCCCGGCGCCGCGGCGTTCTTCGACGTCGACAACACCGTGATGCAGGGCGCCTCCCTGTACTTCATCGCCCGCGGCCTCGCCGCGCGCGAGTTCTTTACCAGCCGCGACATCCTCAACTTCGCCTGGCAGCAGACCTGGTTCCGGTTCAGCGGCGAGAGCCACGAGCACATGGCCGACGCGCAGGAGGCCGCGCTCACGTTCATCGCGGGCAAGCGGGTACGCGACGTCGTCTCGCTGGCCGAGGAGATCTACGACGAGCGGATGGCAGACCGGATCTGGCCGGGCACCCGTGCGCTCACCAACCTGCACCTGGACGCCGGCCAGCCTGTCTGGCTGGTCACGGCGACACCGGTCGAGCTCGCCGAGATCATCGCCCAGCGCCTCGGCCTGACCGGCGCGCTGGGCACGATCGCCTCCGCTGACGACGGGATCTACACCGGCCGACTCGTCGGCAAGCTGCTGCACGGCGAGGCGAAGGCGGAGGCGGTACGCACGCTGGCCGAACGCGACGGGCTCGACCTGTCGGTCTGCACCGCGTACAGCGACTCGGTCAACGACCTGCCGATGCTGCGCCTGGTCGGCCGTCCGGTCGCGGTCAACCCCGACCAGGCGCTGGCCGCGTACGCGCACGACCACGGGTGGCCGGTCTACGACTTCCGCACGACGCGGCGGGTCGTACGGGTGGCGGTCCCGGCGGCCGCGCTCGCCGGTGCCGCCGCGGGCGTGCTGTACGCGGGCGCGCTGATCCGCCGAAGGCGGCGCAGCTCGCTCGCGCGCAGGGCCCTGCGCACCCTGGAGCAGATCGCCCCGTAGCGTCGTGATTTTCAACGTTGTCAGTGTGTGGTTGAGCTATGGGTCAACCACACACTGTCAAGGTACGACGACTCAGCGGAAGACGGAGCGGCGGCGGAGCAGCATCGCGTAGAGGGTGTGCTGGATCGTCTCGCGGACGTGGTCGGCCAGCTCGATCACCAGGCTCGGGTCGTCGGCCGCGCCCTCGGCGTACCCGTCGGTCGCGATCGGCTCGCCGACCTGCACGTACCACTTGGACGGGAGCGGTACGAGACCGAGCGGTCCGAGCCAGGGGAACGTCGGCGTGACCGGGACGTACGGCGCGCCGAGCATTCTGGCGAGCGGCCGTACGTTCGCCAGCATCGGATAGGTCTCCTCCGCACCCACGATCGAGCACGGGACGATCGGCACGCCGCCGCGCAGCGCCGCCGATACGAAGCCGCCCCGGCCGAACCGCTGCAGCTTGTACCGCTCGCTGAACGGCTTGCCCACGCCCTTGAAGCCCTCGGGGAAGACCCCGACCGGTTCGCCGCCGCCGAGCAGCCGTTCGGCGTCGGCAGTGCAGGCGAGCGTCGTCCCGCTGGCGCGGGCGAACTGCGCGGCGAGCGGCCAGCGGAACACGAAGTCCGCGCCGAGCAGGCGCAGCCGCCGGTGCCGCGGGTGGTGGTCACGCATGGCGACCTGCAGCATCAGCCCGTCCATCGGGAGCACGCCGGAGTGGTTGGCGACGAGCAGCGCACCGCCCTCGTCCGGCACGTTCTCCAGGCCGCGCGCCTCGACCCGGAACCAGGTGTCGTACAGCACGCGGAGCACCGGGAGCACGACGCTGTCGGTGAGGTCGGGATCCAAGCCCGTCTCCTCGACGGTGTAGTCGCCGGACAGCCGACGGCGCAGGAAGTCCAGACCTGCCTCGATCATGGCCCGCTCCGCACCCAGGTCGGCATGGTGGGCCGCAACCCGCGCTCCTGCACGAACCGCGACAACGCGTCCCGGGTGGAGAGCCGCGGCGTCCAGCCGAACTCGGTGCGCGCCTTGGCCGTGTCGACGACCTGGGAGTGCATCACCGTACCGGCCAGTTCCGGGCCCGCGTCCACCACGTGTGCCTGCCGCATCACCCGGGACACCGCACCGATCGCGCGGCTCGGGATCGGGACGGTCGGCCGGCCGGCGAGGTGCGCGGCCTGCGCGACCGTGACGACCCCCGCACCGGCGATGTTGTACGTGCCCGGGTGCTCCTCGACGGCGGCCCGGCGCAGCGCCTCGGCCGCATCGTCGGCGTCGAGCACCTGCACGCGCGGGTCGTAGCCCAGCACCGTGGGCACGGCCGGCAGCGACAGGTACCGGGCGAGCAACGAGTCGCGGTCGAGCAGGTACGCCATCCGGAGCACGGTCACGGGCACGTCCGGCCGCCGGCGCGCGAACCCGCGTGCGTACCCCTCGACCTCGACCATGTCCTTGCCGAACCCGGATGCCGGCGGTCGGCGCGGCGGGTCGTCCTCGGTGAACAAGGCGGGGTTACGGGGGGAGAGCCCGTACACGGCGATACTCGACCGGACGACCAGCTTGGTGATGCGCTTGGCGCGCTGGCATGCAGCGAGCAGCTGCATGGTGCCGATGACGTTGATGTCCTTCTGCCCGCCGCGACCGCCCGCCTCGTCACGGCCGGCGACGATCCCGGCGTGCACGACGGTGTCGACCTCGTACGCCTCGAGCAGCCGGCGCAGCGAGGCGCCGCGGGTGTCGGCGCGGACGAAATCGGCAGGAGCGATGCTTCCCCGCGGCGGGACGATGTCGATACCGATGACGCGGTCGATCCCTGCGCCGCCGGCGAGCGATGCGGCAAGGCACTCACCTGGTGATCGGGCGACGCCCGTCACCAGGATGACCCGTGCCACCGTCCCTCCTTCCCCGTCCAGGGAGGGTTGCCCAGCGGGCTAGCTACTTGCCCAGGCGGCGCCGCTGCACGCGCGTTCTCCGCAGCAGCTTGCGGTGCTTCTTCTTCGCCATGCGCTTACGACGCTTCTTGATGACAGAGCCCACCGGCATTCCTTCGCTGTTGGTCCAACTCACGCGCGCACATGCAAGCGTTCGGGCGCGCGGCCGACGCATCACCCTACTCCGGCGCTGCGGCCGCCGGTCAGCCGGTCCAGCAGAACCGCGGCCGACGCATCACCCTCGCCCGCGTCCGTGCGCTCCGGCCGCGACTCAGCCGGTCTCGGAGAACGGCGTGCGCAGGTAGTCCTCCACGGCCTGCTCGGGTACCCGGAACGACCGGCCCACGCGTACGGCAGGCAGGTCACCGGAGTGAACGAGCCGGTACACGGTCATCTTGGACACGCGCATGACCGTGGCCACCTCGGCCACGGTCAGGAACCTGACCTCGCCCAGCGGCTTGTTTCCAGCAGCCATCGAACACCGTAGCTTCCAAGCACCCACCGGGCCGTCGGCTTCCCCTCCGACGGGCGACTCCACGCAGGTGCGTTGATAGAGGTTACCGTTCCCGTGACCGCTGGGGAAGACCGATCCCCGAGAAACGGCTGTGGCCACTGTGGTTCTTGTCCGGGTACGCCGCTGCCCGCGTCCGAGGATCCGGTCGCTATGACGGCCGGGCCCTCGGACGCAAGGAGCGGAACCAGGTTCAGCTCGCCATCCGGACCTGGTCGAGGCGGACGGTGCCGAACGGGTTGAGGATCACGTGGGTGATGCGGTCGCTGCGCGCCTGCTGGGTCTGGTCGTACCACAGCGGGATCGCCGGCATGTCCTTCAAGACCTGGTCCTCGGCCTTGTAGTAGTACTTGTACGACTCGTCGATCGTCGGGGCTGCGTTGCCCTTCTTGATCGCGGCGTCGACGACCTTGTTGCTGTACCCGATCCGGTTCGACGACCCGTTGCTCGCGTAGATCGGCTCCAGGTAGTTCTGCATGGACGGGTAGTCCATGTACCAGTTGTTCTCCATCGGCCCGGTGATCTTCTGGTTGTCCTGGCTGGTCAGGTACTGGGTGAACTGCTGGTTCTTCAGGTCGACGTGCTTGATGCCCAGGTTCTGGCGCAGTTGGTGCGCGATCGCCTCCATCCAGGCCTGGAACGTCTCGTCAGTGCTCGACCACAGGACCATCGTGCCGTGCCAGCCGCCGGCCTTCTTCAGCTCCGCGCGCGCCTTCTTGGGATCGAACGTGCAGTGCACGCCGCACGGGTTGTCGCGCTTGCCGCCGACGACCGGCGATACGAGCGAGTCCGCGGGCTGGCTCGCGCCGCCCAGGATCTTGTCGATGATCGCCTTGCGGTTGATCGCCATCGAGATCGCGTAGCGAAGGTGCCTGTTGTCGTACCGCTTGTCGTACACCGGGAAGTCGAGGTGGTAGAAGCCCGACGTCGCCGCCTGCAGGTAGCGGTCGCCCAGCGCCTGCCTGGCCTGGTCGATCTGGCCGACCGGGACGTTGGCAAGATCGAGCTCACCGGCGGTCAGGTCGTTGTACGCCGTCTTGTCGTCGGTGTACATCTTGAAGTTGATCTCATCCACGTGCCCGGCGTTCTTGCCCTTGTAGTCCTCGTACTTGGTCATCTTGATGAGCTGGTCGTGCTTCCACTTGCCGTCCATCTTGTACGGCCCGTTGCCGATCGGCTTCTGGTCGAACTTCTTCGGGTTCCGGGTCGCCTCCTTGGGCACCGGGAAGAAGCCGGAGTACCCGAGGGTGATGGGGAACTGGCTGAACGGGGCGCCGAGCGCGACCTTGAAGGTGTAGTCGTCGACCTTCGTGAGGCCGGAGAGCGCCTTCGCCGTGGGCTTGCCCTTCTCCGGGTTCATCGCGTCGTAACCCTGGATGTTCGCGAAGAAGTAGTTGTTGGCGTACCCGTGCGGGGCGTACGCGGTGTAGTTCCACGAGTCGATGTACGACTGCGCCGTTACCTTCTCGCCGTTGTGGAACGTCCAGCCCTTCTTGATCTTGATGGTCCAGTGCTGTTGATCCTTGGAGGTGATCGACTTGGCCATCATGTTCACCGGCTTGGTCGTCTTCGGGTCGTACGCGACGAGCCCGGTGAACAGGGTGCGGATGACCTGGATCCCGTACAGGTCGTTGCAGTTGCCCGGGATCAGGTGCTGGGGCTCGGCGCCCTGCAGGGAGAAGCTCGTCTTCCCGGACTCCTCGCCGCCGCCGCTCGAGCCGCAGCCCGCGACGGTGGCGAGCGCGAGCACCGCCGCTCCCGCGACCAGGCGGGGTAGAATTCTTCGATCCATGAGCTCCTCCGGAAGGATTACTACACGACGTCACCCCGGAGCGTGCCTTGTTTGCGGCGCGGACACCACTCGCCACGGTTGTTTGTAGCCGTTTCGCAACCTCCCGGGGGCGGCTGGGGACTCTCTGTCAGCGATGGTTGATTGCTTGGTCAGCGTCGGAGACGGTGACGGATCGTGTGCCGAGTGCGTCCGACAGCCCGGTTGTGCCAGATGGGCGTCCTGGCGAGCACCCACGAGCAAACATGCCGACCAGCTACAAGGAATCAACCATCGTAGGCTTGTACGCCATCTGGAACTCGCGACGCTCGGGATCGCCGGGGAACGGCTGGCGCTCGCCGGTCGACACGAACCCGTTGCGTGCGTAGAACCTGCGTGCGCGCTCGTTGCCGTCGGCCACCCACAGCACGCAGCCAAGCCCCTGGACAGCGCACCAGTCGACGGCGTACGTCACGAGCGCCGCGCCGACGGTGCCGCCGCGGTAGCCGGGCACCACCCACATCCAGACGATCTCGCCGACACCACCGCGGCTGAACGCGCCGATGACGCCCGCGACCTCGGTGCCGACCTCCGCCACCGCCCTGATGCCGCGCGAGCCGTCGAGCATCGCGCGCCAGTCCGCCTCGGTGTTGACCTGCTGCGATGCGAGCGTCGACGCGAACGCGTCCGGCGCCTCGGCCAGGGCGGCGAGCCGCACGTCCCGCGCGGTCGTCCAGTCATCGGGGTCCAGGGTGCGTACCGTCGTTTGCACGGTAGCGAGGGTACGGCCAGATGCCGGAGCCGCAAGCCGGTGCCTCCGGCACACCTGCTATCCTGCGTACGTGCGCAGGTACACATCGATGACGTGCTGGCTCGCCCACCCCGGGCGGATCCGCTAGCGCACTCACGCACCCAACGGCCGCCCCGTCGAGGCGGCCTTTTCGCGTTCCGGGCCGGTCTCGGCGGGCATCTGCGAGAAGAGATGACCCAAGATGTCGAGCACGCTGGCGCCGAAGCGCCGGATCTTCAGCGGCACCGCACCCAGCGGACGCCTCAGCCTGGGCAATCTGCTCGGCGCGGTCGGGCGCTGGACCGTGCAGCAGTACGAGGCGGACTGCGTGTTCTGCGTCGTCGACCTGCACGCCGTCACCTCCGAGCACGACCCGCGTGAGCTGGCCGCCCGCACCCGCGAGTTCGCGACGACGCTGCTCGCGGTGGGGCTGAACCCGGAGGCGTGCACGCTGTTCGTGCAGAGCCACGTGCCCGAGCACCTGGGTCTGGCCTGGCTGATGGAGTCGACCGCGTACGACGGCGAGCTGCGTCGGATGATCCAGTACAAGGAGAAGTCCGCGCGGCAGGAGTCCGTACGGTCCAGCCTGCTCACCTACCCGGCGCTGATGGCCGCGGACATCCTGCTCTACGAGACGACCGAGGTGCCGGTCGGCGACGACCAGCGCCAGCACGTCGAGCTGGCGCGCGACCTGGCGTTGCGCTTCAACCGCAAGTACGGCGACACGTTCGTGGTACCGGAGGTCGCGCTGCCGCGGGTCGCCGCTCGGCTGCGTGACCTGCAGGAGCCGACACGCAAGATGAGCAAGTCCGAGCCCGACGTCGCGCCGGGTGTGATCCGGCTGCTCGACCCGCCCGACGTCGTGCGCAAGAAGATCGCCCGCGCCGTGACCGACAGCGAGCGCGACGTCGCGTACGACCCCGACGCCCGGCCGGGTGTCGCCAACCTGCTCGAGCTGCTGGCGGCGCTCACCGACGAGCCGCCGGAGAAGCTGGCCTGTCGCTACGACGGGTACGGGCCGCTCAAGCGCGACGTGACCGACGCGGTCGTCGAGGAGCTGCAGCCCGTACAGCAGCGGTACGCGGCCCTCGAGGCCGACGCCGGGTACGTCGACACGGTACTCGCGCTCGGCGCGCAGCACGCCCGGGAGCGCGCCGCTCCCGTCCTCGCCAGGGCGCAGCACGCGTTCGGCCTGCTCCCGCCGTTGGTCCCCGGTGAGTTGTCAGTGCCTGGTGGAGCCATAGCTCGATGAGGCACTGACAACCTGGAAGAACCCGCGGCTACTCGCCGGCGGCGAGCTCACGGGAGCGGTCGCGAGCCGCGGAGATCGCGTCGAGCACGGCGGCGCGCACGCCGTGCTTCTCCAGCTCGCGGATCGCGTTGATCGTCGTGCCACCCGGGGACGTCACGTTCTCGCGGAGGGTGACCGGGTGGTCGCCGGAGTCGCGCAGCATCGTCGCCGCGCCGACCATCGCCTGCACGATGAGCTCGTGCGCGACCCCCCGCGGCAGCCCCAGCAGGATCGCCGCGTCGGTCATCGACTCGACCAGGTAGTAGACGTACGCGGGACCGCTGCCGGACAGCGCGGTGACCGCGTCCTGCTGCGACTCGGGCACCCGCAGCACCTTGCCGACCGGCCGCAGCACCTGCTCGGTGCGGTGCAGGTGCTCCTCGGTGGCGTGCGAGCCCGCCGAGACCACACTCATCGCCGCGTCGACCAGCACGGGCGTGTTGGACATGACCCGTACGCAGGCGGTGCCCTCGGGCAGCCGCCGTTCGAGGAAGGACGTCGTGATGCCCGCCGCCACCGAGACGACGAGCCGGTCCGCGGCGACGTGCGGGCCGATGTCGTCCAGCAGCGCACTCATGTCCTGCGGCTTCACCGCGAACAGCAGCGTGTCGGCGGCCGCGGCCGCCTCGGCGTTGCTCACTATCGCGATGCCGTACCGCTCGCGCAGCATCGCAGCGCGGTCGGCCGTACGCACGGTGCCGAGCAGGTCCGTCACCGGCTTGCCCGCACGCAGCATGCCCGACAGCAGGGCCTCTCCCATCTTCCCGACGCCGATTACGGCGACCCGATCGCTCACGCTTCTCTCCTCAGCGCTTGGTGGTCAGGGACCGCAGGAACACCATCAGGTTCGCCGGTTTCTCGGCCATACGACGCATCATGTAGCCGTACCACTCGGTGCCGTACGGCAGGTAGACGCGCACCTGCTCGCCGCGCTCGGTGAGGCGCCGCTGCTCCTCGGGACGCACGCCGTACAGCATCTGGAACTCGTACGTTGACGGGTCGCGGTCAAACTGCACCGCCAGCGATCCGGCGATGTCGATCAGCCGCGGGTCGTGAGTGCCGACCATCGGGTACCCCCGGCCGGCCATCAGCGTACGCAGGCAGCGGACGTACGACCTGTCGATGTCACGGCGTGCCGCGTACGCCACGGACTCCGGCTCGCTGTACGCACCCTTGACCAGGCGCACCCGCGAGCCGGTACCGGCGAGGTCGCGGCAGTCGCCTTCGGTGCGCCGCAGGTAGCTCTGCAACACCGCACCTGCCCACGGGTACTCCCGGCGGACCTCCGCAACGATCTCCAGCGTCGAGTCGACCGTCGTGTGGTCCTCCATGTCGAAGGTGACGGTCGTTCCCGCCTCCTTGGCGGCGGCGCAGATGCGCAGCGCCTGCTCCAGCGCGATCTTGTGCCCGTCCCCGGCGACCGTGAGCGCCTGACCCACGGCCGACAGCTTGACCGATGCTTCGGCGCCCCCGGCAAGCCCCTCGGCGGCGAGCCGGTACAGCCCGTCGACGTACGCCTGCCCGGTGGCCTTGGCCTGCTGGCCATCCCGGGTGTCCTCGCCGAGGTGGTCGAGGGTGACCAGGAGCCCGGCGTCGGCGAGCTCGCGGGTCACGCGCATCGCGTCGTCCTCGGTGTCGCCGGCGATGAACCGGCGCACGACGTCCCGGGAGACCGGAGCGGTGCTCGCGACGTGCTTCAACCGGCTCGAGTCGGCCACCTTGAGCAGCACTCTGCCGAGACCGAGCACGAGACCTCCCTGCGTCGCCTGCCGCCGAGAGGCAGGGTACGCCCCGCCCGCACCGCGCCCGGGAGCCTGCCCCAGGCAGCACGGTGTGCGCGTGTCGGCATACTTGCGGTCATCGGCGAGGGAAGGGGCGCAACGGTCGTGGGCAGTACGGTCCGCCTGGTCAGCGGCGTCGCGCAACGGTCCGCCATCCTCGCGGCATCCATCGTCGCGTTCTGCCTGCTCGCGTGGCAGCCGACGGCCTGGCTCGGCTACATCATCGGCGCGTTCGCGGTCGCGCTCGTCGGGTACCACTACCGGCACGGGCAGCTGGGCCGGGCATCGACCGGACGAGTGCTGCTGGCCTGCGGTGCGGTCGCCGCGTACGCGCGCGGGCTCAACGGGGTGAGCGCGTACGCGCTCCTGGTCGCGGCAGCGCTCCTGGTCGCGATGCTCGCCGCAGAGGCGCTGCTGGGACGGGCGTGGACGAGTGCCAGGATCCTGGTCGCGAACCTGCCGGGCTTCGAGCGGCGCACGGCGCCGCAGGTCACGCCGCGGCTGGCGTTCGCGGTCGACACCGGCCTCGTGGTAGTGTTCGGCGTATTCGCGGTCCTCGCGCTGCCGTCGTGGCCGTTGCTGGTAATCAGCGTGGCCGCCGCCGCGGGCTGGAGCGTGCTGCTGCTCGAGCTCGTATGGCTCCGCCGCGAGCGGACACCCGCGTGGGCGGCCTGCCGGAAGGCACTGGAGGCGTACAAGCCGGCCTTCGCCTTGTACTTCAGCGGCCAGCCCGGGTTGCTGTACCAGGTAGCGATGTGGTTGCCGTACCTCGACAGGCTCGAGCACAGGTACGTCGTCGTGCTGCGCGAAGCGAACCTGTTCGGTGCGGTGCAGGCGATGACGTCGGCGCCCGTCGCGTGCTGCGAGTCGATGACAGCGCTCGACGAGGTCACCGTGCCGAGCCTCGAAGTCGCCTTCTACGTCAACAACGCGATGAAGAACACCCACTTCGTCCGGCACCCGCGGCTCACGCACATCCAGCTGCTACACGGGGACAGCGACAAGCCGCCCAGCTACCACCCGGCGGCGAAGATGTACGACCGGCTCTTCGTCGCGGGCCAAGCAGCCATCGACAGGTACCACGACCACGGCGTACCCATCCCCGAGGACAGGTTCGACATCGTCGGACGCCCGCAGGTGGAGACGATCAAGGTCACCGACCAGCACGTTGGCGAGCGCAGGCCGAAGGTCGTCTTGTACGCGCCGACATGGACCGGCTTCTCCAGCGACGTCAACTACTGCTCGCTGCCGGTGGCGACGCCGCTGCTGCGCGCCCTGCTCGCCCGGGACGTCACCGTCATCCTGCGTTCCCACCCGTTCACGAGCAAGGACAGCGCGTCCGCCGCGCGCCTGGCCGCCCTGCAGGACCTGCTGGCCGAGGACGCGCGGACATCCGGCCGCGCGCACGTGTTCGGCGTGGCCGCGGAACGAGAGCGGTCCGTCGTCGACTGCTTCAACGCCGCGGACGCGCTGATATCGGACGTGTCGAGCGTCGTGTCGGACTTCCTGTTCTCGGCCAAGCCGTTCGCGATCACCGACATGGTGGGCGAGGGCGACAGGTTCGCCGACACGTTCCCGATGGCCAGGGCCGCGTACGTGCTCCGCGGCGACCTGTCGAACCTCGACCCGGTCCTGGACGAGCTGCTCGAGACCGACCCGCTCGAGGAGCCCAGGCGGGAGGCGCGCGCGTACTACCTCGGCGACTTCCCCACCGAGACGTATGCGGACGCGTTCGTGTCCGGCTCGCTGCGCTATCTCTAGGAGACCGCTAACCTCGACCGATGAGATCGTCACGCGTCCGGTCGGTGCTCGCCGGGATCCTCGTCGCGAACAGCGCACCCCACCTCGCCTCTGCGGCCGCGAACCGGCAGCACCTGACACCGCTGGCCGGGCGCCGCTCGGGCCCGCTCGTCAACGGCGTCTGGGCGCTTGCCAACGTCGCGGGTGCGGCGCTGCTGCTGCGCCCCTCGCGCCGGTCCGGTGCCAAGCGCTGGGACGCGGACCTGCTGGCCTTCGAGACCGGATATCTCGTGTTCGCCGCCTGGATGGCTGGAAGCGAACACGTGCTGGGCACCAACTCCGGCGGCCGGCTAGCGGACCGGGCTGGAGCTAGAGGAGTGGTCAGTGCGTGGTGGAGCTATTGGTCGACCAGGCACTGACAACGTTCGGGAACCGGCCGGAACGTGACGAAGGGCGGCCCCTTTCGGGACCGCCCTTCGGATGAGACGTGGTATGGCGTCGGACTCAGAAGTCCATGCCACCCATGCCGCCGCTCGGATCCGGAGCGCCTGCCTTCTCCTTCTCCGGCTTGTCGGCGACGACTGCCTCGGTGGTGAGGAACAGCCCGGCGATCGACCCGGCGTTCTGCAACGCCGAGCGGGTCACCTTGGCCGGCTCGATGATGCCGCTTGCCACCATGTCGACGTACTCGCCGGTGGCGGCATTGAGACCCTTACCCGCGCCGAGCGAGCGGATCTTCTCCACGACGACGCCACCCTCGAGACCGGCGTTGAACGCGATCTGCTTGGTGGGCGCCTCGAGCGCGGTCTTGACTATGAGAGCGCCGGTGAGCTCGTCGCCCTCCAAGTCAAGCTTCTCGAACGCGGACTCCGCGGCGAGCAGCGCGACGCCACCGCCAGGCAGCACGCCCTCCTCGACAGCGGCCTTCGCGTTGCGCACGGCATCCTCGATGCGGTGCTTGCGTTCCTTCAGCTCGACCTCGGTCGCGGCACCGACCTTGATGACCGCGACGCCGCCGGCCAGCTTCGCCAGCCGCTCCTGCAGCTTCTCCCGGTCGTAGTCGGAGTCGCTCCGCTCGATCTCGGTACGGATCTCGCTGATCCGGCCCTGGATCTGCTCGGCGTCACCGCCACCGTCGACGATGGTGGTCTCGTCCTTGGTGACGACGACCTTGCGGGCCTGGCCGAGCAGCTCGATGTCGGCGTTCTCCAGCTTGAGGCCGACGTCCTCGCTGACGACCTGGCCACCGGTAAGGATGGCCATGTCCTGCAGCATCGCCTTGCGGCGGTCGCCGAAGCCGGGGGCCTTGACGGCGACCGACTTGAACGTACCGCGGATCTTGTTGACGACGAGGGTGGCGAGAGCCTCGCCCTCGACGTCCTCAGCGATGATCAGCAGCGGCTTCGAGGACTGCATGATCTTCTCGAGGACCGGCAGCATGTCCTTGACGGCCGAGATCTTCCCCTGGTGGAGGAGGATGTACGGGTCGTCGAGCGACGCTTCCATCCGGTCGTTGTCGGTCACGAAGTAGCCAGACGTGTATCCCTTGTCGAAGCGCATGCCCTCGGTGAGCTCGAGCTCGAGGCCGAAGGTGTTGCTCTCCTCGACGGTGATGACGCCTTCCTTGCCGACCTTGTCCATCGCCTCGGCGATGATCTCGCCGACGCTCGGGTCGGCAGCGGAGATCGAGGCCGTGGAAGCGATCTGCTCCTTGGTCTCGATTTCCTTGCTCTGGTTGGACAGTTCTTCAGAAACACGCTCCACCGCTGCCTCGATGCCGCGCTTCAGCGACATCGGGTTGGCACCGGCGGCAACGTTGCGCAGGCCCTCGCGGACGAGCGCCTGGGCGAGCACGGTCGCGGT